>NZ_CP144460.1:4560000-4864672 GCF_040182365.1 Xanthomonas sp. 10-10
CCCGATTTCAGGCGGGCCTCGAGCTGATCGGGCTTGAGGATCTCGTCGGCGCCACGGCCGATGAGTGCGAGGGATTCTTCAATAGTGGCCAACCACGGACTCCAGCGGCGTTTGCCGTCAACAACGTGAATGATGTTAAACGCGGGTTAATTCCGCGCCAAGTGAAAATAATGAACAGGCTCAATGGTTTGACGCGCTGTTACAGGCTGTCTATGGTACCGGCGATTGGGCTCGCACTTCGAGCCAGCGAGGAAATCCAACGATGCAGAACTCAGAGCAGGGCCGTGCACGCAAGCGGCGCTTCCAAGAACGCCTCCACGTCCTCCACGACACTGCACTGCATCGCAAGCTCAAGCAGCACCTGCCGGCCGCATTCAATGACCGCTGGACGCGCCGTCACTGGATCCACGCCAGCTTGTTCGCGACCATCGGTGCGATGGTGGCGACGATCGTGCCAGGCTTTTCCAACGCCATCGACACCCCGCTCTCCAGCCATTCCACGCTGGCGTTGCCGTTGCCGCCACTGGTGCCCAGCCGCAAGCAGTTGGCGCCGAGCACGGAATGGGAAATCCTGCAGGTCAAGTCGGGGCAGACGCTGAGCACGTTGTTCGGGGAGTTGGGAATTCCGACCGCGGTGATGTATCAGGTGCTGGCGCATCCTGGCACCAAGGAGGCGTTGACCAAGCTGCGTCCGGGGACCGAGATTGCGTTCGACATGCCGACGCCGGGTGAGTTGCGGGCACTGCGCTTCGATCGTGACGACAGTCATCGGGTGGAATTGCGCCTGTTGGGCGACAGCGTGCGCGAGAAGGTGACCGAGCGTGCGACCACCACGCGCACCGTGGTGGCCAGCGGTGAAATCAGCAGCTCGCTGTACGCATCGGCCGGCAAGTCGGGGCTGTCGCCGGCCGCGGTGGCAATCATGACCGACGAGATCTTCAAGTACGACATCGACTTCGACAAGGATCTGCAGCCGGGCGACCGTTTCAGCGTGGTGATGGACGAGACCTGGCGCGAGGGCGAGCGGATCAACACCGGCGACATCCTGGCGGCGACCTTCACCACCGGCGGGAAGACCTATACCGGCTTCCGCTTCGAGCGCGCCGGCAAGCCGGCCGAGTACTACGACATCACCGGACGGCCGTTGAAGAAGAGCTTCATCCGCATGCCGGTGGCCTATAGCCGCATCAGCTCCACCTTCGGTGCACGCAAGCATCCGGTTCTGGGCACGATGCGCATGCACAAGGGTGTGGATTACGCGGCCGCATCGGGCACGCCGATCATGGCGGCCGGCGATGCGCGGGTGGTGTTCGTCGGCACCCAGCGCGGCTATGGCAATGTGGTGATCCTGGATCACGGCAGGAACTACAGCACGCTGTATGGGCACATGTCGCGCTTCGGCAAGATCAAGGCCGGGCAGCGCATCAATCAGGGCACGGTGATCGGCTATGTCGGCATGACCGGCCTGGCGACCGGCCCGCATCTGCACTACGAATTCCGCGTCGCCGGGCAGCAGCGCAACCCGATGTCGGTGACGATGCCGCCGCCGGAGCCGCTGCAAGGCGCCGAGTTGGCCGCCTTCCGTGCACAGACTGCACCGGCCATGGCGCGCATCGAAGGCATGGAAAAGATGATCTATGCCGATGCCGGCAAGACTGCCAAGGGCAAGCCGCGCGGTTGAGGGCTCCGGCGAGCCCTAACCGGTGCGATCGCACTGGTCCGCGCACCGCCGCGCCAGGCGAATGCAGCTGGACAAGTTGACTTGAGACTGCGCGTCGCTCCTGGCAGTGACCGCATTCGGTACGAATGTCCGCACCCATCCGCCTGTCAGCAAACTGTCGCATCGGCGCGAAGCGGTAAACACATAGGCGACGCATTTAGAGCGGCCAGCACACCCGCTATGTAGCGACCAGGTAGACGCTGCCGGTGCTCGGTGCGGCCCGTACCACTGGTTTGCGAGTTCCCAGCGCGCCGTCCGCGTATCTGACGAGTGCTCGCGACGCTTTGTTGGCTGCTCCCAGATGGTCGCGCGGATTCCTGGCTACTGGCGGCCTTCGTTCGGTCAGGGGCGCCGTCCTTTCGGCCGGACCCATCGGCAGCCAGTTGACGGCCTCGCCCAGGCTGCACAAGCTGCACGACCGCTGCGCATCTGGCTCTGGCATGACCGTTCCGGAACACGAAAACTCCCCGCTCTATCTGGGCCTGATGTCGGGCACCAGCGCCGATGGCATCGATGCCGCGCTGGTACGTTTTGCCGATGACAGCCACCGACGCTGCGAACTGGTTGCAGGCATGACGGTGCCGTGGGCGCCGCAGCTGCGCGAGACGCTGGTTGCGCTGGGCCAGGGCGCCGAGACCATCGCCATCGATGCGCTGGGCCGGCTGGATGCGCAGGTGGGTCTGGCCTTTGCGGCTGCGGCCAATCAACTGATCGATGCCAGTGGCATTGCGCGACAGCGCATCCGCGCGATCGGCTCGCATGGGCAGACCATCCGCCACCGGCCGAACGGGGATCCGGCCTTTACCTGGCAGATCGGCGATGCCAGCCGGATCGCCGAGCACACCGGCCTGACCACGGTGGCCGATTTCCGCCGCCGCGATGTCGCTGCCGGTGGACAGGGCGCGCCGCTGATGCCGGCCTTTCATCTGGCGATGCTGGGGGCCGGCGATGAAGACCGCGCGGTGCTCAACCTGGGCGGCATCGGCAACCTGACGCTGATCCCGCGCGACGGCACAGTACTGGGCTTCGATACCGGCCCGGCCAACGCGCTGCTGGACAGCTGGTGCCAGCAGCATCACGGCACCGCGTTCGATGCCGACGGTGCGTTCGCGGCCAGTGGCCAGGTGGACGCGCGCCTGCTGCAGGCGTTGCTGGCCGACCCATGGTTTGCGCTGGCGCCGCCCAAGAGCACCGGGCGCGAGCAGTTCCACCTGGCCTGGGTGATGCAGGCGATGGGCGATGCGCGCCTGCGCCCGGCCGATGTGCAGGCGACCTTGCTGGAACTCACCGCAGCCACCGTGGCCGACGCCTTGCTGCGGCTGCAACCGCAGACCCGCCGCGTGCTGGTGTGCGGCGGCGGCGTGCGCAATCCGGTGCTGATGACTCGCCTGGCGGCGCGGCTGCCGGGGGTGGTGGTGGAATCCAGCGCGCGGCATGGGCTGGATCCGGATTATCTGGAAGCGATGGGGTTTGCCTGGCTGGCGGCCGAACTCCTGGCCGGGCGCCCGGCGAACCTGCCGTCGGTCACCGGCGCGGCGGGACCGCGGTTGCTGGGGGCGATCCATCCGGCATGAGGGTCCTACCAGGCCATTGCCAGCAGCCGGCACAAGAGGATTAGGCGGTTGGGGCGAACGTGCGCTGGGGCCGGCTGCCGTCCGGGCATGGAACGGACTTGCCTGCCGCCGATTGTCTGGCCCCGCTAGCAAGGGCCGGAAGCGCTTCACCACTGCATGTGTTGCGAATGGGCCCTTCCAACTCTGCCTGGCAGCCGCCGCAGCTCGCCTGTCGCTAGGGATTGTTACCGGCCGGCAACGCCTTGAGTGCGGCAATCGCTTCGGCCAGGGCATCGACTTCCGGATGCTGCAGGCCGCCGGTGACTTCGTATTCGCTGGCGAACAGGCCCTGTTCGAGCAGATGCATGACGGTCTGGTGCTGGGTCCAGCCGCGTGCGACGGAAATGCGGCGGATGCGGTCCACCAGCAGCGGATCGATGTCACGCAACACCAGATCGGTCATGCCCTTCCTCGTGCGATGCAGTGCCCCGTCGGCATCATCGACAACCTTGACGGCGGTTTCAATCCGGTTGCCTGTCGTGTGCCAGCAGGCGCGGCCAGAGCCAGGCGAGCAGGGCCAGCGTGGGAACCACGGTCAGGGCACTGAGGATGAAGAAGGTGCTGTAGGAGGTGGCCTCGACCAGGAACCCGGACACACCGCCGGCGAATTTGCCCGGCAGATTGGCCAGCGACACCAGCAGGGCGTACTGAGTGGCGGTGAAATTGCGATTTGTCAGCGATGACATGAAGGCCACCAGCACGGTACCGGCGAACCCCTGGAACAGATTGTCGGCACTGAGTGCGGCGTAGAACGCCCACAATTTGCCAGGGTTCTGCGCCATCAGCAAAAACGCCAGGTTGGACAGCGCCACGCCCAGGGCGGCCACAAGCAGCATGCGACGGAAACCGAACGCCGCCACCGCCGCACCGCCGGCGAACGCGCCGACGATGCCCATCCATACACCGAACAGCTTGGACACGGTGGCGATGTCGGCCTTGGTGTAGCCAGAATCCAGATAGAACGGCCCGGCCATCACGCCGATCACCTGATCCGGGAACTTGAACAGGCCGACAAATGCCAGCAGGACGATGCCCAGCACCAGTCCATTGCTGGAGAAGAAACTGGAAATGGGCTGCCAGAATGCGCCGGCCACGTCGATGCGACGCACCACCGTGACCAGCGGCCGGTCCGGCTCGCGGCATACCAGGGTGGTGATGATCGGCAGCAGCATCAGCGCCGACATGGCCAGGTACGCCGAAGTCCAGTTGAGGTATTCGGCCAGGTACAGCGCCCCGGCGCCACCGAGGATCAGGCCGACCCGATAGCCCAGGGTGTAGGTCGCCGCCAAGGCCGCCTGCGCCGTGTCCGGGGCAATTTCGATGCGGTAGGCATCCACCACCGAATCCTGGGTGGCGCCCCAGAACGAGGCGAACAGCACCCAGGCGACCAGGCCGGTGACACTCATGTCCGGGCGCGAAAACGCCAGTGCGAACAGGCCGGCGGTGACGCCGAGTTGCGAGACCAGCAGCCAGGAACGCCGGCGGCCCAGAAACGCGGTGATCGGGAACGCATAGCGGTCGATCAGCGGCGCCCACAGGAACTTGAGCAGATAGAAGAAGCTGGCAAGGCTGATCAGGCCGATGCTGCCCAGGTCCAGCCCGACATCACGCAACCGTGTGGACAGCGTTTGCGAGGCGATCAGCAAGAACGGCAGGCCGCTGCCGAAACCCAGCAATGCCATGGTCGCCGCCGATGGCGTGGCGAAGGCTTGCCGGATGCCACGCAGGCCTTTGTACTTGGGTGCGGGCTTGCTCATGCGTGCGGCCGGTGGGATCGGATGCTGGTCGGTGCAGTGCGGGCAGTGTTACCGACCGCGGCGCGGGCCGGGCTGACGCAAACGCACAATCGGCTCCCTGAAGGATCTGCAGCCCTCGCGCTGCGGCGGGCTACCGCCCGCATGCACGTGATGCCTGACTGCGCCACGCCACTGGGAGTACGCCAATTCTGAGTAGCGACACTCCCGCCCCGTCTCGCGCCGACCCACTGCGCGGCCTCACTCACAGCGCGTAATCCACGACATACGGTGCATGGTCGGAGAAGCGCTGCTCGCGATAGATCGCGCAGGCCTGCAGTGCGTCGCGCAGGCCGGGGGTGACCAGTTGGTAGTCGATGCGCCAACCGACATTGTTGGCGCGCGCGGCGCCGCGGTTGCTCCACCAGGTGTAGTCCTCGCCCTGCGGATGCAGGACGCGGTAGCTGTCGACCCAGCCACGGCCATCGGCAGCGCTGGCGTCGCTTGCCGCGTCGGCGCACAGGCCATTGAGCCAATCGCGCTCGGGCGGCAGGCAGCCGGAATTCTTCTGGTTGGATTTCCAGTTCTTGATGTCCAGCGCCGAACGCACGATGTTCCAGTCGCCGCACAGCACGTACTGCCGGCCGCTGGCCAGCCATTCGTCCAGGATCGGCCGCAGCCATTCCATCACCTGGAACTTGTAGCCCTGGCGCAGTTCGCCCGAGGAGCCGGACGGGATATAGAAGGACACCACGCTGAGGTTTCCAAAACGCGCTTCGATGTAGCGGCCTTCTTCGTCGAACTCCGGCCAGCCCAGCGCGGTGCGCACTTCGTCGGGCGCCTGCTTGGCATAGATCGCCACGCCGCTATAGCCCTTCTTGGTGCTGGCGTCGCGAAACCAGGCCTTGTAGCCGGCAGGCAGGAACTCCGGGCCGGCCAGCTGATGTTCCTGCGCCTTGGTCTCCTGGATGCACAACACGTCCGCGTTCTGGGTGGCGAACCAATCGAAGAAGCCTTTGCTGGCGGCCGAGCGCAGGCCGTTGGCGTTGAAACTGATGATGCGCATAGGCCGGGAATGGGGAGTCGGGAATGGGGAATCGTAAAGCCTACCCCAGGCGCAGCCGGAAGGCTGCCAGCGCACGATGCGTTTACCATTCCCGATTCCCCATTCCCCGTTCCCGTCCAATGACCGATCACCGCACCCGCTTCCTGCAGCTGGCCCTGGGCGCCGATGCCCTACGCTTTGGCGAGTTCACGCTCAAGTCCGGGCGGCTCAGCCCGTACTTCTTCAACGCCGGGCGCTTCGATTCCGGGGCCAAGACCGCGCAGCTGGCGCAGTGCTATGCCGATGCGATCGATGCGGCCGGGGTGGACTTCGACCTGCTGTTCGGCCCGGCCTACAAGGGCATCCCGCTGGCGACGGCGCTGGCCTGTGCCTATGCCGGGCGCGGGCGCGATCTGCCGCTGGCGTTCAACCGCAAGGAGGCCAAGGACCATGGCGAGGGCGGCAGCCTGATCGGTGCGCCGCTGGCCGGGCGCAAGGTCCTGATCGTCGATGACGTGATCACCGCCGGCACCGCGATCCGCGAGGCGCTGGGCATCATCCGTGGCGCCGGCGGCATCCCGTCCGGGATCGTGGTGGCGCTGGACCGGCAGGAGATCGCCTCCGAGCAGGACCGCCGCTCGGCGGCGCAGGCAGTGGCGGCCGAGGCCGGCCTTGCGGTTATCGCGGTGGCCAACCTCGCCGACCTGCTTGCTTTTGCGGCAGGAAACGCCGACCTTGTCGACTACCGGGAACCGCTGCTGGCCTATCGTGGCCGCTACGGCACCGACACCACAGGCTGACGGCAGGCGACAGGGGGCTGCGATGATGCCGAGACACCAACGTTTGGCGTTACTCGCCGCCGTGACGGCCGCTGTCATGGCGGTGCCGGTCGGTGCGCAGGACAAGCCTGCCGCCAAGAAGTTGTATTGCTGGAACCAGAACGGCGCCCGGGTGTGCAGCGACACGCTGCCACCGGAAGCGGTGAACCAGGCGCGCGACGAGTTCAACGTCAAAAGCGGCATGCGCAGCGCCGAGGTGCAACGCGCGATGAGCAGCGACGAGCGTGCTGCGGCAGCGGCCAATGAACAACAACGCCAGGCCGATCTGGCCGCCGAGCAGATGCGCAAGCGCACCGACCAGGCCATGTTGATGTCGTATCAAAGCGAGGACGACCTGCGCCGGGTGTTCAACGAGCGCATTGCCATCGTGGACAACAACATCCACACCGCGCGCTTCAATGTGACCAGCCTGCGCGAAGGCCTGGCCAGCATGTTGCGCGCCGCCGGCGACCGCGAGCTTGCCGGCCAGGCCGTGGCCGACAAGCTGGCCGGCGACATCCAGCAACGCCATCGCGAACTGATGGCGCAGTTGCGACTGCAGACCAGCTTCGAACAACAGCGCACCGCGCTGGACGGCGAAATCGCCGATATCCTGCAGCGCTACCGGGCCATGAAGGACCCGCCCGGCGCCGCCTCGCCCGCGGGCTGAACCGCACGGCGTCATTCCCGCTTGTCCGATGCCCCGCCGCTGGCGGCATTTCCCGATCCGACGCCCTGCCCGCATAATGGCCGGTCTTACTCCTTGCCCACGAGGCTCTCCCGCATGGCCCGGATCATCGCCATTGCCAACCAGAAAGGCGGCGTCGGCAAGACCACGACGGCAGTCAATCTGGCGGCCGGCCTGGCGCGCGCGCCCAAGCGTGTGTTGCTGGTGGATCTGGACTCGCAGGGCAACGCGACCATGGGCAGCGGCATCGACAAGCGCGATGTGGCCGCCTCCACCTGCGATCTGCTGCTGGGCGAGAACACCGCTGCCGAGATCCGGGTGACCGCGCCGGAAGGCTTCGACCTGCTGCCGGGCAACATCGACCTGACCGCGGCCGAGATCCAGTTGATGGACCAGGGCGAGCGCGAGCAGCGGCTCAAGCGCGCGCTGGCGCCGATCCGCGACGAGTACGACTTCATCCTGATCGACTGCCCGCCGGCGTTGTCGTTGCTGACGCTCAATGCCTTGACCGCGGCCGATTCGATCATCGTGCCGATGCAGTGCGAGTACTACGCGCTGGAAGGGCTGACCGCGCTGCTGGAGACGATCGAAGCGCTGCGCGCCAACCTCAACCCGGCGCTGGAAATCGAAGGCGTGCTGCGCACCATGTTCGATATCCGCAACAACCTGGCCAACGCGGTGTCGGCGGAGCTGACCGAGCATTTCGGCGACAAGGTGTTCCGCACCATCGTGCCGCGCAACGTGCGCCTGGCCGAGGCGCCCAGCCATGGCCAGAGCATCGTCGGTTACGACCGCACCTCGCGCGGTGGCGTGGCCTACCTGGGGCTGGCCGGCGAAATCGTGCGCCGCCAGAACGACCGCAACAAGGCCGTCCGGCCCGTGGAGACCGTCTGATGAGCAAGCCGCCCCTGGCAAAGAAACGCGGCCTGGGCCGTGGCCTGGAAGCGCTGTTGGGACCGAAGGGCGCAGCAGCGGCAGCGGCACCTGAGGCAAGCAGCGAGGACGCGCTGCAGCCGGGCGATACCCTGCGCCAGTTGCCGGTGGACCAATTGCAGCCGGGCAAGTATCAACCGCGCCGCGAGATGGACGAGGTCAAGCTGGCCGAGCTGGCGGAGTCGATCAAGGCGCAGGGCGTGATTCAGCCGATCGTGGCGCGTGCGCTGGCGCCGGGGCAGTTCGAGATCGTGGCCGGCGAACGCCGCTGGCGCGCCTCGCAGCTGGCCGGGCTGAGCGAGGTGCCGGTGGTGGTGCGCGAGCTGGACGACCGCACCGTCATCGCGATGGCGCTGATCGAGAACATCCAGCGCGAAGACCTCAACCCGCTGGAAGAAGCGCAGGCGCTGCAGCGGCTGATCGACGAATTTTCGCTGACCCACGCCGAGGCCGCCGAAGCGGTGGGCCGCTCGCGTGCGTCGGTGTCCAACCTGCTGCGGCTGCTGGAATTGCCGGTGGCGATCCGGGTGCTGCTGGAAACCCGCCGCCTGGAAATGGGCCATGCGCGTGCGCTGCTCACCCTGGCGCCGGAGCTGGCCAGCAAGCTGGCGCAGGAAGCGGCCGACCAGGGTTGGTCGGTGCGCGAGGTCGAACACCGCGCGCAGCAGTTCGCCGCCGGCAAGGTGCCGGGCTCGCTGCGCAAGGGCAAGCCGGTGACCGCTGCACCGCAGGCCGATATCGCCTCGCTGCAGACCGAGCTGTCCGAATCGCTGGGCACCAAGGTGGTGTTCAACCATGGCCGCGGCGGCAAGGGCAAGCTGGTGATCCATTACACCGACCTGGATACCCTGGAAGGCGTGCTGGAACGCTTGCGCACCCGCAAGGGGTGAATGCGGCCAGCGCAGGAGGATCAGCGATGCATCCCGCCAAAGTGGACCGCGCGCATCTGCTGCGCCTGACCGACCTGCCCAACGTCGGGCCGGCCTGCGAAAAGGACCTGCAGCGGATCGGCATCCGCATGCCGGCGCAACTGCAGGGCCGCGATGCCTACGACATGTACGCACAGCTCTGCCTGCGCACCGGCGTCACCCATGACCCGTGCGTGATCGATGTCTTCCTGTCACTGGTGCGCTTCATGCAAGGCGAGCCGGCCCGCAACTGGTGGGACTTCAGCGCCGAGCGCAAGGCAACGCTGGCAGCCGAGCGCGCAGGGCCGCCTGCAACCACACCGCAGCCGGGGCGCCGTGTCGCCAATCCCGGCGCCGGCAGCGACGGCAAACGCCGCCCATGAGCCACGCCGACGATACGATGTCTTCGGAGCACTGGCGTTGAAGTTGAGCCAGGGCAGCGATGGACTGCTGGATCGCTTCGATGCCGGCAACATTCGGGACGACATCGACCTGCGCCGCCGCAACATGGCGAAAAGGCGCGCTTCGGGGTGTTCTGAGCGTTGCTTGCCCGCCTCCCTTTGATGTTTTCAGGATCATTGCCATGACCATCCTCGTCACCGGCGCCGCCGGTTTCATCGGCGCCTACACCTGCCGCGCACTGGCTGCGCGTGGCGAGACCGTGGTGGGCCTGGACAACTACAACAGCTACTACGACCCCCAGCTCAAGCGCGACCGGGTGGCGGCGTTGTGCCCGCAGCTCGACATCCGCACGCTGGACCTGACCGACCGCGATGGCCTGGCGGCGCTGTTCGAACAGATCCAGCCTACCCGCGTGGTGCATCTGGCCGCGCAGGCCGGGGTGCGTTATTCGCTGGAAAACCCCTCTGCCTATGTCGACAGCAACCTGGTCGGCTTCGTCAACATGCTTGAGCTGTGCCGACACCGCGGCGTGCAGCACCTGGTGTATGCGTCCAGCAGCTCGGTCTACGGCGATTCGGCCACCCCGCCGTTTTCCGAGGACCAGCGGGTGGACCAGCCGCGTTCGTTGTACGCGGCCACCAAGGCGGCCAACGAATTGATGGGCTACACCTATGCGCAGCTGTACGGCCTGCGCGCCACCGGGCTGCGCTTTTTCACCGTGTACGGCCCGTGGGGCCGGCCGGACATGGCGCCGCTGATCTTCAGCCGCGCGGTGCTGGCTGGTCGCCCGATCGAGGTGTTCAACCACGGCAGGATGCAGCGCGACTTCACCTTCGTAGCCGACATCGTGGCCGGCGTGCTGGGCGCGCTGGACACGCCCAGCGATGAGGCGATCCCGCACCGGGTGTTCAATCTGGGCAACCACACTCCGGTGGAGCTGGAATATTTCATCGACGTGATCGCCCAGGCCGCCGGCCGCCCGGCCGAAAAGGTCTACCGGCCGATGCAACCGGGCGACATGATCCGCACCATGGCCGACACGCAGCGCGCGCAGGCAGCGTTCGGCTTCGATCCGGCCACCCCGGTGGAGCGCGGCCTGCCACAGGTGGTGGACTGGTGCCGCAGCTATTTCGGCGAGCGCGCCTGAGCCTTGCAGCCGCGTGGCCGGCAGGCTGCGCGGAGGGCGTGCACTGCAATGTCGCCCGGATTCGGGGCAGCTGATGCGGACACGCGCCGGCCGGTAACCGCCGCCGATCGGCTGCTCCATCCGCTACAGGCCGTTTTACGATCGCTCCACTGCACATAACGCGCGTCGGCTTCATGCCTGGCTCAGACGCTCAGGGCACAATGCGCGATCTTTTTCGCACAGCCATCATCGGGCCAGCACGAATCCATGAGCCAACCTCAGCTTTCCGTCGTCGTCCCGGTGTTCAACGAGCGCGATAACGTCCCCGCGCTGGTCGGCGAAATCGTCGCCGCCTTGCGTGGCCTGGTGGCCTTCGAGATCGTGTACGTCGACGACCATTCGCGCGACGACACCCTGGCGGTGCTGCAAGGCCTCAAGGCCACTACGCCGGAACTGCGGGTACTGCACCACGTCACCCAGAGCGGGCAGAGCACGGCGGTGCGCAGCGGGGTCAAGGCCGCACGCGCCAGCTGGATCGCCACGCTCGATGGCGATGGTCAGAACGATCCGGCCGACATCCCCAAGTTGCTGATCGCGCGCAGCCAGGCCGACGCGCAGGTCAAGTTGTTCGCCGGCTGGCGGGTCAACCGGCAGGATTCCGGGTCCAAGCGCTGGGCCAGCAAATGGGCCAACGCGATCCGCTCGCGCATGCTGCAGGACAATACGCCCGACACCGGTTGCGGCATCAAGCTGTTCGAGCGCGAGGCGTTTCTGGACCTGCCCTATTTCGACCACATGCACCGCTACCTGCCGGCCCTGATGCAGCGCGCCGGTTGGCGCACGGTGAGTGTGCCGGTCAACCACCGCCATCGCACCGCCGGCGTATCCAAGTACAACAATCTCAATCGCGCGTTGGTGGGCATCCGCGACCTGCGCGGGGTGGCGTGGCTGATCACCCGCAGCAAGCGCACCGCGGTGGAGGAACGTTGATGGAAACGAGCCTGCTGGATCAGCAACTGACCTGGCTGTACTGGACCGGCATCCATGTCACCGGCTGGAAGTTGATCGGCTATGTGGGTGCGCTGATGTTCGGGGGGCGCTGGCTGGTGCAGTTCGTCGCCTCCAAGCGCGCTGGCAAGCCGGTGATCCCGCGGTTGTTCTGGTACATGAGCGTGGTCGGCAGCCTGATGACGCTGAGCTACTTCGTGTTCTCGGCCAAGCAGGATTCGGTGGGCGTGCTGCAGAACCTGTTCCCGGCGTTTACCGCCTTCTACAGCCTGTATCTGGATGTGAAGCATCGCGGCTGGAAGCGGGACCGGGCGGAGCATTGAGGGGCGGGGATTCGGAATTCGGGGTTCGGGAAGCATCAGGCTTTTGAGGTATTGCCGCTGATTCGATGCGTGGTGCTGTTGCGTCACTGGACAGCTGACAGCGGCCGCAGCGGTGCCCAAGGCGATGCATTTGTCCGGACATGGCGATGCGCGCTTGACTGACCTGAGACCGCGCCAGCGGCCGATGTCGCCGCACTGAGGCCGCAGGCACGCTGTCGTCATGCCCAGCGCCCTGCTCCATCGCCCGTTCGCCGTCTCCACGCCTGCTACACCGCATTGGCACCTGCGGCTGCACACGCATCAGCACGTGCCGTTGTTTGCCGACTGGCGCTGCGCGCGTGCGGCGGCCGCCATCCTGGCGATGCCACGCACCTGGCCGGGCGCGCAGGTGCTGTGTTGGGTGCTGTTGCCAGAGATGTGGTGCGCCTTGCTGCAGGCGCCTGACGAAGCCACCGTGCTGCGGACGGCGACTGCCGCGCGGCAGGTCGCTGGCGAGGCGATCAATCGGGCGCGCGGGCGCGGGGGCACCGTCTGGCAGCCGGCCCTGGACGCGAGCACGCTGGCATCGCACATCGATTGCCGGCAGTTCGCCCGCCGCCTGATCGCATTGCCGCTACGTACCGGCCTGGCGGAGCGGATCGGCGCATACCCGTACTGGGACGCGGTGTGGTTGTTGCCCGACGCGCCCGGCGCGGCGCGGCAACCTGCGCCGCTTGCTGGCGCGCGCCTGACACGCATGGCCGGCACGGCAAATGACAGTGCCCGCTCGCTCGGTCGCGAACAGCAGGCACCCGGTTGATGCGTAACGTTTGGCCACTTACTTGGCAACACCGCTGGTGTGAGCGCGGCCCACGTGGGCGCGCGCTCACCAGCGTGCGTGGCTCAGAACGCCAGCGGATGGTCGGGCAGCAGCATCTGCAGCTGGCTGCGGAACAGCGCGCGGATGCGCTCCAGCGCGGCGTCGGTGTCGGCCTCGAAACGCAGCACCAGGATCGGCGTGGTGTTGGACGCACGCACCAGGCCCCAGCCATCGACAAAATCCGCACGCAGGCCGTCGATCGTCGACAAGCGCGCCGATTCGAACGGCGACTCGTCCCCGGCCTGCGCGCGCTCGACAAAGCGCGCCACCAGCGCATGTGCATCGCCCTCCACCGGCACCTTGATCTCCGGCGTGGACACGCTTTCCGGCAAGGCATCCAGCACCTCGGACGGGGTTTCCTCGCGTTGGGCCAGGATTTCCAGCAAGCGCGCAGCGGCGTAAATGCCGTCGTCGAAGCCGTACCAGCGTTCCTTGAAGAAGAAATGCCCGCTCATCTCGCCGGCCAGTTCGGCATCGGTTTCGCGCATCTTGGATTTGATCAGCGAGTGTCCGGTCTTCCACATCAGCGGGCTGCCGCCGTTGCGCAACACGTAGTCCGACAGCTTGCCGGTGCATTTGACGTCGTAGATGACCAATGCGCCCGGATTGCGCTGCAGCACGTCGGCGGCAAACAGCATCAGCAGGCGGTCCGGGAACACGACGCTGCCTTCCTTGGTCACCACGCCCAGGCGGTCGGCATCGCCGTCGAAGGCCACGCCGATGTCGGCATCGAAACGCTGCACCATCTTCACCAGATCGTCGAGATTGTGCGGCTCGCTCGGGTCGGGGTGATGGTTGGGGAAGGTACCGTCGATATCGCAATACAGCGGCACGACCTCGGCGCCGATCGCCTCCAGCAGACGCGGCGCGATCTCGCCGGCCACGCCGTTGCCGGCGTCCACCACCACCTTGATCGGGCGGTCCAGCTGCACGTCGTCGGCGATGCGCTGGATGTAGGCATCGCTGATGTCGCGCTGTTCAAGCTCGCCCGGCGTGGCGGCGGTATGCAGGCGGCCTTCGTTGATGCGCTGATGCAGCTCGGCGATCGCGGTGCCGGACAGCGTCTCGCCGCCGATCACGATCTTGAAGCCGTTGTAGTCCGGCGGGTTGTGGCTGCCGGTCACCGCCACGCAGCTGCCGGCGCGCAGTTCGTAGGCGCCGAAATACACCACTGGCGTCGGCGCCAGTCCGATGTCGGTCACGTGGCAGCCCGCACGCCGCAGGCCTTCGATCAAACCGTTGCTGAGCTCAGGCCCGGACAGACGCCCGTCGCGCCCCACCACCACATCGCGCAGCCCCTGCGCCTGCATCACGCTGCCGATGGCCTGGCCGATCAATGCGGCAACGCCGGGGTTGAGGTCTTTGCCGACCACGCCGCGGATGTCGTAAGCACGGAACATCTCGGTGGCGATCTGCACCACCGGGACCACCGGTGGCGACGCAGGCGCTGTCGGCTCATCCAGCGCGCGCGCTTCGTTGGCAAGGCTGGCGTCGTGCTGCAGGCTTTGGCTGAAGGTCGGCTCGTCGGTGGCCGCGTCGCCGGCAACGCGCCGGCGCGGCAGCGCCACCCGGCCGCGGCTGGCGAACACCAGCAACACCGCGATGATGGCGAGCAAGCCGGCCACGATGGCGCACCCAAGCGCCCCCAGACCCAGCGGGCCGCTGTCGCTCTGCGGGACTGCAGCGGCCACCCGCAGGCCACTGCTGCCGAGCGGTTTTGCCAGTGTTTCGGCGGCATCGGCCAAGCCCGCATCGCCCTGCTGGGCCACGTTGTAGCTGCCCTGGCGCAACGCCAGATAGGCGCTGCCCGGCACCGCGATCGCATCCAGGGGGCCGGTCAGGCGCAGCAGCGGCAGCCGTGCATAGGCCACCGCAGGCTGCGCGCCCAGGCGCACCGCAGCGGCCACACCCAGCCGCACCTGTTTGGCATCGCGCACCACGTGCACCTGCGCACGTTCGGCCACCAGCGCCGATTCGAGCAGGCTCAGCCGGGCGTAGCCGAAATCTTTGGGATTGGCGTAGGCGGCGGCCAGATCGCCGGGCAGTACCTGCACGTCCTCGGCGCCCTTGAAGCGCTCGCGGATCGCCGAGGCGGCGGCCAGCGCGTCGCCGCTGGCCAATGCACTGGCGACCGGCGGCTGCTTGAGCACGGCGTCGAGTTGGCTCGCCTGCGCAGCCATCGCCTTGCCGACGTCCTGCACGGCACGGTCGCGCGCCTGTTCCAGGTTCTGGGAGATCGCATCCTCACGCCACTGCGCGTAGCTGTTCCAGCCGAACCAGGCGGCCAGCAGCAACAACACGCCACCCAACACCGGACCACTCGTACGCACGCTCGACATCCCCTGCCTGCGCTCGTTCGCCTTGCTCATCGTCAAGCTCCCCCGTCAGCGCACGCCGGTGTGGCCGAATCCACCCGCTCCCCGCGCGCTGTCCACGAAAGTATCCACCACTTGCAAGCCTACGCGCACGATCGGAAGGATCACCAATTGCGCAATCCGGTCGCCCGGCTCGATGGTGAAGGCCTCTCGACCGCGATTCCAGGTGCTGATCAGCAGCGGCCCCTGGTAATCGGCATCGATCAGTCCGGTTCCGTTGCCGAGCACGATGCCGTGGCGGTGGCCAAGCCCGGAGCGCGGCAGGATCACCGCGCATACCTGCGGGTCGGCCAGATGGATCGCGATGCCGCTGGGAATCAACGCCGCGTCGCCCGGTTCCAGCGTCATCGGCGCTTCCAGTGCCGCGCGCAGGTCCATGCCGGCACTGGCCTCGGTGGCATAGGCCGGTAGCGGCCAAAGATCGCCGAAGCGCGGGTCGAGCAACTTCACCTGCAAGGAGTGGGTCGGGTGGCTCATGCCTGCAATCTCTCCGCGATCAGGGCCAGCAGTCGGTCGGCCAGTTCGGTCTTGCTGCTAGTGGGAAATGCGCGCTCGCCGCCCTGCCAATAGGCGGTGGCGGCATTGTTGTCGCTTTCGAAGCCGCCACCGGCGATCCCTACCTGGTTGGCGATGATCAGGTCCAGCCGCTTGGCCGCCAGCTTGCCACGCGCGTAGTGCTCCACGTCGTGCGTTTCGGCGGCAAAACCGACCACCAGCTTGAGTGCGCCGGTCTGCGCGGCGACCTCGGACAGGATGTCCGGGGTGCGTACCAGCTCCAGGGTCAGCGTTTCTCCGGTCTTCTTGATCTTCTGTGGGACCACCCGCTTGGGCGTGTAGTCGGCGACCGCCGCAGCGCCGATGTAGATGTCGGCCGGGAACGCGCCCAGCACCGCATCGCGCATCTGCGCAGCCGAGCGCACATCGATGCGCTGCACGCCCACTGGCGTGGTCTGGTGCACCGGCCCGCTGACCAGCACCACCTCCGCGCCCTGGCGCGCGGCGGCGGCGGCCAGCGCATAGCCCATCTTGCCGCTGCTGCGGTTGCCGACGTAGCGCACCGGGTCCAGGTCTTCGAAGGTCGGGCCGGCGCTGATGACGATGCGCAGGCCGTCCAGTTCGGCGCTGCTGGGCACGAAGGCCGGCGCAGCAGTGGGTGGAGACGCATCGGCGGCGGCGGTGCCGACCAGCGCCGCAATGATCGCCGCCGGCTCGGCCAGGCGGCCGGGTCCGGATTCGCCTTCCGCAAGCGGGCCGTCGTCGGGGCCGATCACCGCCACTCCACGCGCGCGCAGGGTCGCCATGTTGGCCTGGGTGGCTGGATGCAGCCACATGCGGTGGTTCATGGCCGGGGCCACGGTCAGCGGCGCGGTCGTGGCCAGGCACAGCGTGCTGACCAGGTCGTCGGCCAGCCCGTGCGCCAGGCGCGCGAGCAGATCGGCGGTGGCCGGCGCCACGATCACCCGGTCGGCCCAGCGGGCCAGTTCGATATGCCCCATCGCCTGCTCGGCGGCGCTGTCCCACAGCGTGGTGCGGGTCGGTTGCCCGGACAGCGCCTGGAAGCTCAGCGGGGTGACGAACTGTTGCGCACCGCCGGTCATGGCGACCTGCACCTGTGCGCCGGCGTCGCGCAGGCGACGCACCAGTTCGAGCGATTTGTAAGCGGCAATGCCTCCGCCGACGCACAGCAGCAAACGCTGTCCGTCCAGGGGGCGGGCCTGAGTGGAGCCGATCACGTCGGAGTCGTCCTACGGTTACAAGGACAACTAGATTAGCCGATGCCCCCGTCCGGCCTGATGGGCGTGCGCGATAAGCACCGGCAATCTCGCCATATGCACATACACGACTGGCCCACCAACGAACGCCCACGCGAGAAACTTCTGGCGCGCGGAGCCCCTGCCCTGTCCGATGCGGAGCTGCTGGCGATCTTTGTCGGCTCCGGGCTGCGCGGCCAGGACGCGGTCAAAACCGCGCGCGAGCTGCTGCACCGGCACGGGCCGCTGCGCGTGCTGCTGGACCGCCCGGCCTCGGCCCTGGCGCGCCTGCCTGGCCTGGGCCCGGCCTCGGCCTGCAAGCTCAACGCGGCGCTGGAACTGGCGCACCGCCACCTGATGAGCGGGCTGGAGCGCGGCGAGGCGCTCAGCGACCCGCCCAGCGTGGGCCGCTATTTTTCGCAGCGGCTGCGCGCACGCACCTACGAGGTGTTCGCGGTGCTGTTTCTGGACAACCGCCACCGCGCGATCGCCTTCGAGGAAATGTTCACCGGCACCATCGACGGCGCCGACATCCATCCGCGCGAAGTGGTGCGGCGGGCACTGCTGCACAACGCCGCAGCGGTGATCGTCGGGCACAACCACCCGTCCGGCAATCCGGAGCCGTCCGAGGCCGACCGCGCCGTCACCCAACGTCTGCTGCAAGGGCTGGACCTGGTGGATATTCGCCTGCTGGACCACTTCGTGATCGGCGACGGTCGGCCGGTCTCGCTGGCCGAGCGCGGTTGGCTGGACTGGCGCGCCTGATGCCCTATCGGAAGCGATGCCATCCGGGTAGCTGCCGTGGTCAGCCGGGGCGGTGGCGCGCGGTGCCGGGGCAGCGGTGTGCGATGATCAGCCAATCCGGACGCGAAGCAGCCCGTGCCACGGGTGAGCCACAGCGCACGCGGGCATCTGCCGGCGGCAAACACCGGCCGCGCCCGCCCGGCCGTCGCGCGGCATCTGGGTGGATCGGGTCACACCGCCGCGCCGACCTGAACCATCGGCCGGACCGTGTGCCGCGCGGTCGGGTAAAATCGCTGGTTTGGTTCCAAGCAGATCCCACGTGAAAGCCCTACTCCGCGCACTGATCGGCCAAGGCATCGAAGCCTTGCGCGCCAACGGCACCCTGCCCGCCGACACCCTGCCGCCGGATTTTGTGGTCGAGCGACCCAAGACACGCGAACACGGCGACTTCGCCACCAATGCCGCGATGCTGCTGGCCAAGCCCGCGCGCAGCAATCCGCGCGCCCTGGCGCAGGCGCTGGTGGCCGCATTGCCGGCCAGCGAGGACGTTGCCAAGGTGGAGATCGCCGGGCCCGGCTTCATCAACTTCCATCTGGCGCCCACCGCGTACCAGCGCGAGGTGGCCCATGTGATCAAGCAGGGCAACGACTACGGTCGCGGCCTGGCCGGCAACGGCCGCTCGGTCGGGGTGGAATACGTCTCGGCCAATCCCACCGGCCCGCTGCATGTCGGCCATGGCCGCGCTGCGGCGATCGGCGACAGCCTGGCGCGTGTGCTCGATGCCAATGGCTGGAACGTCAAGCGCGAGTTCTATTACAACGATGCCGGCGTGCAGATCGAGAACCTGGCGCTGTCGGTGCAGGCGCGCGCGCAGGGGCTCACCCCCGACAGCGAGGGCTGGCCGGAAAACGGCTACCGCGGCGACTACATCGCCGATGTGGCCAACGCCTACCTGGCCGGCGACACCGTCGACCTGGAAGGCCACCTGGTCACCGGCACCAAGGACCCGGCCGACCTGGAATCGATCCGCCGCTTTGCGGTGGCGTATCTACGCAACGAGCAGAACCACGACCTGGCCGCGTTCCGCGTCGACTTCGATATCTATTTCCTGGAAAGCTCGCTGTACAAGGACGGCAAGGTCGAAGAAGCGGTGCAGAAGCTGATCGCCTCCGGCCATACCTACGAGGAAGGCGGCGCGTTGTGGCTGAAGTCCACCGACTTCGGCGACGACAAGGACCGCGTCATGCGCAAGTCCGACGGCACCTACACCTACTTCGTGCCGGACGTGGCCTATCACCTGACCAAGTGGCAGCGCGGCTACGAGCGCGCGATCACCGAACTGGGCGCCGACCACCACGGCTCGCTGACGCGCGTGCGCGCCGGCCTGCAGGCGCTCGAGCTGGGCATCCCGCAGGGCTGGCCGGAATACGTGCTGCACCAGATGGTCACGGTGATGCGTGGCGGCGAGGAAGTGAAGCTGTCCAAGCGTGCCGGCAGCTACGTCACCTTGCGCGACCTGATCGAAGAGACCAGCGCCGATGCGGTGCGCTGGTTCCTGATCGCGCGCAAGCCCGATTCGCAGCTCACCTTCGACATCGACCTGGCCCGCGCGCAGAGCAACGACAACCCGGTGTTCTACGTGCAGTACGCGCATGCACGGGTGTGCAGCGTGCTGCGCCAGGCGCAGGAAAAGGGCTTCAAGTACGAGCAGGCCAACGGTCTTGCACAGCTCGCTCGGCTGGACGACGAGCATTCGCTCAACGTGATGCTGGAGCTGTCGCGCTATACGGAAGTGGTGGAAATCGCCGGCCAGGCACTGGAGCCGTACCAGATCGCGCAGTACCTGCGTGAATTGGCGCATGCCTTCCACACGTGGTATCACAACACCAAGCTGTTGGTGGACGATGCCGCAGAGCGCGACGCCAAACTCACCCTCGCCGTCGCGACCCAGCAGGTGCTTGCCAACGGCCTGGAGTTGCTCGGCGTCAGCGCCCCGGAAAAGATGTAGTCACTGCAAGCAACCGGGCAGGCGTGGAGCGCACGCCTGCCTGCGCGGTCAGCGGCGGCCTCCATCGCCCCGCGCGTCCGTTGCGCCGCCCAAGGCAGACGCAGCGGCAGCGATCGCCGCACCAAGCCGGGCGCACCGCCCGCAACGACACGATTCGGAGAAGTGGTAGATGGCAGCACGACGCGGTAAGAGTCAGGCACGACGCAACACCAGCAATGGCACGCCCGGTTGGGTGTGGTTGGTGGCGGGCGCCGCGATTGCGGCGGTGATCTTCCTGGCCGCCCCCAATCTGTTCAAGAAGGATGGCGACGGCTTCCTCCGTGTCGGCCCCCGCGCCAATCCGGACGCGCAGCCCGAACCGGTGGCCGATGCCGACACCGACACGCCGGCCGAGTTGCCCAAGCCCAGCACGCCCCAGCCCAAACCGCAGCCCAAGCCGGGCGATGCGCAAACCCAGTACGACTTCTACACCTTGCTGCCCGGCAAGGAAGTGCAGATGTCCGATGCCGAACTGGCCGCCAGCGCGCGTGCCGAAGAGGCCGCGCGCGCGCGCGCGGCGCTGGAAGGCAAACCCGTCGCGCCGGCGCCGGGGGCCGCCGCCAGCGTCGCTGCGGCCACGCCGGCGGCCAGCGTGCCGATGCCCCTGAAAGAAACCGCCGCCAGCGCGCCCAAGCCGTTGCCGGAAGCCACCCAGCCACGTCCGGCAGCCACGCCGGCACCGGCCAGCAGCGTGGCACTCGCCACGCCGGCCGCGACGGCTCCGAAGCCTGCGACGGCGGCGGCAGCACCGGCGGCCACCGACAACACCCGTTACATCCTGCAGGCGGGCTCGTTCGGCGCCTCCGGCGACGCCGAGTCGACCAAGGCCAAGCTGGCGATGATGGGCCTGGCCGCGCGCGTGGAATCGGCCGACATCAGCGGCAAGACGGTCTACCGCGTGCGCATGGGGCCGTACGGCACCGCAAGCGAACTGGCCGAAGCCAAGCAGAAGCTTACCGGCAGCGGCTTGCCTGCCATCGCGATCAAGGCCCAGTAAGCGCGGTGATGCGCCGCCTCGCCAGCACGGTACTGGGACTGCTTGGGCTGATCGGCACGGCGCAGGCTACCGAGCAGATTCCCGACCAGATCCAGATCGATGGCCAGCAGGCAACGCTGCTGGCCGAGCCGCTGTCCGGACCGCTGGACGACCCCGCCACCTGGAAGCGCTTCGTGGCGCAGGCGGGCGACGCCCTGGGCAGCTGCAGCGCCAACTGGCGTGGCTACCAGGCGTTCTGGCGCGTGGACGCGCAGCAGCTGGTGCTCGATCGCGTGGTATTGGGTGCCTGCGCCGAGGCGCCACCGGAACTACCGCTGGCGGTGCTGTTCCCCGGCCAGCGCGCGCCGGTTGCGGCGGTGTGGATGGAAGGCGAGGTGATCGCCGCGCTGCCAGCTGCGGAGAACTCATCGTCCGACGCGCCGGCTGGCTATGTGCTGCTGCAGCTGCGCCGAGGACATGTGATCGCCCGCGAAGCGCTCACCGCAGACATGCTGCGCGCACGTCAGGACGCAGCTGCCCGTCCGGTTCGCGTCCCCTAGGAACGGCAAACACAACGACTGCGCCCACCGCCAGGCGGGCGTGGACGATGCTCGACGCGGCCCGGACCCCTCGTACACTTCGGGTCCGAGCGCGCCTCCCGCACCCACCCGACCATCGCTCGCCATGTTTTCGAGCCACTTCAAGCTTTCCCCCATCCCCTGGAGTTCCCATGTCCAAGACCGTCCTGATCACTGGTGCCACCTCCGGCTTCGGTAGCGCTGCGGTACGCCGCTTTGCCGCCGCCGGCTGGAAGGTCATCGCCACCGGCCGGCGTGCCGATCGCCTGGACGCAGTGGCGGCCGACCTGCCCGCCGGCCAGGTGCACACCGCTGCGTTCGACATGCGCGATGCGCAGGCCTTGTCGGCGGCCATCGACGCGCTGCCTGCCGCATTCGCCGATATCGATGTGCTGGTCAACAACGCCGGCCTGGCACTGGGCACCGCGCCCGCGCAGCAGGCCGATCTTGCGCAGTGGCAGCAGATGATCGACACCAATGTCACCGCACTGGTCACCCTCACCCACCGCCTGCTGCCGGCGCTGATCGCACGTCGCGGCGCCATCATCAACATCGCCTCGGTCGCGGCGACCTACCCCTACACCGGCGGCAACGTGTACGGCGGCACCAAGGCGTTCGTGCAGCAGTTTTCGCTGGGCCTGCGCGCAGACCTGCACGGTACCGGCGTGCGCGTGACCTCGATCGAACCGGGCATGGCCGAAACCGAGTTCACCCTTGTGCGCACCGGCGGCAACCAGGCCGCCTCGGACACGCTGTACCGCGGCGCCACCCCGATGACCGCCGAGGACATCGCCGAGCAGATCTTCTACGTCGCCAGCCTGCCGGCGCACTTGAACATCAATCGGCTGGAAATCATGCCGGTGACGCAGTCGTTCGCCGGTTTCCAGGTGGCGCGCGACGCGCAGTGACGATGGCCTGCAACGCCAATGCCCCGGTCGCGTCGCGATCCGATGGTGGGTTGGTCGGCGCGTGGGCAGATTGCGCAGCATCCAAGCTCGGTGCGGCCCTGCAACCGGCGCACCGCCAGGGATGACGAAAACGCCGCGCATTGCGCGGCGTTTTGCTTTGCCCGGTCAGCCGCGACCGGCGGCAGTCAACGGCCGCGCTGCTGGCCGCAGCAGCTTGTCGCGCAGTTGCAGGAACGGGCGCTCCACCACGTAATGCAACAGCGCGCCACCCAGCACTGCCGCCAGGCCATACACCGCAAATGCCAGCACACCCCGCCCCTCCAGCGCCGGGCCGAACCATCCCTGGGTGAGATGGAACACGGCCTTGTGGGTCAGATACAGGCTGTAGGAGATGGCTGCCAGCCAAGCCGCGCCCGGCACGCGCAAACCGCCAAGCACACCGCTACTGGCGGTGCCGGCGAGCACCAGCAAGGCCAGTCCCAGCGACAGCACCGGCCAGCCCACCGCATTGCCGATCAGGCCGGTGCGCTCGCGGAACAGCCACAGTGCCAGCGCCAGAATCGCCACGCCGGCACACAGAATGGCGTTGCCGTGCTGCTGCAGCCGTTGCCACAGCGTGGGGCGAAACACCTTCAGCACCGCCAGTACGACACCGGCCAGCAGGCCGTCCAGACGATTCCAGGTCGGGTAGTAGATGTCTTCGATAAACCAGTTGCGCTGCAGACCTAGGCCAGCGCTGTCCAGGGCAGTGTTGTGCAACCAGAAGCCGGCGCGCAGCGCGATGCCCGCGATTACCACCGCCATGCACAGCATCACAAACCGCGCTGCAGAGGGTCGACGCAGCAGCAGCGTCGCCAGCAACGGAAACACCAGATAGAAATGTTCTTCCACGCACAGCGACCAGGCGTGCGAGAACGCGGCATCACGGCCGTAGTCGACGAACAGGTTCAGGGTGAAGGTGACGAACATCCACCACGGCGCCAACCCGGGGGACTCGCGAAAATCCGGCCACACCATGTAGATCACCAGCACCAGCAAGAACGCCGGCAGGATGCGCAACGCGCGGCGCAGATAGAACTCCTTGAAATCCAGGCGTTGCCCGCGCGCCAGCGGCCTCAGCACCTGCGTGCCGATCAAAAACCCGCTGAGCACGAAGAACAGGTCCACCCCCATCCAGCCATAGCGCGACAGCCATGCCCAGTCCGGCCCCAGCCCACCGACCACAAACGAATGGAACAGCATCACCCAGACGATGGCGATACCACGCAGCAGGTCCAGGGCGGGATAGCGCATAGGGGCGATCGGCAATGAGGAAGACCGATTGTGCCGTATGTCCCACGCCCATGCGCAGGTTGCGCGCACCCGTCTGGAGGTAGGCAACGCACGCTCAGAGAACCAGCGTGTGCCAGTGGCACGTGCCGCAACGAGCACGGCTGTGCGCCCTGACGGCGAGCGCGGCGTTGTGTTGGCCGCGCTTACCCGCTGGCGCATGCATGACACTGCCCCGTCGGCGGGCACGCCGCGCGCCGCTGAGGCCGACACGGCACTCCCGGCCTCAGGCCACCGCCGCCTGCTCGATTCGTGTCATCCGCGCGCCTGGATGCAACAGCCCCCACGCTTCCAGTTGATCGACTGCACTGCGCACGCCGTCTTCGTCGCGGATGCGCTGGCCCAGCGCGCGTGCCGCCGCACGCATGGCCGGGGCACTGGCCTGGCGCAATGCCTCGGCCAGCGTCTCCGGCTGCAAGCCGGCACGCACCAGGGCCGGTGGCGCCACGCCACGTCGTGCCAGGCAGTGCGCCCAGAACGGTTGGTCGTAGCCGAACGGCAACACCACCGACGGAATCCCGGCCGTCAGCGCAGCACCGGTGGTGCCGGCGCCGCCGTGGTGCACGGCTGCGGTCACCCGTGGAAACAACCAATCGTGCGGCGCTTGGTCCAGATGGAAGAAACGCCCGGCGTCATCCGCAGCGGCGGTGTCGGCGGTTTCCAGCCCGCCCCAGCCACTGGCCAGCAAGGCGCGTTGCCCGGTCAGGCGCACGGCGGCCTTGACCGTGGCGGTGAGCTGCACCGCATCGCGGCTGGTCATGCTGCCGAAGCCGATATACAACGGCGGCGGCCCGGCCTGCAGAAACGCCTGCAATGCGGCAGGCGGTTGCCATTGCGGCTGCGGCAGTTGCCAGAATCCGCAGACCTGCGCGCTTTGCGGCCAGTCCGGCGGACGTGGGCACAGCTGCGCGCTGTAACCGTAGATCACACGCAGCGCGCTGCGGTCCGGGCCTCGCCACGGATACGCCGGCAGCCCCAGCGCCGGCCGCACGATATCGTTGAGCGCCGGGCGCATCAGCTGCCAGCCGGCAAACCGCACCGCGTGGTGCAAGGCCACGCTCACACGCCCGGGCAGACGCACGTTGGGCATCACCATCAACGGCAGATGGCGCGAGGCCGTGAGCGGTTGCAGCTGTGCAAAGCACACCGGCACCCCATAGGCCTGACCCAGGCTATGCGCAAGGAAACTTGCGCTGCCCACGCCCAGGATCAAGCCGGCATCGGCGCACGCCGCCCGGCCCTGCTCTGCCCAGTCGCGTGCCCAGCTCAGCAGCTGTGCGCGCAATGTGCCCCAGATACCGCGCCAGCCGCCACGCATTTCTGCAACGTCCGGGTTGCCCTGCAGCAACTTCTGGTGGTCGCCGCTGAGCGGGAAAAACTCCAGCCCGTTGGCGCGAATCAATGCCTCGAAGTTGGTGCTGGTCAGTACCCGCACCAGGTAACCGCGCTGCTGCAGACCGCGGCCCAGCGCGATGATCGGGCGCACATCGCCGTGCGTGCCCAGGGTGGCGATGACGACCGGGCGGTTGGCTGCAGCCGAAGCGAGAGACTCAGGCATATTCGGCTACCCCGTCGTTGGCACTGGCGCTGGCGATGCTGGCATCGCGCTGCGGCACCTGTGCAGTGGCCTGGTGCAGCAGCGCACATAGCGTTGCCGAGTGCGCAGCCGACAGCATCGAGTGATGATCGCTGTCCAGGGCGTACAGATGCAGCGTGCGCACATACGGACGCCATGCCTGCGGCCGGTAATCCACCCATTGCGCCTCGTCGCCACCGGAGCTCATACGCACGCTGGCTTCGACGAACAGCACATCCTGGTTCAATGTGCGCGGCCGGTGACGCCGCGCCAGGTGCAGGTGATGCTGGGTCACTGCGCCCAGGTCGTCCAGCAGCGTGGGGCGCTGCTTCAGCAACTGCTGCACCGCCGGCAAGGTGGTCAAGCCGTAGTGATCGCACAACAGGCTGGCCAGCTGAGCCACGGTGGTCGGCATCGGTTGGTCGTGCGCCAGCGTCAGCCCGAGCGCATGTACCGATGCACGTACGTTTTCCGCTTCGGGCAGTGCGGCGGCCTGTTCCAGATGCGGGTAGCTGTCGAGCATCGCCAGCAACTCGACCTGTTCGCCCAGGTCATGCAATTCGGCGGCCATGGCGTGCGCGATCAGGCCGCCCAGCGACCAGCCCATCAAGCGATACGGGCCATGCGGCTGCACGCTGCGCAGACGCGCCAGATAATCGCGGGCGATCGCCTCGATGCTTTCAGGACGGTGCTGCGGGTCGCTCAATGCCGGCGACTGCAATGCGTACACCGGCCACTGCGGATCGAGCTGGCCAAGCAGGGTGAGATACGACCAGCCCAGGCCGATGACTGGATGGATGCAGAACAACGGCGTGACGCCCGCGCTGCCTGCGCGCATCGGCAACAGCACGCTCAGCGGGTCGTTGGGTGCCTGCGCGCTGCGTTTGATCACCTCCGACAGGCCGGCAATCGTCGGCGCATGGAACAGCGCGCCCAGCGGCAGCTCCACGCCGAACAGTTGCGGGAAGCGTGCCGCCATCTCTGCCGCCCGTAGCGAATCGCCACCGAGCTCGAAGAAGTTGTCGTCCACCCCCACCACCTCGATGCCCAGCACCTCCTGCAGCAGGGCCGCCAGTTGATGTTCGAGTGCATCGCGCGGCGCCACATGCGCACGCTTGGGCAATGCGCCCGGCGCGGGCAAGGCGCGGCGATCCAGCTTGCCATTGGCCGTCAGCGGCAACGCCGGCAGTGGCATCCACAGGCTGGGAATCATCGAGGCCGGCAGACGCTGTTGCAGATGGGCGCGCAGCAACTCGCTCGATGGCGTGTTGCCATGCTTGCCCACCACGTAGGCGAGCAGTTGCACGGCGTTGTCGCCATCGTTGTGCGCAACCACCGCCACCTGCGCCACCTGCGCATGCAGCAGCAATGCATTTTCGATTTCCGCCGGCTCCACGCGGTGGCCGCGGATCTTCAATTGCGCATCGGCGCGGCCGATGAATTCCAGCAGGCCGTCGCGACGCTGACGTACGCGGTCGCCGGTGCGGTACATGGTGCTGCCGTCGTCGGCGAACGGGTCGCGCAGGAAACGCTCGCTGGTGAGCTGGCGCTTGCCGCGATAGCCCTTGGCCACGCCGGCACCGCCGATGTACAGCTCGCCGATCGCACCGGTCGGCAACGGCTGCCGCTGCGCATCCAGCACATAGACGCGTGTGTTGAGCAGCGGCCTGCCGATTGGCGGCGCGGCCGCATCGGTCAACTGCAGCGGCATGATGGTCGACCAGATGGTGGTTTCGGTCGGCCCGTACAACTGGGTCAGGCGCCCAACCCGGCTCAACAATTGCGTCGCCAACTCGGGCACCAGGGCCTCGCCACCGACAAGGGCATGGATGCGATCCAGCGCCAGATCCTGATTGGCCAGCAGGATGCGCCATAGCGACGGCGTGGCCTGCACCAGGCTGATCTGCTCGTGGACGATCAGGCGCGACAGACTGCGCGGATCGTGACTGATGCCGGCCGGTGCGATGACCACGCGCGCGCCCACCAGCAATGGCAGATACAGCTCCAGCCCGGCGATGTCGAAGGTGATGGTGGTGACCGCCAGCACGCGGTCGCGCGGACGCAAGGCGAGCTCGTGTTCCATCGCATGCAGGAAATTGAACAGGTTGCGATGGCTGATCTCCACGCCCTTGGGCGTGCCGGTGGAGCCGGAGGTGTACAGCACGTACGCCGTCCCATCCGGAGTCGCCCTTGGGGCGATCGCCGCCGGCAGCTGCGCCGGGCGCGGGTCCAGCCAGACCATGCCGCCAAGCAGATAGCGCTCGCACAATGCCGGCTCGCAGACCAGCGCAATCGCACCGGAATCGTTGAGCATCTGCCGATTGCGCGCCGCCGGGCTTTCCGGGTCCAGCGGCAGGTAGGCCGCGCCGCTCCACATGATGGCCAGCAAGGCCACCAACAGATGCTCGCTGCGCGGCAACGCGACAGCGACCACATCGCCAGGGCGCACCCCATCGGCCACCCATTGCGCAGCGATCCGCGAGGCGAGCTCGCACAGCGTGGCGTAGTCCAGGGTGCGGTTTTCGTATTGCACGACAACGGCCGCAGGCATGATCTCGGCACGCTGCAACATGCCGTGCAACAACGTGGCCGGCTCCGGCAGCGTTGCGGCGGTGTGATTCCAGGTGTGCAGCAACCGGTGGCGCTCTTGCTCGCCCAGCACGTCCACTTCACCCAGCGCGCATTCCGGGTTTGCCAGCACGGAATCGGCCAGATGGGTCAGGCGACGGCAGTGTTCGGCCAGCTCGTCGCTGTCGTACAACGCCGGATTGGCGTCCAGATCGAAGCGCAGGGCCGCGCCGTCGCCACGCTCGTAGCAAAAAATGGTCAGATCGTCGGCCGGGCCGTTGCACAGGTTATGCGGTATCGCGTACGCCTCGCCAAAGCGCAGCGCGTAATCGAAGGCTTCGATATTGACGGCCAGGCGGGCGAACTTCTGGTCGATGCCGAACATGCCGATGTCGCGGCGTACGTCCTCGAAGCGATATTGCTGATGCCGCAAGGCATGCCTGACTACCGATGCGACCTGCCCAAACAACGCATGGATCGGCTGCTGCGGGTCCATCTTCAGGCGCAGCGAGATCACATTGGCCACCAACCCGGCAGTCTGGCGGTAACGCGCATTGATGCGGCCGGTCACCGGCATCGCCAGCACCAGATCTTCGGCACCGGTGCAGCGGTAGTAATAGGCGGCGATCAGCGAGATCAGCATCTGCGGCAGGCTGGCGCCGTAGTCCTTGCCCATCGCACGCAGGCGCACCACCTGCTGCGGCGAAAACTGCCCGGTGCCGCGCAACAACCCGGTGGACAGATGATTGCCCGGGCGTGCCAGGGTTGCCGGTGGCGGCAGATCGGCCAGCTGCTGCATCCAGTAGTCGCGATCGCGCTGGAAGCGGTCGGAGGCGCGGTACTGCTGCTCCATCTCCACCAGCGACAGCGCACTGCCGTAGTGCGCAGGTTCCGGCTCCACGCCTGCGGCGTACGCGTTGTACAGCACCGACATGCGCTGCATCATGATCGATGCGCAATAACCGTCCATCACCAGATGGCTGACGCACTGCACCCACATATGGTGGTCTTCGCCGAGCCGGAACACCGCGCAATGCCACAGCGGCCCATGCTCCAGGTTTTCCGGCTGGCGGATCTGTTCGTCCACCCAGTGCTCGGCGGCATTGCGCGGTGCGGGATCTTCGCTGACGTTGAGGTAGGGAACCGGCGCCGTGTACTCGGGCAGGATCACCTGCCGCGGCACGCCGTCGTGCTCCACGATGCACAGCCGCAGCGTGTCGAACTCGCGCGCCAGCTGCAACGTGGCGCGGATCAATAGCGCAGGGTCCAGTGGACCGAACATCTCCAGTGCCTCGGACAACATCAAGGTGTTGTCGGTATGCAACTTGCTGGCCACCCACAGGCCGCGTTGCGCTCTGGTCAAGGGAAACAGCGGGGCGGCATCGGCGTGCATTGCAAGCTTCCTTTTGTGTGGCGCGCGGTCGCCCGGAGCGCCCTGGCCGCATTGCGGTCAAAGTGACGCCGGATCAGCACCTGGTAATGAAACGCAAGATAGAAAACACCATCGACTGCCGGCAGATGCCGGCAATACACAGTGGAAACGCACAATGGACAGGCAACTACGAGGCGACAGGCACGATCGAAACCCCGATGTGCAGATGTCTGATTGGAGCAACTTGCATCCCGACAAGTTAAACAGACACTAACAATTCGTCTTCGGACAGAACCGTGCAAAAATCACGAATTGCGCGTGAGGTGCAAAATTTTTTTACCGAAGTGTGATTTCAACTAGTGTTCTGGATGCATAGCTGCAGGCAGACGCAATGCCACACCGATGCGCATTGCAAGAAAAGCACCTGGAATGCAGCGTCAAATGCGCAATGCTCTGCGCCCGGCAAGCGAACAGACGCTGCGCTTATCGGGTTACTCGCAGCGAGCAGTACGCATAAGACCAGTGCGCGCGCCAGCGTTGATACGGCTGTATTTCTAGCCAATCACTGCGTAAAACGGCGGGCATTTGGCATGCATGCGCCATCTGCAACCACAGCGCATGGGATGTCGATGTCCTGAGCGCAACAATGGATAGGATGCGGCGCCCGCCCCGCTTCGACGATCGCCAAGCATAAGACCAGTACGCATGCAGGCGTTGATGCGCCTGCGTCGTGTGCAAATCACTGCACGAAACACGCTGTTTTCTGCAGCAACCTCGCCGGTGGTCGCACGATCACGCAAGCGTCGCCTGCGTGTCATCGGCATGAAGCGTCGCTGGGTTTCGCTGCTGGTGCTGGTGCTGCGACGCTGCGCAGACCGCAATGCATGGTGTAGCTGAGCCCGCCTGACACACGACCTTAAGCCGCGCCATCAAGACGCCACCGTGCGATGAAGATCGCGTGCGACGTGGCGGATGCTGGTCGCCGCATTGCGCCGTTGGGCAATGCGGCGACCAGTGCCCTGCACGGGCTTCCACACCGGCAGCGCACGAAGCGGATTGCTCGATGACAAGGATCAACGCGCTGCGGGGCAGGCCCGCAGCGCGCGATGCATCAGCCCAACGGCTCGTCGGACAGATAGGTATAGCCGGTCAGGCCGGCCTCCAGCGCGTCGTGCAGCTCCTGCGCGCGCTCGGGCGACAGTTGCGCTGCGGCGATGCGTTCGGCATAGGTCGCGCGCAGCGTGTCCAGCTGGTAGCCCACGTAGTCCAGCATCACATCGGTGGTGTCGCCGCGACGCTGCTGCACGATGCGATAGCCCTCGCCGTCCACGGCAACTTCCACCGCATCGGTATCGCCGAACAGGTTATGGATATCGCCGAGGATTTCCTGGTAGGCACCGACCAGGAAGAAACCGATGCGATAACTCTCGCCCGGGTTCAAGGTGTGCAACGGCATCGAGCTGTCCAGACTCTCGTTCTCGACGTAGGTCTTGACCATGCCGTCGGAGTCGCAGGTCATGTCGGCAATGATGCCGCGCCGCTGCGGGGCTTCGTTCAGGCGCTCGATCGGCACGATCGGGAACACCTGATCGATCGCCCACACATCCGGGATCGACTCGAACACGCTGAAGTTGACGAAGTACTTGTCCACCAGCCGCTCGTTGAGCTCGTCCAGCACCGGGCGGTGGCTCTTCTCGTCGAAGCTCAGGCGTGCACGCACACCGTGCGCGATGGCATAGAACAGGTCGTCGATGCGCGCGCGGTGGGTCAGGTCAATCTGGCCCAGTGCATACGCGCTCAAGCCTTCGGCATGGAAGTGCTGCGCCTCCTGGAACAATTCCACCGCCGGTCGCACATCGAGCTCGTCGTGGATCTCGCGCAGGTGGCGGATCGCTGCCGGCTCGTCGTCGTGCGCGTCCGGCACGCGGCCTTCCGGCGCCTGCTCCACCTCGGACACGTTGGCGATCAGCACCGCATGGTGGGCGGTCATCGCGCGGCCGCATTCGGTGACGATGCGCGGCGGGGTCAGGCCGTGTTCTTCGCAGGCGCTGGCCAACGGCTGCACGATGTTGCTGGCGTAGGAATGCAGGCCGTAGTTGATCGAGCAATAGCTGCGCGAGCGGGTGCCTTCGTAATCGATGCCCAGGCCGCCGCCGACGTCCACGTGGCTGATCTTCGCGCCCAGCCGCGACAACTCCACGAAATAGCGCGTGGCCTCGCGCATGCCGTTGGCGATGTCGCGCACATTGGAGATCTGCGAGCCCATGTGGAAATGCAGCAGCTTCAGGCTGTCGGCGTACTCGGTGTCGCGCAGCGTCTTCCACAGGTCCAGCACCTGCCGCGGCGACAGCCCGAACTTGGCCTTGTCGCCGCCGCTGTTCTGCCATTTGCCCGCGCCCAGCGAGGCCAGGCGCATGCGCACGCCCAGGCCCGGCTTGACGTCCAGCGCGCGCGCCTCTTCCAGCACCAGCTTCAGCTCGGAGGGCTTTTCGATGACGATGAAGGTCTGCAGGCCGAGCTTGCGGCCGATCAGCGCCAGGCGGATGTATTCGCGGTCCTTGTAGCCGTTGCAGACGATCAGCCCGCCCGGACGCGACAGCGCCAGCACTGCCATCAGCTCCGGCTTGCTGCCCGCTTCCAGGCCGAAGCCCTCGCCATGGTGGCTGGCCAGCGTGCCGGCCACGCCACGGTGCTGGTTGACCTTGATCGGGTACACCGCGGTATAGCCGCCGGCGTAATCCCACTCGGACTGCGCCTGCGCGAACGCCGCCTGCAGCTTGCCCAGGCGCTGGCCGAGGATGTCGGGGAAACGCACCAGCAGCGGCAGCTTGGCGCCGGCCGCACGCGCGGCATCCACCACCTCCGGCAAGGACACCGACGGGCCGTCGACGGTGGGGGTGACCACCACGTGGCCGGCGGCGTTTACATCGAAATACCCATCGGCCCAATGCGGGATCGAGTAGGTCTTGCGGGCTTGGTCGAGGGACCAATCGCTCATTTCGTTGTCTCGGCTGGGGCAAAAAGGGCGTGAAGTGTAACGCCTGGCACGCGCAGGGTCCGTTACAATCCGCGCCGACTTCACGCCCTGCTCCTGGTCGGAGCGGGGCCGAGCAAGGGTCAGCCGCCACGCAGTCCGACTGCATGAGGCTGCGCCCGACCCTCATCCGGCGCCACGCGCCACCTTCTCCCGCAGGGAGAAGGAACAGCCCGCTTCTTCCAGAATTAGGACGTCCGCATGAGCACCAACGACAACTGGTACATCGAACACTTCCAGCCCACCGGCTCGGCGATCGGCTTCCGCATCAGTGGCAAGCTGGACGAGGTGCAGTCCCCGTTCCAGAAGATCGAGATCTACCAGACCACCGACTGGGGCAAGCTGATGCTGATCGATGGCGCGGTGATGCTCACCAGCCGCGACAATTTCTTCTATCACGAGATGATCAGCCATCCGGCGCTATTCACCCACGCCGCGCCCAAGCGCGTGGTGATCATCGGCGGCGGCGACTGCGGCACCCTGCGCGAGGTGCTCAAGCACCCGGGCGTGGAAAGCGCCACCCAGTGCGATATCGACGAGCAGGTCACCCGCATGTCGGAGAAGTACTTCCCCGAGCTGTGCGATTCCAACCACGACGCGCGCGCCGAGCTGCTGTTCGACGACGGCGTGGCCTACATGGCCAACTGCCCGGCCGGCAGCGTGGACATCGTGATCGTCGATTCCACCGACCCGGTCGGCCCGGCCGAGGGCCTGTTCAACAAGGCCTTCTACGAGAGCTGCTTCAAGGCACTGAAGGACGACGGCATCCTGGTGCAGCAGTCCGAGTCGCCGCTGGCGCTGCTGGCGCTGATCCAGGAAATGCGCACCGAAATGGGCAAGGCCGGCTTCCAGTCGTTCAAGACCCTGCCGTTCCCGCAGCCGTGCTACCCCACCGGCTGGTGGAGCGTGACCATGGCCAGCAAGCAGGCCAACGCCGATTTCGCCTTCCGCCAGGACGCTGCGCAGGCCAAGGGCTTCGAGACGCTGTACTACACCGCGCACCTGCATACCGGCGTGCTGGTCGCACCGCCGTTCGTGGCCAAGGCGCTGGACGAGTAAGACTGCCAGCGGCACCAAGGTGAACGCTCGTCAGATGGGCATGGCAGGCGGAGCAGCCGCCATGTCCATGCGGCAAACAGCGAAGCTGCGTCCGCCCGCCTGACGACCACGTGCCGGTCTTGACTGCCGTAGCTTGGCACCCCACGACCGGCGTAGCGGTCTGCGCGCCGGCTGCGGCAAGTGCAGAGCACGCAGAGCGCCGCTTGAAGTGACTTCCCGAACCCACGCATGCACCGCTTGGTACGGCCGGTGCTCGGAATCGGCATGCACCACGCTTTACGCTCCGGTTCTCGGCGCACCGTCCGCACGGCTTACGATTGCTCGCTAGTTTCGTCAGGCATTCCTGGGTCCGCGCAATCCCCGCCAGCTGACGGCTACCTGCTGCATCTGCCAGCAGCCTTACAGCCGTGCCAATACCTCGGCCTTTTTGGCATCGAATTCTTCCTGCGTGACCAAACCCGCATCCAATAGCTGCTTGAGCTTGCTCAGCACCTGCATCGGATCATCGGTGACGGCCACCGCGATCGGCGGGGCCGACGGCACCGTACCCGGCGCCGCAGGAGCGTGCACCACCACACCGCCAGCAGAGGCGCGCAACTTGTCGAATTCCAGCTGCTGGCGTTTTTCGTAGGCCGATTCTTCCACCTGCTGCGCATAGGCATACACGCGACGCGCCTGCTTTTTTGGCAGGCTATCGATGGATGCATACGCACCCTGCGTGGTGCGGCACATGATGGTGGCCCCGAGCATCTGTTCGCTCATGTGCACATCGAGCACCTCGCGCCAGGGGAAATCGCGAAACGTCATGCCGAACAGTTTCGGGGAGACCACGATGAACCTGCGGTTGGTCAGCACCACCGCATCCGGCGACAGGTTCATCACCATCTTCTTCTGCACGGCGATGTACTCGACCTGCTCGTCCCGTGTCAGCAACTCGTTCACCTTGGGCAGGATCTTGCCCACGGCTACCGGGTCCTGTTCGTCAGTCAAAAACTGCGCCACTGCGTCCATCTGCCCTCACCAACGGCTGAGCTAATGCGTTGACCGTGACACTACAACAACCCGCATGGATGTCCGTGCAACGCCAATGACCGTATGCGGCGCGTCATCAAGGTGCGGCCTCAACAAAAACTGCCGTCTGCCAAGTCGCTGTTGAAATACATCCGACGCGGAAGGGCGGACGCCACCGCCCGCCCTTCCTGGATCATTCGCTTACATCAGAAGCGGACTTCGAGTGCCGCGTTCAGTACATCGGCACGATTGATGGTGGTGTCTTCGGCGTAGTCATAGTAATCGTTGGCGTAAATGTAGTTGGTGTACATCGCGCTCACACTCGCGTGCTTGCCGAGATCGACGCCCAGGCCAAGGCTAGCGTAGCCACCGTAGATTTCATCACTCATTTCTGCGACCTCCGCATACCATGAGCCAATACGCACCACAGCAAACAGTGGAGTGTCACCAAAATTGAAACGGGCCGTACCGCCGATGCCGACAAACTTCACTGCTGGAATAAACACATCGTCGGTCGAGTCTCCGCGGTCCAGGCGCCCAACCGACCCCTCGAGCCCGATCAACGTCACCGAGCCGGCACGCCAGCGATAGCCGGCGCTGAGGCCAAGCATGTCCTGCTTGTAGCCACTGAACACCTCGCCCCTACCCCGCTGCACGCTAATAAACGCGCCGCTGTCGATCCGCGATTGCTCGGTCTGCTCAGTGCCCGTTGCCTGGACTGGCGCTGCTGCGTAAGCCGGCGCCTGTGGCGCATCTACCGCGGGCGTCTGCGCCGTGACGGTGGCAAATCCGCCGGTCTGGTCGACCACACTCACGCTTCCGCTTCCACCGACGGCGGTGGGCGCGCCGCCGCTGCCGGCTTGCGACGGACGCGACGGCGGCGCTGCCGGCGCAGGGGCCCCCTGCGTACCGGCCTGCGATTGCTTTTGCTGCTGCCGGTAGCTGTCCCAGCCGCGCGACAACGATTGCGCCGAGGCCTGTGCCGTGACGCCAAGCGCCGTGCAGGCCAACAGCAGTGTTGCAGTCCTTTTCATCGCATTCCCCATGAGTGGTCCTCCATCGTTCCCGCATCCGTGCGCGCGCAGGCGAACCCGACGGCGTCTGGAAGTGGCGCAGTTGCCGTCATCTCTTCGGGAGCTTCCCCGCATCACCGCAATGCCCAAGGCACCGACCGTGGCACACCGACGTGGATGTGCGCGACGCGCGTGTGATGCAGCCCCCTGACCGCAGCGCGCACAGTGTCTGGAGTCTCATTGACTGTCAAGAAGCGGCGCGACGCGTATCCGACCGCACGCAGCCGCAAGCGGCTTCGACATGTGCCGCACCCCCGCCGATCAACCGCGAGCCGATCGCCAGCTTCGGTCCCGGTCGGGCGAGATCGCACCGCGGCCGTGGTGCCGCGTGCGGCCGCCCAGCGCACCGGCACAGTGCTCCCGCATGGCCTCTTCCCCGGTAATTTCGCAAGGCCCGAGCGCTTCAACCGCCTGAATTGAAAGGCTGTTCCATGTCCGGAACATTTCATTTGTTAAACAAATGTAATTTCAATACTCGCAAGTTCTAAAATTGCGCGATCCCGATCCATCGTGATCCCCATGGACCTGCGTCCCGCGTGACACCTCCGCGCCGCCAGGGTCTGGAGAACTGTCATGCATTACCAACCGCTGGATGTGTCCAGCCTGCAGGTCGTCACTCCCGTTCTGCTCAAGCAGGGCACGCGGCTGCTCGAGCCCGACGTCTACCGCACCCATCTGGACGGGCAGCTGGCAGTGGTCAAGGACTACGGCCGGTATCGCCGCACGCTGCTGGCACCGATCGCACGGCTGATGGTCCGCCATGAGGCGCGCATGCTGCGCCGCTTGCACGGCTGGCGGCATGCCCCGGCACTGCTCGGCACGTTGGGCGGTCTGGCGCTGGGCATGGAGTTCATCCCGGGCGACACGCTCAGCGCCAGTGCGGTGGTGGGCCAGGAAGTCTTTCAACAGTTGCAGCAGGCGCTGCGTCGCCTGCATGCCTTCGGCATCACCCATAACGATCTGCACGGCACCAACGTGGTGGTCAGTGCCGGGGTGCCGGTGTTGATCGATTTCACCTCGGCCTGGCGCTTCCCGCGCTGGCTGCGGCGTGGCACGTTGGCCCGCCAGCTGCAACGCAGCGACGTGGCCAATTTCCACAAGATGCGCCAGCGCCTGGCCGGTATCGCACCCACCGCCGACGAGGCCGCGCGCAGCGCCGAGCCGGGCTGGGTGCGTGGCCTGCGCGGCGGCTGGAAGCGGCTCTATCGCCGTCTCAAACGCGGCGCGTGACTCCCTCAAGAGCCAGTAGCGCCGTCGTCAGTGCTCCACCGCCGCCGACGCGGCTGGCCCCCTGTAGGCGATCAGCGTCGGGGCGTCTGCCACGAAGCGGTCGAGCACCCCGTCGGCAATCTTGACCGGCCCGCCGAAACGCGTGGCGCCGGGAATCGAGGGGATCGCTGCCGCTTCGGCGGCGATCCGCCTGGCATCGGCGAATGCAACTGAGCCCTGCGCGTCACCGCGATTGGCGGCCTCCAGCCCGGCCGCGGTCTTCTGCAGCGCGCGGCCCCAACCCTCCATCGCCTCCAGCCATGGGCGTGATTGTTCGGCAAAGCCCTTGTCAGCGACGCCATCGCGAATGATCTGCGGCGCGGCGGCGATGTCGTCGGCGGTGCGCGCCAATGTTGCAATCGCCTGGCTGCGCGCTGCGGCATCGCCCAGTGCGATCGCCTCGCGCACCTGGTCCAGCACGGCCTTCAGGCGTGGTGCCTGCTCCTGCCAGGGCTGGCTGCCGAAGGTGGGCGCCAGATGCTGGGTATCGAAGAAGGTCAGCAACGCCGCTGTCACCCGCGCATCGCCACCGGCCAGATCGCGCGCCGCTGCATGCCAGGTGCGTTGCGCGTCGTAGCCGGTGTCGTTCCAGGCGTACGCGGTCAGCCCCATCACCGCCACGCGGCTGGGCACCTCCTGGTTCATCGGGTTGGACACGATGCCGGACAGCTCGGCCGACAGCCCGGCCTCGCGCCGCGCATACGGTGCCATCAACAAGCGCCCGGCCGAGGTTTCGAAATCGTTGACCGGGTAGTTGTCCCACAGCAGCGTCTTGCGTCCGAACGCCTTGGTGGCGGCGCGCGCATCCGGGATGGAAATGGCCGGCGGCACCACGTCGGTGCCGGTCCACTGCACCACGATCTTCGGGTCCAGGTGCTTGCGCAGCGCTTCCTTGTACGGGCTTTCCTTGGCGTCGTAATACTCGGTGGGCACCATGATCAGTTCCGATGCCGCGTCGTGGCGGGCGACCAGATCGGCCTGCACCAGATTGAGCAGATGCGACTGCGCGATGCCCGCCGCCTGCGCACCGGAATCGCCGAAGGTGGTCTTGTCGCGTTCGCAGTTCCACTTGGTGTATTCGATGTCGTCCAACGCCACATAGAAGCTGCGCACGCCCAGTGCGCGGAACGCATCGAACTTGCGCAGCAGCGCCTTGGCATCGGCGGGATCGGAAAAACACACGCTGGGCCCGGGCGAGATCGCATAGACGAAATCGACATGGTTGCGCCTGGCGTTGGCCGCCAGTTTGCCCAGCGCCTTCAAGGTCGCTTTCGGGTACGGATCGCGCCAGCGGTCGCGCGCGTACGGGTCGTCCTTGGGGCTATAGATGTAGGTATTGGCCTTGGTGCGCGCCAGAAAATCGATGTGCTTGCTGCGATCGGCCATCGACCAGGGCGCGCCGTAAAAGCCTTCGATCGTGCCGCGGATCGGCATGGCCGGGTAATCCTGGATGGTCAGCGCCGGAATGGCCGGCCGCTCCAGCAGCTGACGCAGCGTCTGCACGGCATGGAACAGGCCATCGCTGTCCTGCCCGGCCAGCGTGATCAGGCCACTACCCAGCGCGACGCTGGTCAGCGTGTAGCCTTCGGCATGGGTGTCCTGCGTCGCCTTGCTGCGCGTCAATGCATCGCGCACCACAGCCGCCTCGCCGGTGCCGATGACGATGTGCGGACGGTCGAGCGTGGCCGGCAGGCGCGAGGCGGTGGCGATCTTGCGGACGCCGGCCGCACCGAGCAGGCTGCGCACCAACGCGACCGAGGCCGGGTCCGCGCCCGGCGCGACGACCAGCACCACCGACTGGCCCAAGGCGATCGTCTCCCCGTCCAGCGCGATCGACACCGGGGTCGGGAACAGCGCCGGCTGGGTGACCGGCTCGGCCAGCGCAGGTGCGGCCAGTCCTGCCGCCACCAAGACCGAGAGCAGGCGCAGGCCCGACTTCCTGTTGCGTCGCTTCATGTCCGAACTCCGGTATTGGAATGGTATTACAGCCTAGAGTAGGCAACTCGTTGCGCGGCGACAAGCGTGTCTTGGCCTTTGGGGGTCGAGCCTGGTTTGGCCTGCTTGCCAAGCGCGTCTGCGCCGCGTGGGTGGAATGGAACCAGGCGCGCCGCTCGTCGGTGCGGTATTGAAATGGTATGCCAAGCGGGACGCTTGGCTTTGTCAGGACTACGGTTCCGGTATCAGCGACCCCGCCGCCAGGCCACCTCTTCAGATGGCACGTGGGCGTCTTCGACGCTCGATCAGAGAGCGGCTAGCAGAACGTGACCCGCCGAGGCCTCACGCTGCGCAGGAACCGACCTGGGTCCATGGCCCGTCTAAGGCGTTGATCGCATGGGCAGACGCGTCTGCGCCGCGTCATTGCCGGCCAGGGGCAGTTATTCCCGCAGTTCCGTGTTGCTCGCAACACGGCGTCGCCGCATGCATCGATCGATCGGCGTGTGCGGCGCAGGAACTCATGCGTGCGTGAATGACGCCGCCGCTACGCCAGTGGCAGGGGCGTTGCGGCCGCACCGGTTTGCCTGCACCGCGGGATTGCCCAACGCATCCATCAATCGGCGCATGCACTGTCAGCGTTGAGAAGTCCTGATGCGCGCCGCACTGCCGTCAGCATCTTTCAGCAAGCAGCAGAGGCGCCGCAACGCAGCGCCACGCGCGACAGGGCTTACAGCGCGTCGCTATCCAGCTCGCCGGTGCGGATGCGCACCACGGTACCGAGGTCGTAGACGAACACCTTGCCGTCGCCGATCTTGCCGGTGCCGGCGGCGGCCACGATGGCCTCGACCACGCGCTCGGCCTGGTCGTCGCTCACCGCCACTTCGATCTTCACCTTGGGCAGGAAATCGACCACGTACTCGGCGCCGCGATACAGCTCGGTGTGGCCCTTCTGCCGGCCGAAGCCCTTGACCTCGGTCACCGTGATGCCCGCCACCCCACAGCCGGCGAGCGCTTCGCGCACATCGTCGAGCTTGAACGGTTTGACGATGGCCATGATCATTTTCATTGGTGCGGGTCCCAGGGCATGACGGGCGCGCAGCATACCGTGGACGGCTGCAACACTCATCCCTGCCGGCCGCCGTCACCGCGGACGACAGTCGAATGGGACTATCCTTACCGCCTGCCGACTGCCTTGCCGATGTCCCGGGAGTGACGGCCTGCACTAGGCTTCCTACGGACCTGCGGAGAACACCATGATCGATTTCAATCAGCTCGACGACCTCGCCCGCCGCCTCAGCGACCTGGTGCCGCCAGGCCTGCGCCAGTCGCGCGAAGAATTGCAGAGCACCTTCAAGGGCGCGCTACAGGCCGGCCTGGGCAAGCTGGACCTGGTCACCCGCGAAGAATTCGACGTGCAACGCGCGGTACTGCTGCGCACGCGCGAAAAGCTCGACGCGCTGGAGCAGGCCGTTGCCGCACTGGAAGCGCGCGCATCCGGCGCATCGCCCAGTGCGGTGCCCGGTTCCGACACTCCCTGACCCGAGCCTTCCACCATGAGTCTGGCGCTGGTGCACAGCCGTGCCCGCGTGGGGGTGCACGCACCTGAAGTTCGGGTGGAAGTGCATCTCTCCGGCGGCCTTCCGTCCACCCAGATCGTGGGCCTGCCCGAGGCTGCGGTACGCGAATCGCGCGAGCGCGTACGTGCCGCCCTGCTCTGCGCACAATTCGAATTCCCGGCCCGGCGGATCACCATCAATCTGGCGCCGGCGGATCTGCCCAAGGACGGCGGCCGCTTCGATCTGCCGATCGCACTCGGCATTCTTGCGGCCAGTGGCCAGATCGATCGGCAGGCGCTGGCCGATTACGAATTCATCGGCGAACTCGCGCTGACCGGCGAGCTGCGTGGCGTCGATGGCGTGTTGCCGGCCGCCCTGGCTGCCGCGCAGGCCGGACGGCGGCTCATCGTGCCGCTGGCCAATGGCGCCGAGGCCGCCATTGCCGGACACGTCCAGGCCTTTACCGCGCGCACCCTGCTGGAAGTCTGTGCCGCGCTCAACGGCACCCGGCAGGCGCCTGCTGCCGAGCTGGCGGTTGCCGCCGTGGGCGCACCTGCACTGCCCGACATGGCCGACGTGCGTGGCCAGCCACATGCGCGCCGCGCACTGGAGATCGCCGCAGCCGGCTGCCACCACCTGCTGCTGGTCGGCAGCCCCGGATGCGGCAAGACCCTGCTCGCCTCGCGCCTGCCTGGCCTGCTGCCGGAAGCCAGCGAAGCCGAAGCCCTGGAAACTGCCGCAATTACCTCCATCAGCGGCCGCGGGCTAGATCTTGCCCGCTGGCGGCAGCGCCCCTACCGCGCCCCGCATCACACCGCCAGCGCGGTCGCCCTGGTCGGTGGTGGCACCCATCCGCGTCCCGGCGAGATCTCGCTGGCCCATCACGGCGTGCTGTTTCTGGATGAACTGCCAGAATGGCAGCGACAAACGCTGGAAGTGCTGCGCGAGCCGTTGGAGTCGGGTCTGGTCACGATCTCGCGGGCAGCGCGCAGCGTGGATTTCCCGGCACGGTTTCAGCTGGTGGCGGCGATGAACCCGTGTCCCTGCGGGTGGGCCGGCGATGGCAGCGGGCGTTGCCGCTGCAGCAGCGACAGCATCCGCCGGTATCGCAGCCGCATCTCCGGTCCGCTGCTGGACCGCATCGACCTGCATGTCGACGTGCCGCGTCTGCCACCGCAAGCATTGCGGACCGGCAATGTGGGCGAGGACAGCGCCAGTGTGCGTGCGCGCGTGGTCGCCGCGCGGCAGCGCCAGCTCGCCCGCGGGCCGCTGCCCAATGCGCAGCTCGACCAACCCGACACCGATCGCCATTGCCGGCTGCACAACGACGACCAACTGCTGCTGGAGCGTGCGATCGAGCATCTGCAGCTGTCCGCACGCTCGATGCATCGCATCCTGCGCGTGGCGCGCACCATCGCCGATCTCGACAACAGCGCGGACATCGCCACGCACCATCTGACCGAAGCAATCGGCTATCGCAAGCTGGATCGCGCACTGACCGCCGCAAGCGCGGCGTAGTCAGGCGACACGCACACTGTCGAGCAGTCGCCAGCTGGAGATGGATCGCGCACTTGAAACCGGCGTGTCCGAGTGGCCCATGCCGCACCGAGTGCCGGCCGTGCCCGCATGCTGGTGCGCCGTGGCTCTGTGAGCCGCTCCTGGCTGGCTGGGCCGACGCGGCAGATCCCGCGCGGTGCGGTGTCTGCAATGCCGTGCACCGATGGCAGGTCAGGGTGTGGCCATACCGGCAGCCGATCGCTCGCATGCCGCGTCGACGGGCGACGGCAGTGACAGCGCAAGCGATGGCGCGCAGCTGGCAGCCGGTCTGCGCGTGCCAACATCCACTTCATGGCCCTGCACGTACAACGACTGCCATCCCTTTGCGCAGAGGCCGTCATGAGCCGACTTCCCGAGTTGATCACCGTTGCATCGCTGGACCTGAACCGCTATCTCGGCACCTGGTACGAGATCGCCAGGTTGCCGATCCGCTTCGAGGACGCCGACTGCACCGATGTGTCCGCGCATTATTCGCTTGCCGACGACGGCAGCGTAAGCGTGCAGAACCGCTGCCTGACCGCAGCCGGCGAGCTGGAGGAAGCGGTCGGTCAGGCGCGCGCCATCGACGCGACAAATGCCAGGCTCGAAGTGACCTTCCTGCCCGAGGGGCTGCGCTGGATTCCCTTCACCAAGGGCGACTATTGGGTGATGCGCATCGACGCGGAGTACACCGCCGCGTTGGTCGGCAGTCCCGATCGCAAGTATCTGTGGCTGCTCGCGCGCCTGCCGCAGCTGGACGAAAACATTGCCCAGGCCTATCTGGCGCAGGCGCGCGAACAGGGGTTCGACCTGGCGCCGTTGATCCACACCCCGCACACCGGCCGGCTCACCGAACAACCGCTGCCCTGAGGACGCTTAGCGGCCGCTGCGACGGCCGCTGCGACTGCGCCAGGCAAGGCCGACGGCGCACGAGCACGCGCGCCGCAATGTCCGCCTCAGCCTCGATTCCATACACACCGCTGCGCGATGCCGGGCAGTGCGTCGCGCACGCCAGATGGCTCCGCGCGTTGAGACGAGTCAGGCACGGCCGTGCCGTGACCGAGCGGCCCGATCGCGGACTCACGTCCGCAGATCGGCCTGTTCGCCCGCAGCAACACGACCGGCCCCACACCGCGATCAACCCAGCCGCATCACACCGATCCTGACTCCGCCACCCTACACAACGACGGCCGGAGCAGGCAGGCCGCAGCACACATGATGCACCCGCCTGGTTGCTCCGGCCGTCTCGCCCCGTGGTTGCTGGGATGCCCCTGCTGTCGACTGCATCGAGCGTCGCAATCCGCTGCGGACTCCCCCATTGGCGGCGTTCAATCCTGCGACTCAGCCGTTGAGCGTGCCCAGATCCTTGGCGGCGGCCTGCGCGCCTTCCAGGCTGTCGAAGGCCACGCCGGTGTCGCCGACCACGTACTTGACCAGTTCGCCGTCGCGCGTGGTTTCGTGCATCTTGAAGATCGGTACCGCATCGGTACCGCCGACGCGTTCTTTCTGCGTTGCCATGGGTGATTCCTCCAGTGAGAGCGCCTTGCCGGGGACCGGACGGCCCCGCAGCCCGCCGTGGCGAGCGCAGACGCAACGACCCTAGCGCGCGACTGCGTGCAGGCGCGTGAATCCATCGGCCGCGTCAATTGCTGCATTGCAGGGGCGGCTTCCGGTAGAAAATCACATCCACTTCGCTCGCCAGACGCGCGCAATGCACGCGTGTGTCGTACATTCGCGACGTGCAGCCTCATCAGTCCATATCTGTGGTCCACATCACGCCGGCAAGGCGGGCTGCTGCGTGTGGCGACGCAGCCGTGGCAGACGCGCAGACCGTGGCGTGCAGACCGCACGGCAGGCCGCGCGCATGAGCTGGCCCCCATGCCGATGCGGGTGGTGACGTGAAGCGTCAACGCATCATCAGTCTGACCGTGCTGCTGGTGCTGCTCTGCGCAACGCTCCCGATCGGCCTGTCCTATTACCTGGCCTGGAGGCTGGCGCTGTCGCGCGAGGAAAGCAGGCTCAGCCAACTGGCGGCGCTGTCGATCCGACGGACCGAAACCGCCTTCGACGAGGCGCATGGCGCCCTGCTGAGCATGGCCGCCTCACGGCTACCGCCCTGCTCGCCCACGCATCTGGCGCAGATGCGCGCGCTGGTACTGACCAGCCACTACATCGTCGAGCTGGGGCATTTCGAGCAACGCCGCCTGCACTGCACGTCGTGGGGGTTGCTGCCCAACAGCATCCCGCAGACCCGCCCGGACTTCGTGGTCAAGCGCGGCATCGCGGTGACCACCCGGCTGCTGCCGCTGGCCAATCCGCAGCACCCCTTGATGGCGCTGCAGCTTGGCGACTACAACGTCCTGATCAATCCCGATACGCTGGCCGATATCAATATTCCGCCGGGCCTGCAGCTGGCGATCGGCACGCCCGACGGGCAGGTGCTCAGCAGCACCGGCACGGCAGCCGAGCAGTTGCTGGTGACGCCGCTCGAGGACACCGGCACCGCCGCCGCGCAGCCGCAGGTGCTGTCCGGCCGCGACCGGCGTGGCGACTGGGTCGCGGTGGTCACCGAGCCGATGGCGTACCTGCGCGGGCCGCTGGCGGCCGCACGGCTGCAAGTGGTCCCCGGCGGTATCGTGCTGGCAGTGCTGCTGGTCGGCGTGGTGCTGTGGGTGTCTCGGCGCCGCCTGTCGCCGCTGGCGCGGCTGGAGATTGCGGTGCAGCGCGGCGAATTCATCGTGCACTACCAGCCCATCATTGCGCTCGACGACGGCCGCTGTGTCGGCGCCGAGGCATTGGTGCGCTGGCAACAGCAAGACGGCGTGCTGGTGCCGCCGGATGCCTTCATTCCGCTGGCAGAAGAAAGCGGCCTGATCCTGCCGATCACCGATCTGGTGGTGGCCGAAGTCATCCGCGACCTGGGCCCTACCCTGGCTGCAGATCCGGCGCTGCACGTGGCCATCAACGTCTCGGCCGACGACATCAAGAGCGGCCGTGTGCAGTCGGTGCTGGCCCAGGCCCTGCAGGGCACCGGGGTGGACAGCGGGCAGCTGTGGGTGGAGGCGACCGAGCGCAGCCTGATGGACATCGACGCGGCGCGCACCACCATCACCCATCTGCGCGGGGCCGGCCACACCGTGTCGATCGACGACTTCGGCACCGGCTATTCGAGCCTGCAGTACCTGCAAGGCCTGCCGCTGGATGCGTTGAAGATCGACAAGTCGTTCGTGGACACCATCGGCACCCACTCGGCCACCAGCTCGGTGACCGCGCACATCATCGAAATGGCCAAGACCTTGCAGCTGCGCACCATCGCCGAAGGCGTGGAGCGCCAGGAGCAACTGGACTACCTGCGCGCCCACGGCGTGGACCTTGCGCAGGGCTGGCTGTTCTCGCGCGCGCTGCCGGCGACCGGCTTCATCGCGTATCACGCGCAGGCGCGTACCGTCTCGGCGCACGGGTTCAAGTAGGCGACCGCCGCCTTCAAGGCATCCGGCCGACAAGCCGCTTCGATGTCTTGAAGACACCATGCAGGGCCAAGGCTGCGTCATCGCGATCCCTGGCCTCGCCTGGCCCGATTGAAACGCTCAGGCTTACCGCCGCCGTCGGGCTAACACGCTGCAACCCGGGCAAGCACTCCCACCATGGCGTGGCGTCGAAGTGACGCTCGCAACCACTGCGCTGTTGCCCGGCCCACCGCGTTGGGACACCGTTCGGTGCCCTGGCTACCTACGCCAGTGACGCATGCGTGTTGCATGCGGGCACGTGGCCGCATCGCTGATGTCGGCCCTGGCCCGTTATCGAAACGGCAACCGCGACCACTGCGTCGTCGCTCGGCCAATCTCACCCGCACGCCGGTCAGGTGCCTAGCGTTTGCCCGCGCCAAACGCGCTGGCAGGCTGCAGGCAGACCCGTGGCCGCATCGCCACGCTCACCTTGCTGCATTGCGTGCCGCTGCTTCGATTACCTCACATCCAGAAAAAAGGCCGCCAAGGGCGACCTTTTTAGTATCACTCAAGCGCCCTGCAACGCAGCGCTGCGTTGGCGCACCGGCTTGGGCCGGCTGGGGAAGGCATGCCGCACGATCCGCCACATCACCTGGCCGAACTGACGCGGCAGCGAGCCGGTGTTGTAGTGCTGGCCGTAGCGCGCACAGATCTGCCTCACTTCGACCGCGATCTGCGCATAACGATTGGCCGGCAGGTCCGGGTAGAAGTGATGCTCGATCTGGTGGCTCAGATTGCCCGACAGCACGTTCATCAGCTTGCCGCCGGTCAGATTCGACGAGCCGCGCAACTGACGCAGATACCAGTGGCCGCGCGACTCGTTGCGGATCGATTCCTTCGGAAACACTTCCGCATCGGCGGTGAAGTGACCGCAGAAGATGATCACGAAGGTCCAGATGCTGCGCAGCACGTTGGCGGCCAGGTTGCCCAGCAGCACGGTCAGGAAGAACGGGCCTGCCAGCAGCGGGAACACGATGTAGTCCTTGAGCATCTGGCGGCCGATCTTGCGGCCCACCGGCAGGAACGAGGCGCGCAATTCGGCCGCCTTCATCTTGCCCGCGAACCACCGGCCCAGGCGCAGGTCCTGGATCGCCACGCCCCATTCGAACAACAGCGCAAACACCACCGCGATGAACGGCTGCAGCAGGTAGAACGGGCGCCAGCGCTGCTCGGGGAAGATGCGCAGCAGGCCGTAGCCGATGTCGTCGTCCATGCCGCGCACGTTGGTATAGGTGTGGTGCTTGAAGTTGTGCGTCTTGCGCCAGTTGTCGCCGGTGGCAACGATGTCCCACTCGTAGGTGTTGCCGTTGAGCTGAGGGTCGCCCATCCAGTCGTACTGACCGTGCATGACGTTGTGGCCCAGCTCCATGTTCTCCAGGATCTTGGACAGGGTCAGCAGCACCACACCGGCGATCCAGGCCGGAATCAGCACGCTGTGCACGAACGCGCCCAAAAACAACAGCGCGCGGCCAGCCACGCCGGTCCAGCGCACCGCCGCCACGATGCGGCGGATGTAACGCGCATCGGCGGCGCCGACCTGGGCCTGCACGCGGGCGCGGATGGCATCGAGTTCGTCGCCGAAGGACTGCAGTTCGGCAGCGGACAGGGCGCGGTTATGGACTCGGCTCATGAGGATTCCTTACAGATCCAGGATCAGGTCAGTGCTCGGGGCACTGATGCACAGGCGGACCTGTGCGGTGGGTTCGTTGCTGCGCTCACCGGTCAACAGGTGGCGCGTGGTGCCGGACTGACGCGCGCAGGCGCAGCTGTTGCAGATGCCCATGCGGCAGCCGTGCTTCGGCCGCAGGCCTTGCGCTTCCAGCCCTTCCAGCAGCGACTGGCCGCGCGGCAGGGTCAGCGTACGGCCGCTGCGTGACAGCTGGACCTGCACCTCACCGGCTTCGCCGTCATCCAGCACCGGCACGCTGAAGGCTTCGGCCTGAAACGCCGCCACCTGGCCTTCCAGCCGCGCGCGCGCTGCCTGCACGAAGCCGCCCGGCCCGCAGACCATGACGTGGCGGCTGGAGAGATCGGCGATCTGCTGCAACGGGTAGGTATCGATGCGCGCAGCTGGCGCGGCGCCTTCGCGAGTGGTCAGCAGCCGCACACGCAGGCGCGGGTGTGCAGCGGCCATCGCCTCGAATTCGTCGACGAAGCAGGCTTCGTCGCGCTGGCGCACCCAGTACAGCAGGTCCACGTCCATCGGCATGCCGGCCTGCGCGGCGGCCTGCAGCAGCGCGCGCATCGGGGTGATGCCCGAGCCGGCAGCCAGCAGCAACAGCGGCGTCGGGGCAGTCGGCAGCAACATGTCGCCGAAGGCCGGATCCAGCGACACCACCGTCCCGATCGGCGCATCGCCGGCCAGGTAGCGGCTGACCAGCCCGCCCTCGATCGCCTTGACGGTGATGGCCAGGCGGCCATCGGCCAGCACGGTCGGGCTGTAGCTGCGCAGCAGGCGGCGGCCGTCGATCTCCACGCCCAGGCTCACGTGCTGGCCGGCCTGCAGGCCCTGCCAGTGGCCGTTGGCCTGAAGCACCAAGGTCACCGCGTCGCGGCTGGCAGTGCTGCGCTCGACCAGACGGGCCATCGGCCGATCCAGCGTCCACAGCGGATTGATCCGGGTTGCCCAGAAATCGAACAGCTGTGGCGACACCAGCCGGCGCGCCAGCCGTGCGGACAGCGGGGCTTTGCTCTTTGGAGTGGATGCCAGGCTCATAGGTCGCACTATACGCATGCATGCACATGCGTGTATACAGTTGTATATTCCTAGAAGGGCTATGATTCATCCCCTCGCCCGGCCGCCGCCCCATGACCTCCATCGCCCTGCCTTCCCACGACGCGCCGCCGTCACGCAAGCCGGCGATTTCACGCGAGGACCTGATTGCCGCGGCGCTGTCGCTGATCGGCCCGCACCGCAGCCTGTCCACGCTGAGCCTCAGGGAAGTGGCACGCGAAGCCGGGATTGCGCCAAACAGCTTCTACCGCCAGTTCCGCGACATGGATGAGCTCGCGGTAGCGCTGATCGATCTGGCCGGCCGCTCGCTGCGCACCATCATCGGGCAAGCCCGCCAGCGCGCCACCTCCACCGACCGCAGCGTGATCCGCGTGTCCGTGGAGGCGTTCATGGAGCAGCTGCGCGCCGACGACAAGCTGCTGCACGTGCTGCTGCGCGAAGGCGCGGTGGGCTCGGATGCCTTCAAGCAGGCGGTGGAGCGTGAGCTGACCTATTTCGAAGACGAACTGCGCGTGGACCTGATCCGCCTGGCCGCCGCCGACAACGCCAAGTTGCACGCACCGGCGCTGGTGTCCAAGGCGATCACCCGCCTGGTCTTTGCGATGGGAGCGGTGGCGATGGACTCACCGCCGGAAAAGGACCCGGAACTGATCGAACAGATCTCGCAGATGCTGCGCATGATTCTGACCGGCGCGCGTACGCTGGGCACCCACGGCGGCTGAGCGCGGCTCACGGCGCCTCGCGCGCAGTTGTCAGGCAGTTGCTGACCGGGTGCTCATCACCACAGCGATCCGTGCTGCACGCCGCATCGCAAACCACGCGCATCCGCCTGGCGTTGCGCTCCATGGGCTTGTTCGCCGCTCTCATTCTTCGGACGGCAGCCTGCTGGCGGCGTACGTCTTGCACCCTGCGCAGTGAATGACCGGCGGGGCGGCTGTGCGCGGCAGGCGCGCGATTGGCGCGAGGTCATCACGGCAACCCATCCACCGAAGCACACTGATCGCCCATTCCCCGGCGCCCTACTCGCGCAACATCGGCCTGGCGTGCAACTGCGCGCACCACCGCATCGGTCTACCGGGAATGCTGCTCGTGTGCACAGCCACGCATCGACAACCCCAGCACCAAACATGCAGACGATTATCCAACCACTCCAAGCCTTATCCATCCCCGGCCCGCACTTTCAATCGCCAAACTGCCAGCACCTGAAAAAACATAATCAATTATTTTCATAAAGTGCTTGCATAACCAAAAACCTGCAGGTAATGTTCGCGCCCTACGCAGCACTGCCTGCACCCGGAACTGACGCACTCTCATGCACACCAGCCATTTTATCCAACGCAATCGACTGCCCGGCGCCCTTGGCGCGGCATCGTTTGCGTGCACGGCCAAACAGGACGTGCGCACCATCATCGGCTGATGTCCTGATTCAAGGAGATCGGTCACCCGATCTCCGAGGCACGCGAACGCCCTCGGATGCTGCATCCGGGGGCATTTTCGTTATGCGTTCGCAGCGAACCTGTGAATGACCGCAGTTGAAACCCGGGCATGGACTGCCCGACGACAGGGATGTCGGATTGCCACGAGGCGCGACAGCGCTGTGCCCAGGTTTCGGGCACGGGTGGTGCGTGGTCATGCACCGACTGAATTGCCGTTTGAATAAAACGGTAATCGGAAACAGTGCGGAAGATCGTCAGCGGAGTGGAGTTTATTCCAACCGGTGCGTGCGGCTGTGCCGTGGCGTATATCGATATCTTTCTCGTGTTTCTCGTTTTGGGTAACGGCTCGTGGTCGAGCGGCGGCACTATCCGCAGGCGCGGTTCAATTCCGCATTACCCACCACTGGATAGCTCAGAGGGTAGAGCAACAGATTTCAAATCTGTCTGTCGCGGGTTCGATTCCCGCTCCAAGCAATGACCTTCCCGGTCATTCCGGGGACGCAAGTCCCTTTACGGAAACGCCCATGCCGCGTGCAATCACGCAATCCATCGCTTGAATGCACGCGGCAGCGGCGGCCTCGCCGGGCGGTTGCCCTGGACGCGTCGCCCTGCGCTCGTCCGTGACTTCGCAAACCATCGCGGGGCTGCGGCAACGCATCGGCAGGCGCCAACAGCGCAGCGTGCCCCGCACGGCCGCCGTCACCGGCGTTTCCACCCTCAAACGCCGCGTTGCATCGGCACACGTTCGCCACCAGTCCGATCCGGGCGGCGCGACGGCAGTCCCTGCGGATCGGACCACCAGAGCCAACCCAAGGAGAAGTGTCATGTTCTGGAGCAAGAGGGTCGTGATCGGCGACGGCGAGCGCGGCCTGGTGTATCGGAATCGCCGGTTCGCGCGCGTGCTCGCGCCCGGCGTCTACCGCCTGTTCGACCCGCTGGGCCGTACCGAGGTCAGCGTCCACACCATCCACAGCGGCGAGGAGGTCGGCCGCGATGCCGACAGGCTGATCGACACGCTGGGCGCCGCATTGCCGCAGCACTTCGTGCTGGCGGACATCGGCAGCGCGCAGGTGGGCCTGCTGAGCCGCAACGGCAAGCTCGATCAGGTACTGCCACCGGGCACCCGCGCGCTGTACTGGCGCGGCGCAGCCACCATCGAGGTGCTGAGCCTGCCCTTGGCCGATGGCCTGCAGGTGCCGGGTGACGTGCAGCGACGCCTGCGTCAGCTCGGCACGTTGTCGCGCGTTGCCGTGTGCATGGACGTGCCCGCCGAGTCGCAGGGGCTGGTGTTCGTCGACGGCAGGCTGATGGCACCCTTCGGCCCCGGCGCCTACGCGTTCTGGAATTTCCAGAAGAACGTGGTCATCGAGGTGATCGACCTGCGTGTGCAGTCGGTCGAGGTCTCCGGCCAGGAACTGCTGACGCGCGACAAGGTATCGCTGCGGGTCAATCTGGCAGCGAGCATGCGCGTCACCGATGCCGTGGCGATGCGCACGCGCGTGGCGAAGGCGGGCGACTACCTGTACCGCCAATTGCAGTATGGGTTGCGCCGCGCCGTTGCGTCCAAGACGCTGGACGAATTGCTGGGCGACAAGGCATCGCTGGACGCGGATATCTTCGGCTATGTGCGTGGCAGCGTCGGTGGGTTCGGCATCGACGTGCTCGGCGTTGGCGTCAAGGACGTGATCCTGCCCGGCGAAATGCGCGCAATCCTCAATGCAGTGGTGCAGGCGGAGAAGCAGGCGCAAGCCAATGTGATCCGTCGGCGTGAGGAAGCCAATGCCACCCGCTCGTTGCTCAACACCGCCAAGCTGATCGAAGACAGCCCGGTACTGATGCGATTGAAGGAGCTGGAGGCGCTGGAAAAGGTCACCGAAAAGATCGACAAGCTCACCGTGTTCGGCGGCCTGGATGGCGTGCTGAAGCAGTTGGTGACGCTCAGATAGCCATGCGGGTGTGCGGCCAAGGGATTGGCCGCGCACCCGCGCAAAGGAATCAACACCATGAGTACTTCACAACAGTTCGAATGGCTGCACGCCGAAGGCAGCACCACTCCGATCAAGGGCTGGGTGCGTGGCGTGCCGCTGGAAGAACAGGCGCATGCGCAGTTGCGCAATATCGCCGCAGTCCCGTTCGTCGGGCCGTGGGTGGCGGTGATGCCCGACGTGCACCTGGGCAAGGGCGCAACCGTGGGCTCGGTGATCCCGACCCGCGGCGCCATCATCCCGGCGGCAGTCGGCGTGGACATCGGCTGCGGCATGGCGGCAGTGCGTACCACGCTGCGCGCCAGCGACCTGCCCGACAATCTGGCGCAACTGCGCTCCAGCATCGAGCGTAGCGTGCCGGTGGGCAACGGCCGGGGTGGCGAGCATCGCAATCTGCCCGACAGCATCGACACGCGGATCGCGCAATCGGGGCTGGTGCAGCGGCTGGAGGCGATCAAGCAGCAGCACCGGCGCATCCGTACCGACAAGCTGGCATGCCAGATCGGCACGCTGGGTGGCGGCAACCACTTCATCGAAATCTGTCTGGACGAGACCGACGCGGTGTGGGTGATGTTGCACAGCGGCTCGCGTGGCACCGGCAACCTGATCGGCACCTACTTCATCGAGCGGGCGCGCGAGCAACTGGCGCACCGCGTGCTGGGCTTTCATCTGCCCGACAAGGACCTGGCCTTTTTCATGCAGGGCGAGCGGTTGTTCGATGAGTACGTGGAAGCGGTGTCGTGGGCGCAGGATTACGCCCGCGAAAATCGTGAAGCGATGATGGCTCGGGTGTTGGCGGAGATGCGCCACCGCCTGCCGAAGTTCCAGCTGGAGAAGCTGGCGGTCAACTGCCACCACAACTATGTGCAAAAGGAGACGCACCATGGCGAGGAATTGCTGATCACCCGCAAGGGCGCGGTAAGCGCCCGGACAGGCGAGCTGGGCATCATTCCCGGCAGCATGGGCACGCGCAGCTATATCGTGCGCGGGCTGGGCAACGCCGAGAGCTTCCACAGCTGCAGCCACGGCGCGGGACGGGTGATGAGCCGAACCGCAGCGCGTGCGCAGATCACCCTGGCCCAGCACCGCGAGGCAACCGCACATGTGGAATGCCGCAAGGACGCGGCCGTGATCGACGAATCGCCTGCGGCATACAAGTCGATCGATGCGGTGATGGCTGCGCAGCAGGATCTTGTCGAGGTGCTGCACACGCTGCGCCAGGTGGTGTGTATCAAGGGGTGACCAAGGGCCGCAATAGCGGCCTTTGTTTCGCGACACTGTGCGATGGCATCACTGCAGAATGTCGGCGGCCTCATCCGCAAGCGCGCATGCACAGTTCAGGCATGTCGCGACGCCACTCACATCAAAGCACAAGCGTTTCACTCCCGCGCCGCCATGGTTGCGCCACATTCGCGGCCTGCCCTCGCAGGCTGCATCCATCAGGTAACCGGAGGCGGCATGAGCAATCTCGACAAGCAGGAACGCAAGGCAGAAGCACAGGACTTGAACCGCGACCCGATCTCCGGTGCTCCCGGCTCGCATCCGGTTGGCGTGGGCGTGGGCGGCATCGCCGGGGGTGCGGCAGCTGGCGCATTGGCAGGAACGGTATTCGGCCCGCTCGGCACCTTGATCGGTGCAGCCGCCGGCGTCCTGGCAGGTGCTGCGGCAGGCAAGGGCGTGGCCGAACGCCTCGACCCGACGGTGGAAACCGAATACTGGCGCCAGGAGCATCAGAACCGCCCGTACTACAAAGAAGGCACCGACTACGACCGCGACTACGCCACCGTCTACGGCTTCGGGCTGCAGGCACGCGAAACGCGCCCGACCAGCACCTGGGAAGAAACCGAGGCCACGTTGGCTGGCGAGTGGCCGCGCAATCGCGGCGAATCGCGTCTGGAATGGGATGAAGCGCGCCTGGCCGCACGCGATGCATGGGAACGTGCCGATCGCACCCACAGCGTGTATCGCGATGGCGACACGCACTATGCCGGCCGTTTCGACAGCGCCAGCTACCGCGACAGCGAATACTCGTATGACGACTATCGCCCCGCTTATCGCTATGGCATGCAGGCCCGTCAGCAGCATGCCGGCCGCCAGTGGGACGACCATCTGGAACGCGACCTGGGCGATGGCTGGGACCGCTTCAAGGCCGACTCGCGTCTGACTTGGGAAAAGGCCAAGCACGCCGTGCGTGAGGCCTTCGATTCGGATCATCATGGCGATGCGGCACGTCGCAACCCGACCGATCCGCGCGTGTAATCCGAGCACACCGGCCGCGCCAAGCGCCAGTAACCAGGAAGAAAACTGACGGGCCCGCGAGGGCCCGTTTGCGTAGGGGGGTTGTTGTGGTCTGGCCGCGTACCGGCCGACGTGCAACGCCTGGGTATCGTCGCGCGGTATCCCGTTGGGTTGCGGGATTTCCGCATGGCCAGTGGGTAAGCGACACACCGCGCTTACCTGTGCGGGGAGGCAACCCACAGCAGATCAACCGGACGAGTTCTCCACCGCCCGGATATCGCCGCGAAACGCGAGTGAATCCTGTCCCGACCGCGTAGCGTCGCCCTGCTGCCTCAGCATCTGCTTGCGCGCGGCCACCACCTCCTTGGCCAGGGCAATCCGGCGGCCCACCACCATTTCGGTCAACCAATCGATCAACGCGCGGGTGTATTCCTGCTGATGCTCCTTGACGCTCAACGCATGGTCCGCGCCGGCAATCACGCGTGAGGTCAGCGAGCGCGCCTTGACGAAGGCATTGGCATAGTTACGCAGCACCGGATGCGGCACGATGACGTCGCTTTCGGCTTCGACGAGCAGTACGTCGCCGGTATAGGCAGCGCAGGCTGCCAGCGCGATGTTGTCGTCGGGCGTCAGCGCACGTTGGCGGTACGCGGTCAGATCCGGATCGGCATTGAGGCTGACTTTGGGCTGGTCCCAGTGCGCGTCCTTGTAGAGCGCTGGCGATCGCAATGCCAGCCACTCCACCGGGCGCTCGCGGGTCAGCAATGCCGACAGATAGCCGCCATAACTCAGGCCGACCACGGCAATCGACTGTTGATCCACGTACGCGAGCGCTGCCAGCTGATCGTAGGCGGCGATGATGTCTTGCAGGTTCTGCGCGCGGGTCACGGTCTGCCGCATCGAGGCATGGCCCTCGTGACCGCGCAGATCGAAGGTCATGCAGATACAGCCCAGACCCACCGCTTCGCGCGCGCGCACCAGGCTGTGATGCTGGCTGCCGCCCCAGCCATGGACGAACAGCACTGCCGGAATGCCGGTCGGCGTGAGCAAGGTGCCGCTGAGCGCGTCGTGATCGACCGGGATGTCGATGCTGGAAAGTTTTGCTTCCATCAGTCGGTTGAGACCCTTCGGTATTTGTAGCGCGGACCGGCGCCGGGCTGGGTTGCACGGTAATACACCTGCGCATCGGCCGGTGGTTGACCCGCATAGATTTCGTGCGTGGATGCGCGCACCCAGTGCAGGTCGGGGTATTGCTGAAAACAGGCGATCGCCGCAAGCTCGGCCGGCGTCGCACCGCCAATCCGCCAGGATTGCTCCAGCACACCGCAGACAGCCACCGCAGATGCATCTTCGCCGCTGACCACATCGTAATTGCGCCGCGAAATGTGCAAGCCGGCAGTGGCGGCAACGATGCAGCGATCGTAGCGGCATGCCTGTTCCACCACGCGCCGCTGCAACGGCGGCAATGCGGTGGCCAACAGCGCTTCCAACGATCCGCGATGGACATGCAACGACGATCCGCCGTAGACCTCATCGCCTTGCGCATTGCGCACACTGCATTGCGTGCCGTAATACGCGATCTGGATACCGGCCACGCACAGCTCGCCCACGCTATGGGTCACTGGCTGCAGGATGTTGCGCTCCAGGACGGCGCCGTGGGTGCGCAGGTAATCCTCCGGCAACGTGTCCAACGCCTGCAACAGCGCGCCGCTGTCGGCGATGCGCCATTGCCCATTGCCGCCCACGCCGGTGGGCAGCTTCAGACGCACCCCGCCGTCGGCCAGCAGCAGATCCAGCGCAAGCAGCGCGTCTTCGCGCGAAAACACGGTGTAGCCCGGCAACGTGGCCGGCATCAATGCAGTGGCCAGTGCCTGGTTCCAGCCGTGGATCTGCGCGGCTGTCTCGCCGATCAACGGGTGGCCGATGACCTTGGTGGCGACAAATGCGTACGGCACGATACCGCCCAACAGGTCGACCGCATCGTCAATGGCCAATGCGCGTGCCTGTTCCGTGGTCAAGGTATCGTCGGGCACATGCAAGATGCGATGCTCGGCGCCTTCTTCACACATCACCGGATCGCAGAGCCCGCCATCACGGGCACCTAGCAGGCGTGCAATGTCGCTGCACACCCAGGCATGCGTGACACGTTCGTGTCCATCCGCAGGCACCGCACGCAGGGTGTATCCACGCACCAACCCGTAAGGCGGATCTGCCATCACATCCCCTTGCGGCAAGGCCGCATCCCGGCGCCGATCCCGTGACCGCCGGACGGCGCAGTGCGATGTTGCAGGTGCGCGTCTGCGCTTATTTCATGGCCAGATACAGGCCTACCACGATCAGCACCACCACGATCAGGCTGATGGCCATGCGCCCACCACGCAGCTCCAACAAGGCCTGCCACCACACGCGCGCTTCGGGTGTACCGCTGGCGTGGTGCGGCTTACGACGACTGCTTTCGCTCTCCTGCATCCTGTCTGCTCTCTCCATTACGTCATGGCATAGAGTAAGGATTAGACGTTACACAAGTGTGGAGCGGTTCAGAATCTTCCGTAAAATGCGGTACTGCACGCCTGTTTTCTCGCGAGCACCGCACGCGCAGTGGCGGTCGACACGATAGCGACTGACACGCCGCATCCTGGCGCGCTGCAGCTGGCCGATCGCATGTGCTGGCCTGTGCATCGCGTTTGCTCGGCTGCATTGAGACAGATCAAGCCAACGCGCCTGCATGCAACGCGTGTAGAAGCGCAGAAACAAGCTGACCAGTTAAGCGTCGCGTTGCGTGGGTGCAGGCCAATGGTCGGGTTCGATGATCATTCGTTGACATACCCGCAGTTACTCTGCGGGTCAAGTTTGTTTAACCCCGGAACGCCCCAAGTCATGAGCAGAGACCCCTCCGTCATCGATGTACAAGCCGAAATCGCGCATTGGCAGGCGCGGCATGCCCAGGGAAATCTGGGTGCAGGCAAGTTCAGCGAATTGTCTCCGGTGGTGAAGATGGCCTGCGATATCTATCTGCAGGCACCGCGTTCAAGCGACCAGGAACGTCTGCGTCTGTTTCGCGACCGCCTTGAGCATCACTTCATTTCGTCCAGCACACAGTCCAACTACGAGCAGCTGGCAACCGATTGCTGGCAGCGCCTGGGTGCGCGCAACAGTTGAGCACATCCGTCGTACGCAAGACCCGTTACTCATTGGAGATCGTCATGAAAACCTCGTATCAAGTGCAGCAGGAGCTGGAACGACTGGAGCGATTGGTGCCGCACATCATCAGCGACCAGGGCGACCGCGCGGAGGAAATCCTTGGCTTCCATGTGGCCAGCCTGCTGGGCAGCGCCCCAGTCAGCGAGCACGCCATGATTCGCGAACGTACCGTGCGCATGGCACGCCAGTGCCGCACCGCGCAGGATGCGATCCGCACACCGATCAGATCCCTGGGCATGGCACCGGCCGCCCAGCCGCAGTGGGCCTGATCAACGTCGTACCGGAGCCGCGTAGCGGCTCCTTTGCATTTCACCGTCGGCATTGCCGACTCACCCTGAGACATTCATGAAATCCACTCTTGTTGCTGCATCGTTGCTGGCCATGTTGACCCTTACCGCCTGCGATCGCCCCGGTGGCGACGCATCGCGCACTGCACCGGCAGTATCGCCGGAGCCGACCGCCGCACCGGTGAGCGGGAGCGGAGCAACCGAACTGGCCAAGGGCGATGGCGGTGCGCTGGGCGTGCTGGCTGCGATCGACGAAAACGAGATTGCACTAGCCAAGCAGGCCGTCGAGCAAGACCTGGGCGGCGCTACCGGCGAGTTCGCCCAGCAGATGTTGCGCGACCACGAAGCCAACCTGGAGAAGACCAAGGCGCTGGGGGCAACAGACAGCGCGCGTGCGGATGCGATGCGCGCCAGGGGCAAGGCCGCTGTAGAAGCGCTGTCCAAGACGCTCACCCTGCCCGACGGCAAGGACGCGTACCGCAACGCCTTCATGCGCAACATGGTCATCGACCATGGCGACACCATCAAGATCATCGACGCCGAACTGCTGCCCGCCGCCGAAAGTGCGCCGGTCAAGCAGCACCTGGAAGAGACCCGTCGCGTGGTGTCGGCACATTTCGAACGCGCCCACGCGGTCTCGTCGTCGAAGTAAGCGCACCGCCGCTGCACCCTGCAACGCGCCGGCCTGTTCGGCGCGTTTGCGTTTTGGCCGTCGCAGTGCATCGAGCGCATTGCAGCGCGGCTGCATTCGCGGGCCCGACACGCTAGGTGCGGTTGCACGTCACCACCTTGGACGCCGCCGTCCCGAGCCATCTGCACGAAGACATCGGCCGCAGCATCGGTAAGGTTGCCTGCGTTCCGCGCGCCCGCTTCACTTCACTGCGCCTGGGTCCGCCCTGGCCTATGGTGCCGCATCGACTCGACCCAGGATCCTCACATGCGTTTGCTCATCACCGGCGGCACCGGCTTCATCGGCCAGGCCTTGTGCCCCGCGCTGCTGCATGCCGGCCATCAGATCAGCGTGCTGACGCGGGACATCCGCCGGGCCAGCCGTACCCTGCCCGGCGTGACCGCCGTCGACACACTGAACGGGGTGCAGGCCGATGCCGTCATCAACCTGGCCGGCGAACCATTGGCCGCCGGACGCTGGACCGCCGCCCGCAAGCAACGTTTTCGCGATTCGCGGCTGGGCATCACCCGCCAACTGCACGACTGGATTGCGCAACAGCCAGCTGCGCAGCGGCCGTCGGTGCTGATCTCCGGCTCGGCGGTGGGCTATTACGGCGAGCGCGGCGACACCACCTTGACCGAAGCAGATGCCGCAGGCGATGACTTCTCGGCCGCGCTGTGCCGCGAATGGGAAGCGGAAGTCGCACGCATCGGCGCGCTTGGCCCGCGCGTAAGCTGGGTGCGCACTGGTATCGTGCTGGACCGCAACGGCGGCGCGCTGGCACGCATGCTGCCGGCGTTTCGGCTGGGCGGCGGCGGGCCGTTCGGCAACGGCCGGCACTGGATGAGCTGGATCCACCGCGCCGACATGGTCGCGCTGCTGGTCTGGCTGCTGCAGCACGGCCAGCCCGGCGCCTACAACGCCACCGCGCCCAACCCGGTCAGCAATGCCGAGTTCGCGCGCACGCTGGCCAAGGCACTGCATCGCCCCGCGCTGCTGGCGCTGCCGGCCGGGCTGCTGCGGCTGGGATTCGGCGAGATGGCCGACCTGCTGCTGATCAGTCAACGCGTGCTGCCGCAGCGTGCGCTCGATGGCGGATTCCGCTTCCAGTACACGCAACTGGAGCCGGCGCTGCGCGCCATCCTGCAGCACTGAGCCGCCCGGCGAGCCCTGCGGTTCGGGCTCCTGGGCCGCCCATCGGGGACGCAGCCGCGCCGGACGGGGCATGCACTAATATTTCCCTAACGCGCATCTTCGACAGTGCTGCGGATCTCGGATTGCCCGATGCCCAGCGGACCCCTTATGCACCTGCTCCTCGTCGAAGACGACACCATGCTGGCCAATGCCATCTGCGACGGCGTACGCCAGCAGAGCTGGACCATCGACCATGTCGGCAGCGCCAACGCGGCCAAGACCGCCCTGGTGGATCACCGCTACACCGCAGTGCTGCTGGATATCGGCCTGCCCGGCGAGTCCGGGCTGACGGTGATCCGCTTTTTGCGCAGCCACTACGACGCCACCCCGGTGATTGCGCTGACCGCACGCGGCCAGCTCACCGACCGCATCCGCGGCCTGGACGCCGGCGCCGACGATTACCTGGTCAAGCCCTTCCAGTTCGACGAGCTGATGGCGCGGCTGCGCGCGATCACCCGGCGCAGCCAGGGCCGCGTGGTACCGGTGCTCAGCCAGGGCGATGTCTGCGTGGATCCGAGCAGCCGCAAGGTCACCCGTGCAGGTACCTGGGTGGCATTGAGCGCGCATGAATATCGATTGCTGCTGGCATTGATGGAGCGTGCCGGGCGCGTGGTCACCAAGGATCAGCTGGAAGAAGGCGTGTATGGCGGCCCGTCGGAAGGCGGCAGCAACATGATTGCGGTGTATGTGCATCAGTTGCGGCGCAAGCTCGGCGATGAGCTGATCTCCACCGTCTACGGCCAGGGATACATGATCGGCAAGGCACCGGAATGACCTCCTTGCAGGCGCGCATGCTGGCGGCATTGGCGGCCATCGTCCTGCTGAGCTGGTCGACCTCGCTATGGATCCTGATCGCGCTGGTCACCCAGGGCCATCACAGCGTGGTCGAGCAGGAACTCAACCTGCTTGGCGACCGCCTGGTCAGCGCGCTGCCCGATACGCTGGAACGGCGCTTCGATATGGCCAGCGATGCCACCGGCACGCCGGGCGTTGTCGCCACGACAGGTGCCATGTCCTCGCGCATGAGCCTCAACCAGACATTGACCGCCGTGGTGCTCAACACCTTGCAGCTGGCGATCCTGGGCGTGCTGGTGTGGTGGGCGGTACGCACCTCGCTCGGGCCGCTGCGGTCGGTCTCGCTCGCCATTGCGCAGCGCACCGGGCTGGACACCGAGCCGGTGCCGCTGGAGCGTGTACCGGATGAAATCCGCCCGCTGATCGCCTCGTTCAACACCTTGCTGGCGCGCGTGGAAAAAACAGTGCAGGCCGAGCGCGATTTCGTTGCCGACGCCGCACACGAGCTGCGCACGCCACTGTCGGCGCTGCATGCGTATGCAGAGGTCGCCCTGCGTGCGCCCACGCTGGAGGCCAAGGACGCGGCGCTGCATCAGTTGCTGGAGACCGCACGCCGCAGCAACCGCCTGGCCGAACAGTTGCTGGATCTGGCGCGCCTGGATGCGGGCATCAGTTCGGCCGCCTATCACCAGGTCGACATGGGCGAATTGATTTCGCATGTACTGGACGAGTTCAGCGTGCAGGCCGACGCACGTCAGATCAACCTGCAGGTGGAGGCATCGCCGTGCCTGTTGCGCTGCGATGTGGATGCGGTGGGCATCCTGATCCGCAACCTGGTCGACAACGCCATCCGCTACGGGCGCACCCACGGCACGGTGGAAGTGAGTTGCGGCTACTGCCTGCGTGCCGATGTGCTGCACCCCTTCGTGCAGGTGAGCGACGACGGCCCCGGCGTGCCGGAGGCCGCGCATGCGTCGATCTTCGAGCGCTTTTATCGCGTGCCCGGCAGCGAAGTGCAGGGCAGCGGAATCGGGCTGTCGTTGGTCGCCGGCATTGCCCGACTGCATGGCGCGACGATCGAAACCTGCGAAGGCACCGAAGGACGCGGCCTGTGCGTGCGCGTGGTGTTTGCCGGCACCAGCGCGCCAACTGCCAAGCGCAGCTGACCAAACATGGCGCGGCCGCCACGCAGGTGTGGCTCGCGCCTTGAAACCGGGATGGACGGCTGCCCCTTGCCGCTTCCCTGCGCGAGCGGGGAGATCGCATAGGCCTGACCTCGCTGTAGGACCCAGCGCACAACGACGTCGCCAGCGTAAGCGGCCGCGCTCATCCGGTGGGCGCAGGGGGTTTGCCGATCCCAGCAAGAGGTCATGCGCGCTGTGGCGGGGTGCTGTCGGCTTCCAATAACTTTCTAAACCTGCCTGCCTAGAGTGCACTCACCGCACGCATCCAGGATGCATGGTGATGATTCGCCCGACCCGCTCCACCCCACAGGTTTCGACCACGCTGTCGCAACTGGCCATGCAACGCGCCGCCAACGACAGTGTGATCGCGTCTAGCACGGCGTTGGCACCGGCAGCGGAATTTCGCTGCGGCCGCACCGGTACGCGCAACCGCGACATCTGGTGTGCGTTACCGGACATCCGCAGCGCACGCCAGACACATCGCCTGCAACGCTGGGCCACGCGCGGTGTGTTGTTCACGGCTGCCGGTGCGCTGTTTGCGCTGGCGCTGGCACGTCTTCTGCTGCGTTGAGCATTCGCGCACGCCGCTTCCTTCACAACCGTTTTGTGTCTTACAGGACCCAGTCATGCCTGTCCATGTCATCACCCGTTGCTGCACGCTTGCCGTTGTCGGCATCACCCTGATCGGCTGCGCCAGCACCGGCCCCATGCCGTATCGCCAGTTGCCATCGTCCGGTTACCTGCGTCCGCACGACGGCAGCCGCGGCGATCGCATGCCGTACGCGTATCACAGCGATGTGGATTGGACGCACTACCACGCAGCCATTGTCGAGCCGGTCGCCATCTACCGCGGTCCGGACGCGCAGTTCGAGAACGTGCCGGAGCAGGACAAGCGCATGCTGGCCGACGTCATGCAGCAGGAATTCGGCAATGCCATTGCGCGGCGCTGGCGCCCGACGACGTCGGCCAATCGCGACACATTGCGGGTACGCATCACCCTGACCGGCGCCAAGCCCAGCAAGCGCGTGCTGGGCACCATCATGAAGGTGGATCTGGGCGGCGGTTCGTACAACGCCGTACAGGCCGCACGCGGCAAGGAAGGCGCATTCTCCGGGTCGGTCAGTTATGCGGTGGAGATCTTCGATGCGCAAAGCGATCGCCTGCTCGCCGCGTATGTCGAGAAGCAGTATCCCAGCGCAATGAACATCAAGGCCAGCCTGGGCGCATACGATGCGGCAAAGGCGGGAATCCGCAAGGGGGCCGAGCAGCTCGTTGAAGGGCTCGAGTAGCCAAGAGCAGGAGCTGCTTCCCTTGCCCCACCGGGAGAAAAAGGCGCCCCGCAGGGGCAGACGAGGGTACGCGCGCAGCCTCGCGAATGATGAGCGTGGGCGCGCGGCCTTGTGCAGTTGTAGCAACGCGACGTGGAGTCGAAATCCCTTTGGAGCATCACGCGCCGTAATCGAATCACCCTGCGCGCTTCGCCCCGTGCCCTCACCCCACCCGCAGGAGGGGCTTGAGCTCAGCGCCGGCTTACCCACCGCGGCGAACGCGTCTGCTACGCACATGAAAAAGGCCGGCGCTCTACGAGCGCGCCGGCCTCTCTCGATATGCATCACCTTTACGTAAATCTCGTTACGTAAATCTCAACTTGCACGTCTATCTCGTCCTGCACGTACGTCCAAGTTGCCGCACACATCTGCGCTGACAGCACGAGCGACGCGACGCAATGCCACCCTCAACCCTCAACCCTCAACCCTCAGCGCGTGACGCGCTTGACGGCCTTTTTGCCCACGGCCTTGCGAGCCGCAGTAGTCTTGGCCACGGCGCGCGTTGCCGGGGTCTTGGTGACTTTGGCCGCCTTCTTCAAGGCGGTCTTGGTCACGGCCTTCTTCAGCGGGGCCTTCTTTACTGCCGCCTGCTTGGTCGCGGTCTGCTTGGCGATCGGTGCTTTCTTGGCGATGCCTTTGGCCACCGACTTCTTGAGCGAGGCCGATTTGGCTGCGGCCTTCTTCGCGGCCGTGCGCGCGCTCACCGTTGCCACTGCGGTCTTGCGCGCCGCACTCTTGGCGGCGGTCTTGGCGCTCAGCGCAGCGGCTTCGGCCTTGGCGTTGGCCTTGGCGGTTTCCAGCTTCTGCCTGGTGTTGGCCTTGGTATCGGAGATCTTCTTCCTGGCCGCCGCGCTGGTGCTGCTCAACTTCTGCTTGGCGGCATCCTTGGTCGAGGTCAGCTTGTGCTTGGCCGCATCCTTGGTGGAAAGCAACTTCTGCTTGGCTGCATCCTTGGTGGCCGTCAGCTTGTCTTTGGCGGCGTCCTTGGTCGCGGTCAATGAGCGCTTGGTCTTGGCCACGCTACGCTTGACTGCGGTCGCCGCTTCGCCGGCCTTGGCAACCGCGTTCTTCTCCGCCTTGACCACCGCCTTGCGGGCCTTGGCGACGCGCGTCTTGACCTCTGCCACAGCCACGCCTGCAGCTTCCTGCGCGCTGGTCACCGCCTCGCTGGTGGTGCTGGCGATGGTGTCGGTCAGCTCGGTTGCAGTGCTCTTTACGCTATCGACGGCGTCGGACAGGGTTGCCGTCACACCATTGCCGTTGCTCATAGACCCTCCTTAGGGGCGTCAGTGCGGGAAACGTGGGCGATGCACGACGGCATGCATATGCTGAACAGGCATCGGATCAAGCGGACGCTACGCCCGGCTCGGCGGGCTGTCAACGCAATGGCGGCAAGGCATGCGCGGCTCTTTCACCGGCAGTTAAATTGCTGGCTGGCACTCTCGTTCAGCTTGATTTACGCAGCCAGACCCCCTATTGCTCTTCCACCGCGTAACCCGGAATCCGTTCCATGCGACCGCTTCCCACCTTGCTGACGCTTTCCCTGGCCGCCGCCTTCGGCGGCTTTGCCGCCACCGGCATCAACGCGTGGCTGGACAACCGCGCCGAAGCCACGCCGGCCGGCACTACCAACTTCACCTTGCCGGCAGCTGCCGCGTTACCGGCCGCGGTTGCCGGGCAACCGGTGCCCTCGCTGGCACCGATGCTGCAGCAGGCGATGCCGGCGGTAGTGAGCGTCAACACCAAGCAGGTGGTGCGCGTGCGCAACCCCTTCTTCAACGACCCCATCCTGCGCCGGCTGTTTCCGGAGATTCCGCAGGACCGCATCAACGAATCGCTGGGCTCGGGCGTGATCATCGATGCGCAAAAAGGCTATGTGCTGACCAACCATCATGTCATCGAAAATGCCGACGACGTGCAGGTGACGCTCGGCGACGGACGCACGGTCAAGGCCGACTTCATCGGCTCCGATGCCGACACCGACATCGCACTGATCCGCATCAAGGCCGACAACCTCACCGACATCAAGCTGGCCGACAGCAACGCCTTGCGCGTAGGCGACTTTGTGGTGGCGATCGGCAACCCGTTCGGCTTCACCCAGACCGTGACCTCCGGCATCGTCTCGGCGGTGGGACGCAGCGGTATTCGCGGCCTGGGCTACCAGAACTTCATCCAGACCGACGCCTCGATCAACCCCGGCAATTCCGGCGGTGCGCTGGTCAACCTGCAGGGTCAGCTGGTCGGCATCAACACCGCCAGCTTCAACCCGCAGGGCAGCATGGCCGGCAATATCGGCCTGGGGCTGGCGATTCCCTCCAACCTTGCGCGCAACGTGGTCGAGCAACTGGTGACCAAGGGCGTGGTGGTGCGCGGCACGCTCGGCCTGGAAACCCAGAACCTCACCCAGCAAATGCTGCAGGGCCTGGGTGTGGATTCGCTGCGCGGCGCACTGGTGACGCGCGTGTTGCCAGGCTCTGCGGCGGCCGCGGCCGGTGTGCAGCCCGGCGACGTCGTGGTGGCCGCCAACGATCAACGTGTGGACAGCGCAGAAGCGCTGCACAACTACGAAGGCCTGCAAGCGGTTGGCAGTGCGGTGACACTGGACATCCGTCGCGACGGCAAGCCGCTCAAGCTCAAGGCCACGCTGAAGGAACAGGACCGCGCGGTCACCGGCGACATGCTCGACCCGCGGCTGGGCGGCGCCACGTTCGTGGACCTGCCAGAGTCGCTACGTCAGTCCGGCATCACCGGTGTCATGGTCAGCGAGGTCAAACGCGGCGGACGCGCAGCGGCCAACGGCCTGGTGTCCGGCGATGTGATCGTGGCCAGCAGCATGGGCGAGTTTGCGGACCTGGCCAGCTGGCGCGCCAATTTCCAGCGCAGACCGCAGCAGCTGGTGGTGCGCATCCTGCGCGGCAACGCGCAATACGACGCGCTGATGCGTTGAGGCGCCGTGACTGCACGCTGTTTCCACTAACGCCTCCTACACCCCCCCGATGCTATTGCTACTGCACGACCGCACGTAAGTGGCGGCTGCCATCAATGACCGAAGGAGATATCGCATGAGCCCCACCAATACCGATCAGCTGAAGGAAAACCTGAGCGAAGCCGGCACCCACCTGAAGTCGGCCGCCAGCGCCGCCGGTGAAGCCGTCAAGGGCGCCACCAGCGCTGCGGGCGACGAGCTCAAACTCGGTCGTGCCAACGTCAAGGCCGAACTGTCCGACACCGCACTGGCTGGCATGGCCGCGGCCGAGTTCGGCGGCGCAGCAGCGAAGGAACAGATGGACGTGCTGGTCGCCAAGGGCAACGACTTGCTCGACAGCGCCACCGACCTGATCCGCGAGCGTCCGCTGGCCGCATTCGGCGTTGCGTTTGCCGCTGGCTGGGTCATCGCCAAGCTGGCACGTAGCAACGATAACTAAGTCGTGAGCGATCAGGCTTCTACAGCTGCCGGTTCCGGCGCGCCAGAGGCGCGTCCGGAAACGCCGGGCCTGGACGAAAGCGTACGTGCGGTCGGCGCTGCAGGCCGCGCAACGCTGGGCTCGGCCAAGGACACCGGTCGCGCATTGCGCCGGTTGGTGTCGGCCGACTTACGGCTGGCACGCAGTGCATTCGGACGTGGCCTGGCGTGGGCGTGCGTGGCAGTGGTGTTCGGCGCGTCGTCATGGCTGTTGCTGGCAGGCGCCATCATCGCCTTGCTGCAACGCGCCGGCTTGTCGTGGTTTCAGGCGATGTTTTTCACCGCCCTGGCCAGTTTGCTGGTCACCGGTATCGCGGCATGGCGAGTGTTCTTCTATTTCGATCATACCGGCATGAACGCAACGCGGCGTCAGTTGATCAAGTTGGGCATCTTCGACGATTCCAACGAGGACGATACCGCCGCCGCACCTGTCAGTGGGGGACATCCATGAAGTTCGGCACCATGCGTCAACACGTGGAACGCGCTGAATTGTTGGTGGAAGGGCGCGCGCAGGAAACGCGCACGCACTGGAGCCAGTTGCGCCAGACCTGGCGTGCAGGCTGGTCGCCGGCACGCATCATGCTGGTTGGCTTCGGGCTGGGCTTTGTCACCGGCCGTAACGAACCACAGGCCGCGCTGGGCAGCATCGCCAGCAAGCTGGGCGGCATTCCCAAGATTCTGCAGATGATCAGCACGATCTCTGCGTTGTTTACGGCGCACCGCGCGCAGGAAGCCTCCGAGCAGGCCGAGCGTGCAGCCGATAATGCCGAAGAAGTGGCGGCCGAACCGACGGTCACGGTGGTACAGGTACCCGCCGAACGCGCCGCCTGATCGTCGCTATTGGATGCGGCGCTCTTGCGCCGCGTCCTGGCATGGTCGAGGCCGCCAGCTCTGCATCCTCGCACTGACACCGCACGCACAGGCCCTGTGCGCGCCGTTGACGCATTGTGCCGATAATGGCCCACCGCTGGCAGCACGCCAGTCTGCTGCCAGGGCGCGCATGTCTATCCCCGTTGATTCCTTGGACACTGCCATTCCGGCAGATCCGCTCCCCCCGCCTCCGGCGCCTCGCCCACGGGCACCGGCCTCGCTGGTGGTGCTGGCAACGCTTGCGGTGGGCTACACCTTATGGGCGGCGCAGACGATCATCCTGCCGATCATGCTGGCGGCATTCTTCGCACTGATCGGCAATCCCATCCTGCGTGGACTGCGCAAGCTCTACATCCCGCGCTTTCTCGGCGCCCTGCTGGTGCTGTGCCTGGGCCTGGCCGGTACGGTGACGCTGGCCGCACAATTGGCCGGCCCTGCCGCCGAATGGGTGCAACAGGCGCCGCGCCAGATGCGGCAGATCGCACGCGATGTGCGCGATTTCACCAAGCCGGTGATGCAGGCCAATCAGGCGGCGGAAAACTTTGCACGCGCGGCCGGTGGCGAAGGCCAGCGCGGCGTGCAGATCGTGCGCACGCAGATGGACGACCCGTACAAGGCGCTGGTACGTACACCCAAGCTGGCCGCCTCGGTGCTTGCCGTGGTGCTGCTGACGTTTTTCTTCATGGTCTATGGCGAAAGCCTGCAACGGCATGCGATTGCGTTGTTGCCCAACCGGCAACAGCAACGCTTCACGACCGAGATCATGCTCGACATCGAGCGCGAGGTGTCGCGCTATGTGCTCACCATCAGCGTGATCAATACGCTGGTCGGGCTGATTTTTGCCGGCATTTTGTATGTCTTGCAGATTCCGCTGCCCGAAGCCCTGCTCTGGGGCACGGTGGTGGCGCTGCTGAATTTCGCACCCTACGTCGGCCCACTGATCGGCGTGATGCTGATGCTGCTGATGGGCTTTGTGGAATTTCGCACCCCGCTGTCGGCGATGCTGCCGGCGATCCTGTATCTGGCGCTGCACACCATCGAGGGCCAGGTGGTCACCCCGATCGTACTGGGCCGGCGCATGGCGATCTCGCCATTGATGCTGATCCTGGCGCTGATGCTGTTCGGCTGGCTGTGGGGCATGATCGGCCTGCTGCTGGCGGTACCGCTGCTGGTCTGCATCAAGATGGTGCTGAGCCGGGTGGAGGGAATGCAGCGCTGGGCCAGGCTGCTTGAGTAGCCGGGATTTGGGATTGGAGATTCGGGATTGGTAAACGCAACAGGCAGCTGCCGTTGCCAATCCCCAATCCCGATTCCCCAATCCCAACGCAAGACCGTAAAATCTCGCGATGAGTTTCCCAATCCGCGCCATCACCCTCGACCTCGACGATACGTTGTGGCCCTTCGCACCGATCGGTGCGCGCATCGATCAGGTGCTGTACGACTGGATGCGCGAGCACAGCCCGGTCACTGCCGAGCGGTTTCCGGTGGAGGCGATGCGCGAGTTGCGCGAGCGCAGCTTTGCCGACAACCCGCAGCTGCATCACGACCTCAGCGCGCTGCGCCGGTTGACGCTGGAAATGGCCCTGCGCGAAAGCGGCGGCGATCTGGAGCTGCTGGAACCGGCCTACGAGGTGTTCTATGCCGCGCGCAACCAGGTGGAATGCTATCCGGATGCGCTCGACGCGCTGGCACGCATCGCCGCACATGTGCCGGTGGCCGCGCTCAGCAACGGTAATGCCGATCTGCAGCGCATCGGGCTGATGCACCACTTCGCGTTTCAGCTGGGCTCGCGCGAACACGGCAGCGCAAAACCCGATGCGAGCATTTTTCTGGCGGCCTGCGCGCGGCTGGAGGTGCCGCCCGCGCAGGTGCTGCATGTGGGCGACCACATCCGCATGGATGTGCTGGGCGCGCTGGATGCCGGCTTGCGTGCCTGCTGGATCAATCGCGACGGCGCAGCGTGGTCGCACCCGACCCAGCAGCCGGACCTGGAGTTCGACAGCATGACCGGGCTGGCCGACTGGCTGGACGCGCAGCAACCGCACCCAGGCGCCGCGCGCGACGGCGTCTGCATTCCCGCCTGAGTTCAATCCGACCGCGCACACCGCCATTGAAGGATGTCCATGTCGCACCTCACCGGTTTCACCGATCCCGCCGCCGCCGCGCTGCCGCTGTATGTGCTCGACCGCGAGGGCTTTGCGCGCTGGTGCGCCGAGCAGCCCACGCGGGTGCTGGCGTGGGCGCAGGCGCAGCGCTTCGATGCCGCGCCCGGTAGCGTGTTGTTGCTGCCCGGCGACCAGGGCCTGGCCGGCGCGATCGTGGGCGTCGGCGACCGCGCCGATGCATATGCCTATGCGCATGCACCGATGGCGCTGCCGCCAGCCAGCCGCTGGACGCTGGCCAACAGCCTGAGCGACGCCGAACTGGGGTTGCTGCATCTGGGGTGGGGGCTGGGTGCCTATCGCTTCGCGCGCTACCGCAAGGTGCCGCGCGCACCGGCCGAGTTGGCGGCCACGCCATCGGCCGCCACGCGCGCACTGATTGCTGCGTGCCTGCAGGTGCGCGACTGGGTCAATACGCCGACTGAAGACATGGGCCCGCAGCAACTGGAAGACGCCACCCGCGCAGTGGCGCAGGCCCACGGCGCGCAGGTGGAGGCGATCGTGGGCGATGCGCTGCTGGCGCAGAACTTCCCCACCATCCACGCCGTGGGCCGCGCCTCGCATCGTGCGCCGCGGCTGATCCAGCTGCAGTGGGGCGACGCCGCGCATCCGCATCTGGTGCTGGTCGGCAAGGGCGTGTGCTTCGACACCGGCGGGCTGGATCTCAAGCCCGCCGATGGCATGCGCAACATGAAGAAGGATATGGGCGGCGCGGCGCATGCGTTGGCGCTGGCTGGCCTGGTGATGGCGCAGCAGTTGCCGGTGCGGCTGACCCTGTTGATCGCCGCGGTGGAAAACGCGGTCGGCCCGGATGCGTTCCGCCCGGGCGAAGTCATCACCACCCGCGCCGGCGTCACGGTGGAAGTGGACAACACCGATGCCGAAGGCCGCCTGGTGCTGTGCGATGCGCTGAGCTACGCCACCGAACAGCGCCCGGACCTGATCCTGGATTTCGCCACGCTCACCGGTGCCGCACGCATCGCGCTGGGCCCGGATCTGCCAGCCCTGTTCGCCAACGACGATGCATTGGCACAGGCCTGGATCAGCGCCGGCGAGCAGACCCGCGACCCGGTCTGGCGCATGCCGTTGTGGCGGCCGTACCTGCGCTATCTCAACAGCCATGTGGCCGACATGGCCAATGCCGGCTCGCGCATGGCCGGCGCGGTGACCGCGGCGCTGTATCTGGAGCGCTTCGTGGCACCAGGCCAGCCATGGGCGCATCTGGACGTCTACGCCTGGAACGACAGCGACCGCCCAGGCCGCCCCGCCGGCGGCGAAGCGCTGGCGCTGCGCTCGGCATTTGCGATGCTGCAGCAACGCTACGGCGGCTGAGCGGCATCGGCCGGGAAATGAAACGCGCCTTTCTCGCACTGACGATAGCGACGTTTTCGTTTCTCTTGCATGCCGAGACGCCGCGTTCGAACGCGTGGCGGGAAAACCTGCACCTCCTCGGCGAGAATGGCGGAAGTCGGTCGCGGTTGGTTGATCTTCTTGGTACCCCTGCCATCACACAACAGCTGCTTGTCAGCAACCCGACTACCTATCTCAAGGGCGGCCCAACGCACTGCGTTGCGGTCTCCAAAGGGCAAACGCTTCAAGCGTGGTATTACCCGATCGACGACGCGGGCTATTGGGTGATGCTGAAGGACGGCATGATCCAGTGCATTGCCTTTGAGCCGGCACACTCCGCTCCCTTACTGCCGCCTTGATCCGGACATCGGCAGCAAGACCCGCCTCGGCGGCGACTGACTCCTTGCTGGTCGCTGGCGATGTAGCAGGCGTTCCCACCAGCCACTACCCCGGCGAGCGCAACAACGGCGCAATCGTGCGCATGCGTGTCTGGGTGGCCGGGCCGACCAAGGCAAATGCGGTTTCGCCTTCAGCCCAGTACTGCGCCAACAGCCGGCCATCGCGACGTTCGCCAGTCGGCATCGGCCCGCTGCGTGGACGCAGATACAGACCAATGCGCGCGCCGTCGGCATCGCTATACACCAGCATCGCGGCCGCGCCTTCCGGTGTGGAAAGCAACTGCCCCCCATGCAGCGTATAGCCCTGCGCACGCAGATCCGGCACGGCGCCGGCGCGGCCGAAATGCGCGCGTAACCACGGCTCCAGCTCGCTGCGGCGCCGCACGTCCAATGCCACGCCCTGATGCGCACCAACTTCGGCATCGGCAAACAGGCGATACGCGGCCACGGCATCGGCCATCGGAACACGCTGGCTGGCCAATTGGCGCTCACGCAGCTGCCAGCCCAGCCCGGTGCCCAGACCCAGCGCCAAGACGCAGCTGGCTGCCACACCGGCGATGGTGCGCCGTCGCTGCTGCAGGCGGCGACGCACGGCTGCCGGTGTCACCAAGGCAGTGGACTCAACCAGCTGCGGACCTGCATAGGCCGCGCGCAATGCCTCGGCGTCACGCTTCCAGCCGGCCACGCGTGAGGCGGTGTCGGGATGCGCCTGCAACCAGGCCGACACCCAGGCGCGCGCATCGGCGTCCAGGCGACCATCGACGTAGGCGTGCAGATCATGCTCGGTGGGCGTCGGGCGCGTCATTTCAGGATCCTCAACGCCGGTTCCGGCGAGACGGTCTTCGGTGCCGTCGCACCTTCATTGAGCAGCCGCAGGCGGTCGCGGGCCCGCGACAGACGCGACATCACCGTGCCGATCGGGATGCCGAGGGTATCGGCCACCTCGCGGTAACTGAAACCCTCCACGCTGACCAGCAACAGCAGTGCGCGTTGCTCCGGTGGCAACTGGCCAAGGCTGGCGAGTAAGGTCCTGCCAGCATGCACCCGTTCGGCGGAGGCGGATTGGCTCTCCTGTTGCGCCGAGAACAGGCCAAGCACGCGTTGCCAGCGCGCGGCACGCCGCTTTCCGTCTAGGAACTGCCGGTACAGGATGGCGAACAGCCAGGGCTGCAAGGCATCGCTGGTATGGCGGGTGCGCCAGCGGCGTAGTGCGCGCTCCAGGGTGGCCTGCACGAGATCGTCGGCAGCGGCCGGTTCGCCGGCGAGCGAACGCGCAAAACGCCGCAACGGGGGCAGCACCGCCTGTAGCTGGGTGTCGTCGAGCTCATGCATGGGCAGTGGTGGCAGTGGCATCACGATATGGACGCGCCGGGAGGAGGATTATTCCCTGCCTGCAGCGAACGTCTCGCACCGCATGCACGGTCGTGGAATAGATGGGTCTACGCGCCGTCTCACTCCATCCATCCACTCGGAGCCAGCCATGACGTTGCCACCTCCCTCCCCCGGACACACGCGCCGCCCGGTGCTCCCGTTGCTGGGCATTGCTGCCATCGCCGGTGGGATCGCCATCGCGTTTGCCTGGACCGCCGGCTGGATCGGCGGCGACCGGCTCACCGCCGCGCGCATGACCGATACCATCGAATCCAGCGGGCCGCCGCATCCGGGCTTTCGGCGTGCGCATACCAAGGGCGTGTGCGTGAGCGGGCAATTCCAGTCCAGCGGCAAGGCGAGCTGGCTGTCGTCGGCGCGCATCTTCAGCCAGGCCAGCACGCCGGTGCTGGGGCGCATGTCGATCGGCGGCGGCGACCCGCATGGCGCCGATGGCGCGGCGCGCGTGCGCAGCATGGCGCTGCTGTTGCGCAGCGACGACGGGCAGGAATGGCGCACCGCCATGAACAGCTTTCCGTTCTTCGTGGTGGCCACGCCGGCCGGCTTCCAGGCCCTGAATGTGGCCTCCAAGCCGGACCCGGCCACTGGCAAACCGGATCCGGAAAAACTGGCCGCCTTCGGCAAGCAATATCCAGAGGCCGCCAAGTTCCAGCAGTGGGCCAAGACCGCACCGTGGTCGGATAGCTGGGCCAACACGCAGTACAACGGCGTCAATGCGTTCCGCGCGATCGCAGCGGATGGGCGCGAGCGCTACATCCGTTGGTCGATGCGCCCGCATACGCCGTTCAAGGAATTGAGCGCCGAGCAACGCAAGCAGGCCGATGGCGATTTTCTCGCCACCGACCTGGATGCGCGGCTGGCGCAGGGGCCGTTGCGCTGGGACATGGTGTTGACCGTGGCCGAACCCGGCGATGCGGTGGATGATCCCTCGCAGCCGTGGCCGGAGAGCCGCAAGCAGATCGTGGCCGGGACGCTGACCCTGAATCATGCGCAACCGCAGGCCAACGGGCCGTGCCGCGATCTGAACTACGATCCGCTGATCCTGCCCAAGGGCCTTGCCGCCTCCAACGACCCGATCCTGGCCGCGCGCTCGTCGGTGTATTCGCAGTCGTTCAACCGCCGCGAGCGCGAGATCGCCAGCGGCAAGGGCAGTGCCGCCACCGGCCAGGGAGCCCATCAATGAGCCGTCCGACGCACTTCAACCTGCCCGCGCGCGTGCTGCATTGGCTGATGGCCGCGATGATCCTGACCATGCTGTTCGTCGGTGTCGGCATGGTCGCCTCGGTGACGCAACGGCCGTGGTTGATCGATCTGCATCGCCCGTTGGGTATCGCGATCCTGGTCCTGGCGGTGCTGCGCCTGATCAACCGCCTGCGCCATCGGCCGCCGGCACTGCCTGCGGATTTGCCTGCCTGGCAGAAGGCCGCCGCGATCGCCTCGCACTGGCTGTTGTATGCGTTGATGCTGGGCATGCCGTTGATCGGCTGGGCGATGCTGTCGGCCGGTGGCTACCCGATCGTGCTGTGGCCCGGCGCGAACCTGCCGGCGATCGCTCCGCACGACCCGGCGCTGTATGCGTGGCTACGCACGGCGCATGGCTGGCTGGCGTATCTGCTGTTCGCCACCGTGCTGGGGCATCTGAGCGCGGCGCTGTTCCATGCGTGGGTGCGCCGCGACGGCGTGTTTTCGAGCATGGCGCGTGGGGAGCGGTCTGCGCGTTGACAGGGTTTAGGTTGATCGTGGATTGACGGAGAGCTGCGAGAGATCGGCAGATGGTCCACTGCATTCAGCGGCAGCGCCAAATTCCCTCCTCCCGCCGGGAGAAGGTGCCCCACGGGGCGGATGAGGGGAGGGGCGGAGCCTATTGCGGTTGGAGCCACACGCGTGGCTTCGCCCCGTCCACTCGCCCCACCCCCTCTCCCGTGGGAGAGGGGCTTTATCACGCTCGGCACTTCGGTTGGCAGAGAGCTGCGCAACCCAGCCTTGCGCTTCGCATTGACGCAGCGCGGCTCGGTTTCGTCCTGCATGTATGCAAGAGCGCGGTGGTTCAGCGGGCGCGTTTTGCTTTTGTCGCAGATTCCGGCGCTGCGATGCCCTTGCCGGTCGCTGCCCAGTAAATCCCGCCGTACAGATGCTCCAGATAGCGCGGGTCGTTGTACGCCTCGGCCAGATGACCAAGCGCCGTTGCGAAGACACGGCCGCCTTCGAAATGGTGGTACCACGCCACCGGGTGGTGTTTGCCCATGCCCTTGGCGACCTGGCCCGGCCAGATCAGCGTTGGGTCGTAGCTGGTTTCATCCACCGTCAGCAGCGTGACCAGATCGTCGCTGTAGGGCGGGTCGTATTCGTACCACTCGTCGCTCCACACCCAGCGCTTGGGCAGGCCCGCGGTGGCGGGGAAATTGGCCTCTACCACGTCCACCATCGCGGTCTGCATGTACGGATGGGTGCGGAACGAGCGGCCGATCAGATGGTCGTACCACTCCCACTCGCCGCGCCTGATCGCAAATGCCTTGTGCACCAACACCACGCCGCCGCCGTTGCGCACGTATTTCTGGAAGTTGGCCCGCTGGGCAGGATCCAGATCGGTGGCCGGCGTATTGAGCAGCACGATGGCTGCGTATTGCGAGAGGTCGCCATCGAAGGCCTTGGCATTCCATGCCCACACCATCTCGACGTAATGCTTGCGCGCCATCGCCTCGAACTGCGGTTTGGCCACCGGGATGTAATCGTGGTGGTACTGGTTGGGGATAGCCGCCACCAGAATCTTGAATTGCTCGGCCGATGCATTGAATGCGCAGATCAGCAGCAAGCCCAACAGCCACACAGGTTTCATGCAGTTACTCGTGTTGGTGACGATCGCCGGGCAGTGTACCTGCGCGGCGACGGCATGCCTTCGCACGCATTTGGAATAGCTGTGATTCGCGCCAGAGCGCATGGGCGATGCAGGCGGCTGCGTATCGACGCGATCGCAAAGCACGCACTGCGTGCAACGTCGCAGTGCGCTTGCTTACACGATGCCGCACACACGCGCACCAGATGCATGGCTGCAGTGCGGCGACCGGCCGCTCGCAGGATCTCTGCCGATTCACCGCCCTGGCCGCGTTCGCTCTGCGCTCAGCAGCACTGTGCCGATGCCGCAAGCTAAACACGCCGATGGCGATCACGTACTGCGGCGTCCACCAGCAGCTACAACCAGCCTTTCTGCCTTGCCAACCGATACGCTTCGATGCGATTGGCAACGCCCAACTTGCCGATGCACTCGGACAGGTAATTGCGTACGGTGCCATGCGAGAGCTGCAGCTGCTGTGCGATCTCGCTGGCCGAGCGGCCTTCGCCGGCCAGCCGCAGCACGGTGCGTTCGCGCTCGCTCAACGGGTCGGCTTCCACCCAGGCATCCATCGCCAGTTGCGGGTCGATCACCCGGCCGCCCCGGTGCACCTGGCGCAGCGCACTGACCAACTGTTCGGCCGGCGCGTCCTTGAGCAGATAGCCGGCTACGCCGGCCTCCAGCGCGCGGCGCAGGAATCCTGGCCGGGCAAAGGTAGTGACGATCATCACCCGCACCGGCAGCGCCTGACGCTGGATGCGCTGCGCCAGTTCCAGGCCGCTCAACCCGGGCATCTCGATATCGGTGACCAGCACATCCGGCTGCAACCGCTGCAGCTCGCGCCAGGCGGCTTCGCCATCGCCGGCGCTGCCGACCACGTCGATGTCCTCTTCCAGCCCCAGCAGGGCCACCAGGGCGCCGCGCAGCAGCGCCTGGTCTTCGGCCAACAACACCCGGATCATCGCGCGCGCTCGTCTGTGTGCAACGGCTGAGCACGATAACAGCGCTGACGCATGACGTGCATGGCAGCGCTGCGCCAGCCAGGAGCGATCAGCGCGGTTGCGGCATCAGCGGCGCGGACAGCGGCGGACTTGCCGGCTCCGACGCGGACTGCGGCAATGGCACGCTGGCGCGCAGGCGCATGCCGCGCGGCAAGGCCTCCACCTCCAACGCACCGCCCACGCTCTGCACGCGTGCGCGCATGCCGTCCAGGCCGTTGCCGGGCACGATCACCCCACCGCGTCCGTCGTCGGTGATTTCCAGCAATGCGTGTTGGCCATGGGCACGCAGGCTCACCCGCACGCGCCGTGCCTGTGCGTGACGCTGCACGTTGGTGGCCGCCTCGCGCACCACCAGCGCCAACGCAGTTTCGTGCTCGGGCGGCAGTGGCAGCGGCTCCAATGTGTGCTCCAGCGCGATGCCGTCCATGTCCAGCAGCACCCTGGCCGATGCCAGCTCGGCCACCAGCCCGGCGGCGCGGATGCCGGTGACCGCACGCCGCACCTGCGCCAGTGCATCGCGAGAGATCTGCGCCACCGCATCGATCTCGTTCCGTGCAGCCTGCGGATCGCGCTCGATCAGGCGCGCGGCCAGGTCGGATTTGAGCGCCACCAGCGACAAGGTGTGGCCCAGCAGGTCGTGCAGATCGCGGCCGATGCGCTCGCGCTCGGCAGTGGCGGCCAGCCGGCGCACTTCGTCCTGCGATAGCCGCAGCAGCGCATCCTTGCGTTCGTTGATGCTGTACACCGCGCCCACCGCTGCCATGCCCAGCACCGACACCGGCAACCACACCAGCGATTGCAGGCGCATCCCCAGCCAATGCGCCCAGCCCAGGTAGAGCACATTCATCACCACCAATATCGCGAAATGCCGCCACAGCGCATGCCGCGTGGAAGGGCGCAGGCTCAGGCAGGCAAATACGAAGTAGCTGATGCCCGACGCGTACACCGGCAGCAGCGCGGCGCTGAGCGCCCCCATCGCCCAGGCATAGCGGTACAGCGTGCCGCGCGGCGCCAGCAACATGCGCGCGTACAACAACAGGAAGACCGGGTACGACAGCAACGTGCACAGCCACCAGGTGCTGTCGTAGCCGCGCGTGGAAAACACCGGCACCACAAACACCCAGGCCGACCACAGCAGATGCACCGCATCCATCCACGGCGATTGGCCCTGCGCCAGGCGCGCGGCCACTTGCGAATTTGCGTCCGGACGAAGCCAGGTCGGGAGACTCAGGTGCATCGGAATGGATCCGTGGGAGTGAGCGGATTCTGCCACCGCCGCGCTCGCCTGGGCGCGCTCCGTGGCAGGACAGGATGGGTGAGCGGCCTCATGCATGTGGAGTGAAGCTGGCTGCGGATGGCACGCCTTGCGGCGGCGCGGCAGCCAGCGCATTGATGGTGGAGCGGCACCCGTAACGCAAACGGAGTCGGTAGTCAGGCCTCGGCGCAAGCATGCTCGCTCGCGCGGGCTACGCACAGTCGCGCCTGTCATGGCATGCAGGTGACACCTGTCACTGGTCGCGGCGGCCGGCCAGCCGCATGCTGCGCAGCACCTTGCAGTTGCACCGTACCGGCTGACCGTTGGTCGCCTCGCTGCAGTTGGTGACTTCCGGCAGCTTGCGGCGCGCCCTGCAGGCGGTCACATTCTGCGCAGCCTTCTGTCCTGGTTATCGATGAACACATCCGCCGATCTGCTCAAGCAACTCCGCATCGACCGCCAGCGTCCTGCCACGCCGCCGCCCGCGCGCCGCACCGGCTGGATCATTGCCACCATCGTCGTGGTCATCGTGCTGGCTGTGGGCGCATGGTGGTTCACGCGCACACCGGTGCTGAAGGTGCAGACCGCGCCGGTGGTGGCGATCAGCGCCGGCAGCAGCAGCGCCTCGGTGCTGGATGCCTCGGGCTATGTGGTGGCGCGCCGCATGGCCACGGTGTCGGCGCAGGTGACCGGCAAGGTGCGCGAAGTGATGATCGAAGAAGGCATGCGCGTCGAACAGGGCCAGGTGATGGCCACGCTCGACCCATTGGATGCCGATGCGCAGCGCACGCTGTCTGCATCGCAGTTGTCGGCCGCGCGCAGCCAGGTCGACAACATGCAGGCGCAACTGGCCGTGGCCAATGCCGATGCCACACGCCTGCAATCGCTGGTGGGTGCGCAACTGGTGTCGCGCTCGCAGTACGAACAGGCCACCGCGCAGCGCGACGCATTGCGCGCGCAGTTGCAGAACGCGCAACGCAACGTGCAGGTGGCATCGGACCAGTTGGCCATCGCCGGCATCCGCTCGGACTTCAACGTGGTGCGCGCGCCGTTTGCCGGCGTGGTCACCGCCAAGGCGGCGCAACCGGGCGAAATCGTCTCGCCACTGTCTGCCGGTGGCGGCTTCACCCGCACCGGCATCGGCACCATCGTGGACATGGAATCGCTGGAAATCGAAGTAGAAGTGGGAGAGTCGTATATCGGCCGGGTGCAGCCGAAGATGCCCGTGGAAGCGGTGCTCAACGCCTACCCGGAATGGAAGATTCCTGGCGAGGTGATCGCCATCATCCCTACCGCAGACCGCGGCAAGGCGACGGTGAAAGTGCGCGTGGCGCTCAAGGTCAAGGACCCGCGCATCGTGCCGGAAATGGGCGTGCGGGTGAGCTTTCTGGAGCAGGCCAAGCCGCAGGAAGCCGCCAAGCCGCAAGGCGTGCGCGTGCCCGCAGCGGCGCTGGTCGAACGCGATACGCGCACCGTGGCCTTCGTGGTCGGCGAGCGCAACGCGGTCAGCGAGCGCGCCGTCACCACCGGCATGACCATGGGCGAAGACCGCCAGGTGGTGTCCGGATTGCGTGCCGGCGACAGTGTGGTGCTCAACCCGCCAACGGCATTGAAGGATGGCGACACCGTGGCCGAAGCGGATGCGGACGCTGCGCAGTAATGGCTGGCCCGGCGAACACAGCGCCGGTCCGCGTTATCGCTCGCAGCACCGTAGCGATGTTGTCCCCACCACGCTGCATCCGGATGGGCTTGCTGCAATGAAACATCCTCGCTGGAGAGCCGAACGCGATCCAGCCCATCGGCCTGAAGCAGGTTGTTGTGCTGTTTGAAGGGCTTCGAACGGCATCGAACACGAGGTTACCCGCGAGTGCTGCATACGGCGATCCGGCTGGGTTGGCTCGCCTCGCACACCGCGCAGCAACGCGCTGCCGCTTGATCGCCTTACCGTCGTCGTGCATCGCATCGCCGCTCTTGCAGTCGCAGTCGCTGTGCCGCACCGCTTCCTCATCCCATTGCATCGCCAGGAGTCGCCATGACCGCTCTCGTCAGCTTGCGCAACATCACCAAGACCTACCAACGCGGCCCGGAGCAGGTGCAGGTGCTGCACGGCATCGATCTGGAAATCGCCGCCGGCGATTTCGTTGCGTTGATGGGCCCGTCCGGTTCGGGCAAGACCACCTTGCTCAACCTGATCGGCGGGCTGGACACCCCCAGCGGAGGCGAGATCGAAATCGAAGGCGAGCGCATCGACCGCATGAGTGGTGGGCAACTCGCCACCTGGCGCAGCCACCACGTCGGCTTCGTGTTCCAGTTCTACAACCTGATGCCGATGCTCACCGCGCAGAAGAATGTGGAATTGCCGCTGCTGCTGACCTCGCTCAATGCCGGCCAGCGCAAGCGCAATGCGGAGATCGCCTTGACCCTGGTGGGCCTGCAGGAACGCCGCAACCACAAGCCCAGCGAGTTGTCCGGCGGCCAGCAGCAGCGCGTGGCGATTGCGCGCGCCATCGTGTCCGACCCGACCTTTCTGATCTGCGACGAGCCCACCGGCGATCTGGACCGCCACAATGCCGAAGAAATCCTGCGCCTGCTGCAGGAACTCAACCGCGAGCACGGCAAGACCATCGTCATGGTCACCCACGACCCCAAGGCTGCCGAGTACGCCACCCACACCATCCATCTGGACAAGGGCGAGCTGGCCGACGCGCCACTCGCGCTCTAAGGGAGCGCTGCCATGAAGTATTTCTCGCTGGTATGGGCGCAGTTGTTCCGCAGCAAGACGCGGACCTTGCTGACCTTGTTGTCTGTGGTGGCTGCGTTCTTATTGTTCGGCATGCTGGATTCGGTACGCGTGGCCTTCAACTCCGGCGGCAGCGTCAGCGGCGTCGACCGCCTGGTGGTGGCCTCGCGCCTGTCGATCACCCAGTCGCTACCGATCCGGCTGGAAGCGCAGGTGCGCAGCGTGCCGGGCGTACGCGATGTGACCTCGGCGATGTGGTTCGGCGGCATCTATCGCGACCCGAAGAACTTCTTCGCCAACTTTTCGGTGGCGCCGAACTTTTTCGATGTCTACAGCGAATACGCGCTGCCCAAGGACCAGCTCAAGGCGTTCCAGACCACGCGCACCGGCGCGGTGGTCGGCGAAACCCTGGCCAAGGAATTCGGCTGGAAGCTCGGCGACACCATCCCGTTGCAGGCCACCATCTTCCCGCGCGGCGGCAGCAACGACTGGCCGCTGCAACTGGTCGGCATCTTTCGTGTGAAAGACCGCACCGTGGCGGCCAATCAGGAGCGCCAGTTGATGATGAACTGGAAATACTTCGACGAATCCAACGACTACATCAAGAACCAGGTGAGCTGGTTGACGGTGACCCTGAGCAACCCCGACCAGGCCTCGCGCGTGGCGCAGGCCATCGATGCGTTGTCGGCCAACTCCGATCACGAGACCAAATCGCAAACCGAATCGGCGTTTCAGCAGGCCTTCGTCAAGCAGTTTGCCGATATCGGGCTGATCGTCACCTCGATCATGGCCGCGGTGTTCTTCACCTTGCTGCTGCTGACCGGCAACACCATGGCGCAGGCGGTACGCGAGCGCATTCCGGAGCTGGCCACACTCAAGACGCTGGGCTTTCAGGATCGCACGGTGCTGAGCCTGGTGATGATCGAATCGGTGTTGTTGATCGGCCTGGGTGGCCTGATCGGCATGGGCCTGGCAGCCTTGGTCATCCCTGCGGTGTCCGCGCGCAGCGGCGGGCTGATGCCCACCCAGACCGTGCCGCTGCAGACCTGGCTGGTGGCGTTTGGCCTGATGGCCGGCATCGGCATCGTGGTGGGTGTGCTGCCGGCGTTACGCGCGCAGCGCTTGAAGATCGTCGATGCCCTCGCCGGCCGCTGACAGGAGCATGCACATGCAACGCAAATGGAAAGATCGTGGCGTTACCTTGTTGTCCATCGTGCTGCTGGCGCTCGGCCTGGGGCTGTGGATCGTGCTGCCGTGGATGTGGTTGCTGCCGATCGCGGTGCTGCTGGCGGTGTGGCTGGCGGTCACGCGCACGGGCCGCCTGTCGCTGGCGGCCGCGCGCATCGGCATCGCCAGCCTGCCGCAACGCTGGGGGTCCACGTCGGTGATCGTGGTCGGCATTGCCGGCGTGGTCGGCGTGCTGGTGGCGATGCTGGCGATGGGCCAGGGCTTCCAGGCCACGCTCAACAGCACCGGCGACGACACCACCGCGATCGTCTTGCGTGGCGGCTCGCAGGCGGAAACCAACTCGGTGATCACCCGCGACCTGGTGCCGCTGATCGGCAGCCTGCCCGGCATTGCCGCCGATGCCAACGGGCGCCCGATGGTATCGCCGGAGTTGTCGCAGGTGGTCAACATCGCCTCGCGCTCCGATGGCACCGACGTCAACGCGCAGTTGCGTGGCGTGGGCGAGCAGGCCTGGGGCGTGCACGACAAGGTCAAGATCGTGCAGGGCCGCCGCTTCACCACCGGCCTGCGCGAGATGGTGGTCGGCAAGGGCGCGTTGAACCAGTTCCGCGGCCTGGAGCTGGGCAACACGCTGACCCTGGGCAGCCAGCAATGGACGGTGGTGGGCGTGTTCGCCTCCGGCGATGCGCACGACTCGGAGATGTGGACCGATGCGCAGACGCTGGCCACCACCTACAACCGCCGCGCGTACCAGTCGATCACCGTGCGTACCGCCGGCAAGGCCGGCTTCGATCAGTTCAAGACGGCCATGGCGGCCGACCCGCGGCTCAAGCTGGATGTGGAAACCACCCGCGCGTATTACGGCAAGCAGGGCGGCGGGTTGAACAGGTTGATCAGCATCCTGGGCACGGTGATCGGCGCGATCATGGCGGTGGGCGCGGTGTTCGGCGCGCTCAACACCATGTACGCGGCGGTGGCCACGCGTGCGCGCGAGATCGCCACGATGCGCGCGATCGGGTTTCGCGGCACGCCGGTGATCATGGCGCTGATGCTGGAAACCATGTTGCTGGCACTGCTGGGCGGGTTGCTGGGCGGATTGATCGCCTGGGCGGTGTTCAACGGCTATACCGTCTCCACGCTGGGCAACAACTTCAGCCAGGTGGTGTTCCAGTTCAAGGTGTCGCCGGAGCTGCTGTGGAGCGGCTTGAAATGGGCGCTGGGCATTGGCCTGGTCGGGGGGTTGTTCCCGGCGTTGCGGGCGGCGCGCTTGCCGATCACCACGGCATTGCGTGAGGTGTAGGCGGGCCTTTGGCCCGTCGGGATTCGGGATTCGTAGAGTCGAGCAAGGCGCGTGCTTTCGGTATCTGAATGTATTGCAGGCTGTCATCGTTTTGTCACCGCAGTGCGGTAGATGCGCGGGCCGGGCAGGCCGTAGCCTGCTCGGCCGTTTGATCCAGCGATGTACTGCCATGACGCGCCTGTTTCTGCTGGCCTGCGCCTGCCTGTGGCTGGCCGGCTGTTCTTCGTCCTCCACCTCGCTCAGCGAGCGCCTGGTCGCGCCCGGCGGCGTGTCGCCGTTGCTGGACGAAGAACGCATCGCCGCCACCATCGCCACGGTGCCCAGCCGCAGCGGCCACGTGACCACGCGCGATCAGGTGCCGATCTTCTGGCGTGCGATCGATCCGGGTCAGTACGCCATGCGCTACCGCTACCTGGGCCAGCGCAACGACCCGGCGCATGCGCTGGATGTAGATTTCAGCTTCAGCGTACCCCACGTGCCGCCGCCAGCGCCGCGTGGCACCGTGGTGGTGCTGCACGGCTGGATGATGGACGGCGATTCGCTGTTGCCGTGGTCGCTGCAACTGGCACAGGCCGGCTACCGGGTGATCACCATCGATCTGCGCAACCACGGCCATTCCGGCGGCGGGCCGTCGGGCTACGGCACGCGCGAGTCCGACGACGTGATCGATGTCATCAACGCACTGCAGCCGCGCGGCGAAATCCACGGGCCACTGTATCTGTTCGGCATTTCCTATGGCGCGGCCACCGCGCTGTTCACTGCCGACAAGCTTGGGCCGCGCGTGGCCGGCGTGGTGGCGATGGAATCCTTCGCCAACGCCGGGCGCGGCATCCGCGACATGGTGCCGCATCTGCTGACCAGCCAGCCCAGCGGCTGGCGCGGGCACGCGGTGGCGGCGTATGCGCGCTGGCGCTATGCCGACCAGAATCTGGATGCGGTGATCGCCGCCGCCGACACCCAGCTCAAGCTGGATCTGGACCACGTCGATGTGGCGCAGGCGCTGGCCGACACGCGCAGCTGCGTGCTGCTGCTGCATGGCGATGCCGACCAGCACATTCCGGTGGCGCATGGCCGCGCCCTGGCGCTGGTCAGCACGCGCGCGCATTACGTCGAGTTGCCCGGCGAAACGCATCTGAGCCTCCCGTTGCGGCTGGACCTGCTCGGCGCACCGATCGACCACTGGCTGGCGCAGGTTCAACAAAGCCCGGGCCACTGCCCTGCCCCGCAGGCACTGCCGACCTCCACGCTGGCGGTTGCGATGCCGGTACCGGTGCCCAGTAGCTGATCGCCGCAGCCGCTGCGTCCTGTGTACAGGACGCCGCCCGGCACCCGCTCAGCGCGCCGGTACCGGCTGCCGCGCGCGCAGCACGCTGTCGCCGACGAACAGCAGCAGCCCGATCCAGATCGCAGCGAAGCCGATCGCACGCCCCTGGTCGAACGGCTCATGGAAGAACCACACCCCCAGCAACAACTGCAGGCTCGGCCCGATGTACTGCAGGATGCCCACCAGCGACAGCGGGATGCGCCGCACGCCGTACGCAAATCCGATCAGCGGCACTGCCGTCACCACGCCGCCGAAGATCAGCAGCAGATCGGTCCGCAGATCCCAGCCGCTGAAGAACGCGCCGCCGTGGCCCTGCTCGCCCCAGGCCGCCAGCAGCAGTGCCGGCAAGAACAGATACACGCTTTCCACGCCCAGGCCGGCCACCGGGTCCACTGCCACCAGCTTGCGCAGCAATCCGTAGAGGCCGAACGAGACCGCCAGCCCCAGCGCGATCCACGGCGGTGCGCCGGCATCGATGGTCAGCCACAGCACGCCGATGGCGGCGCACGCCACCGCCAGCCACTGGATGCCGCGCAGGCGCTCTTTCAGCACCAGCACGCCCAGCAATACGCTCAGCAGTGGATTGATGAAGTAGCCCAGGCTGGCTTCGATCACATGCCCGGCGTTGATGGCCCAGATATACAGGCCCCAATTGAAGGCAATCGCCACGCTGCTGGCGGCCAGCATCCACAACGCGCGCGGCTGCGCGGCGATCGTGCGCCACCAACGCAGCCCCGAGCTCGCCACCAGCCAAGCCACCACCAGCAGCGCGCTCCACACGATGCGGTGCGCAATGATCTGCAGCGACGGCACCACCTTGAGCAGATGCCAATACAACGGCACCAGGCCCCAGATCACAAAGCTCGCGGCGGTCATCAGCAGACCGCGCCGCGCTTCCACCGCCGACACCGGCACAGGCGCGCTCATCGCCGCGCCCTGGCCAGGGTGACCACCAGCACGCCACCCAGAATCACTGCCATCGCGCCGATGTCGTGCGCGGTGAAGCGCTCATGTCCCAGCCACGCCCCCAACGCCACCGCAATCACCGGATTGACGTAGGCATAGCTGCCGGCCAGCGCCGGGCGTACGTGATGCAGCAGCCACACGTACGCGGTGAACGCCACGATCGAGCCGAACACGCACAGATACGCCACGGCCATCAGTCCATGCGGCGTTGGCCAGGCATGCGGGCGCTCGCCGATCAGCAGGCCGGTGCTCACCAGCAACACGCCGCCGCACAGCATCTGCCCGGCGGCGGTCATGAAGGGCGACGGCAGATCGCGTCCGCGCGACCACACCGAGCCGAATGCCCAGCCGATCGGCGCGATCAGCAGCAACACCAATCCTCCCGGCGTTGCGGTGAGGCTGCTGCCGGCGTTGAGCCACACCACGCCCACGAATCCGATCACGATGCCCAGCCATTCGCCGCCGCTGGCGTGCTGCCCGCGCAACGCGCCGAATAGCGCCATCCACAGCGGCACCGACGCCACCGCCGTGGCGGCCAAGCCCGAGGACACGCTGCGCTCTGCCAGCACCACCATGCCGTTGCCCAGCAGCAGCAACGCTGCGCCCATCAAGGCCACGTTCTTCCATTGCGCACGCGTCGGCGCCGCCACGCCCCGCCAGCGCAGCACGCTGTAGAGCACGCTGCCGGCGATGATGAAGCGCGCGCCGGACACCATCGTCAGCGGCTGCGCGCCGCCTTCCAGCGCAAACCGGATCGCCAGATAGGTCGAGCCCCAGACCACATAGACCAGCAGCAACGCAACAGCGACCAGCCCGCTGCGCGCAGGCGCTGCAGCGTCGTGAGAGGAAGACATCGGAACAGAGCCAAGTGCAGCGGAAGCCGCCATTCTAGAGCACCTGCCCAAACCCGAAGACGGCTGGGGGGCAGCTGGCAAGCGTGTACCAGGCGCAGGGACGGCATGCGGCACCACTACGGCAGCGCTGGCGTGTCGATGCGCGCAACCGCAGCAGCTGTTTGACGCGACGCAAGAGCCGGCCGACAGGCGCGATGTGGATCATGCGCAGGGACTGCAACCGATCGACCGTCCCTGCCACTGCCGGGCACCGGCCGCGCGCGTTGCTGGTCGCGCACGCGTTGTGCTGGTCGCTCCAGCAACGGCTACCAACACGTAGCGGGCAATCGTCAGGTGGGTGTGCAAGGCGCGCTCGGAACCGCAGTCTACGCGCGGTACATGCCGCACCAAAGCACCGGCCGCGACCGCCTGGCGCAGGGGCACGGTCGTTTCGATAGCTGCCCTGAGCCGCTGCATGCATGCCCTTGCCCGCTTCGCGCGCTATCGTGCAGCTCAACCCTCGTGCCGGAGCGCAGATGCAGCGTCGCCTTCCCTGGCTTGCCATGGCCGCCCTGACCGTCTTATCCACCACTGCAGCGGCACGTACGCTCGAGCCGTGGGAGCTCAGTGGACGCAAATTGATCGAGGCCGGGCTGGACGGCTCGCTGGCGCCGGAGATCGACGCGCCGAACCAGCCCGAACTCAAGGTCATGGTGTCGGCCAGTCGCGCCGGCGCCTATGTGCTCGGCGTGGCCAGCACCAGCTATCGCACGCAATGGTGCCTGCCTGCGGGCCAGGCAGACCTGCCGGACCTGCAGGCCATCATCGCCGACCTTGTCGCGCTACCCGATGCGCGCCTGGACGAGGCGGCCCCCGGCCTGATCATCGAGGCACTGCGCAAGCGCTATCCATGTGGCAAACGCAACACGTAAAGCCGCAGCCGATGCTCCGCGCCCGGGCCGTTGCAGGCAGCGTGCACGGCCAGCGATGGCCACGCAACGCCCGGGCCGGTAAAGCCGCGCCGGGCGTCACACCAGTCAGGCCTTACTTGCGCGCGGCATCGCTCCTGGCGCGGATGGCCTTGAACTCCGAGCCATCCTGCCAGCTCGGCCACTGCCGGCCGTTGGCCAGCGCCACGCCCACGTCGTAGACCAGCGTGGTATCAGCCGCATGCCCGGTGGCATCCCACTGCGGGGTCCAGCGGTCGCAGGGCTGGTGGTAGCAGTCGGCAAAGTATTTATCGCGCAACGCCTTGCCCGCCTTGACGCCGCCCTTGCGCATGTCCAGACCCGGGCCTGCAGTGATCGCCGGCACGCCCATACGCGCGAAGGCGAAATGGTCGGCGCGGTAAAAGAAGCCCGCTTCCAGATTCGGGTCCGGCGAGTAGGTGCGATCGCGCGCCCTGGCTGCCTGTTCCAGATCGCCTTCCAGCGACACGCGGCCACGGCCCCACGACGCGATATCGCGCGTCGGGCCATCCGGGCTGAACATCTCCATGTTGAGTACCGCCACGGTCTTGTCCAACGGCGCCAGCGGATGGGCGGCGTAATAGTTGGCGCCGAGCAGGCCCTTTTCTTCGGCGGTCAATGCAATGAAATACAGCGTGCGCTGCGGTTTGGGGCCGGCGGCGAACACGCGCGCCAGTTCCAGCACGCTGGCCACGCCGGTGGCGTTGTCCACTGCTCCGCGCCGCACCGTGTCGCCGCTGGCATCGGCCTTGCCGATCCCGAACGCATCCCAGTGCGCGGAGAAGATCACCGTCTCGTCCGGATGCTGGCTGCCGGTGAGCTTGGCCACCACGTTATGCGTCACCACGCGTTCGCGCTTGAGCTTGAAGTCCACCGACAACGTGGCATCGCCCAGCGGCATCGGTACGAAGTCGCGCTGTTGCGCGCGCTGCTTGGCCTGTTCGAAATCCAGCCCGGCCTGCTTGAACAGCGACGTGGCCAGGGTCCGCTGCATCCAGCCGCGCACCGGCACATGCTGCGCGCGGGCATCGGCATCGCTGCGTTCGATATCGAACAACGGCGACAGGCCCGAGCTCTGCACCGTGGCCCAGCCATACGCGGCCGGCGCGGTCTCGTGCACGATCAGCACACCGGCGGCGCCGCGGCGAGCGGCTTCTTCGTACTTGTAGGTCCAACGGCCGTAGTAGGTGACCGCCTTGCCGTCGAACGCACCGGGCTGTGCGGTGTCGAAGTCGGCATCGTTGATCAGCACCACGGCGATCTTGCCGCGCAGGTCCACGCCCTTGTAGTCGTCCCACTGCCGCTCCGGCGCGCTGATGCCGTAGCCGACGAACACCAGCGGCGCATTCTTCAACGCCACCTTGTCGATCGGCCGCAGGCTCTGCAAGGTCACATCGGTACCGTTGACCAACGCCTGCGTCTTGCCGCCCACACGCAACATCGCCCCGACCGGGCCATCCACCTGCGCACGGACCAGCGGCACGGCCTGGGTCCAGCCACCCTGCTCGCCACCCGGCTGCACGCCCGCGGCCTTGAACTGCTCGACCAGATAATCGACCGTGCGCTGCTCGCCGGCGCTGGCCGGCGCACGGCCTTCGAATTCATCCGATGCCAGAAGCCGCACGTGCCGCGACAACGCCTCGGCATCGATGCCGCCACCGGGCAGATCGTTGGCGGCCTGCGCCACACCTCCCACGAACAGGCAGGCAGACAACAACAGGATGCGCATCGGGTTCACGGCAAGGCCTTGCAACAGGTAGATGACACACAGTTTACAAGCGCGCGGCCAACACTGGAGGGGTATGCCAGGACACTGCATCCAATCGGAGGAGCTGGACGCTTGGCTGAGAGCAGACGATTCCTGGTTTGGCGCCAGGACGCTGGCCAGCACGCCATCGCAGAGCACCCCGCCCGTACGTCCCGATAGGACCTTCCGCGATGGTGCGCGCGGGCAACGACCGTCGAAATGGACGGTGTGCGTGTTTGTGATCTGGCCATCACTGACACTGTCGATATGGCTGCGTGCGCGGTGAGCTTCCCGCTTCAAGCCGAGCAATGATGGAGCGTTGAAGAGGGTCACCGACAACCTGTCTGGTGCGGTGCCCTCGCCGCTTGCCGGACCGTTGGCGGCATGGGTGCCGCCATCGAGCTCCCATGGACGGGTCACGGCGTGTCCCGCAAGCGGTGAGGGCACCGCGCACTCGACTCACCAGGCTTGAAGATAGCCCGCGCCCGCAAGGCGCGAAATCTCGGCATCCGGAAATGATTGGCTAGCGTAGATGGTGCAGTTGTGGGGCAGTTGGTCTGTCACTTGCTGCAGGGCCTTATCCACCCACCATCGCGGGACACGCTGCAAGTGCCAGCTACTCCAAGAGGCTAGCGCGTCGCGCGATCCAGCCAGCACGCCAGGCCCTGTGCATTGAGCTCGATATCGATGGCCAGCAACTGCTCCACCGCCGCATCGTCCAGGCGGCAACCATGTTGGCGCGCGCGCTCCAGATACAACTCGGTCAACGCCGCCACCATGCAGCGGTGACGGTCCGCACGTGCTGCGCAGCCCAGCGCAATCTCGGTCATCGCATGGATCTGCTGCGTCAATGCGCGCGCCAGCGGCTCGGGCGCGGTGACCCGACCGTAATGGGTGAGATACATCGCCTGCGGCGCAACCTCCATCAAGCGGGCGATCGACTGCAGCATCGCCTCCGGCTCGAACTGCACCGGCGAGGAGGTCGGCACGATGAAGGCGCCTTGCGCGCTATCGAGCTGGCGATACGACAGCCCGAACGTGTCGCCGGTGAACCAGCTGCGACTGCGCGCGTCCCACACGCACAGATGATGGCGCGCATGTCCGGGCGTATCGATCGTGCGCAGCGCACGTTCGCCCAGCAGCACCGATTGACCATCGACCGCCTCCACCACGCGCTCGGCAGGCACCGGCACGATCTCGCCGTAGCTGCGCGCCATTTCCGCCTCGCCATACACCGCGGTAGCGCCGGCAATCAGGCGTGCGGGGTCGATCAGATGCGGCGCACCGCGTGGATGCACCAGCACGCGCGCATTGGGCAGATGTTGCAGCAAGGCCCCGGCACCGCCGGCGTGATCCAGGTGCACATGGGTCAGGATCAACCATTCCACCTGCGCAGGCGTCAATCCGGCCGCCTGCACTGCCGCCAACATGTGCGGCACCGACAGCGAGGTCCCGCAATCGACAAACGCCCCGCGTTGCGCCTCGACAATCAGATACGCCGCGTCGAACTGCACGCCGCCGAAGCCGGTGTCGACGGTGTGGATGCTGGAATCGGCCAGTGCTGTCATTCCTGCCCCGTGACGATGAAGACAGCCGCAGTGTAGGCGCAGGCACTGCGTGCGCGGTGTGCCGACGGTTCCAGGCAACGATGAATTAACGCAAGTGATTCAAACACCTGGCAGGCGACGTGATCGATCTCGGCGCCGCACGCGGGATGCGATCAGCACGCGTGCAAGGCTGCCGCCGCCGCTTGCGCGCGTGCCTCGGTCACGCGTCGCGCAGCACCTGGATCGCCGCAAGAATCGCATCGACGTGCGCCTGCGCATGCACGCCCGGCAACTGCAGATCGCTGGCCTGCCCGGCCTGTTTCAGCCGCGCGATCAGCTGGCCTGCATCGCGCGGCGAGGCAAAACCGTCGCTCTGCAGCAGCAGCGCACCGGCCCCATCGTTCAACTTGAAATAGAACTGGCCATCGTTTTCGCGGTATTGCTTGAACACCGGCAAGGCGATCTTCTCGCCCGCCTGCGCGGCCGCAGGACCGGCCTGATCGGATAGATCGCGCAGACCCACCGCATTGCGCAGCTCGGCCAGCAGTGGCGTGGCATAGCGCGCACGCAGGCGCGCACCACCGGCGCGCAGAATCGCTTCGATCTTGGCCGGCTCGGCCATCAATGCTTCGTAACGCGCGCGCAGCGGCGCGATCTCCCGATCGATCCGCTCGAACAGCTGTTGCTTGGCATCGCCCCAGCCGATGCCGTCGGCAAATGCCTGGGCAAATGCAGCGGTTTCCTGCGGCGTGGCGAAAGCCTGATACAGCTGGAACAACGCCGACCCCTGCGTGTCCTTGGCCTGGCCCGGCGCACGCGAATCGGTCAGGATCGAGAACACCAGCTTGCGCAGTTCCTCGCGCGGGGCGAACAGCGCAATCGTATTGCCGTAGCTCTTGCTCATCTTGCGGCCATCCAGGCCCGGCAAGGTGGACACCTGCTCGTCGATCACCGCATCGGGCAGGGTAAAGAAGTCGCGGCCGTACACATGATTGAAGCGTTGGGCAAAATCTCGCGCCATTTCGATGTGCTGGATCTGATCGCGCCCCACCGGCACCTTGTGCGCGTTGAAGATCAAGATATCCGCCGCCATCAGCACCGGGTACATGAACAAGCCCGCACTCACGCCTGCATCGTCGTCCTCACCGTCGGCACGATTCTTGTCCACCGCCGCCTTGTAGGCATGGGCGCGATTGAGGATGCCCTTGCCGGCCACGCAGGTGAGCAACCACATCAACTCGGTGGTCTCGGGCACATCGGACTGGCGATAGAACCAGACCTTGTCCGGGTCCAGGCCGCAGGCCAGCCAGCTTGCGGCGATTTCCAGGGTGGAGCGCTGCGTGCGCGCCGGATCCTGCGCCTTGATCAGGCTGTGCAGGTCGGCCAGGAAATAGAAGCTCTCCGCGTCGTCGCCAGCGCTGGCCTGGATGGCCGGGCGGATCGCGCCGACGTAGTTGCCAAGGTGCGGGGTGCCGGAGGTGGTAATGCCGGTGAGAACGCGAGTGGTCATCTGCGTAATGCCAGGGAGTCAGCGCGCGAGTTTAACGGTTCCGCGTGCTGCCCATCCCATCACCACCGACGACGTCCCTGCCAGACGCGCAACGGGCCGCATAGCGCGGCCCGTTGCGTGCATCGGTACCGGGCACTCTCGCTCACCTTGCGGGAGCGCGAGTGCCTGCCGATCAGGTGTCGTCGCGCAGCGACTTCTCGAACGCGCGGACCTCGGTCTGGGCGCGGTCGCGGTCCCAGCCATAGCGTTCCTGCAGCTTGCCCTGCAGATATTCCGCATTGCCTTCGGCAACCTTGAAATCGTCGTCGGTGAGGTCGCCCCACTTGGCCTGTGCCTTGCCTTTGAGTTGGGTCCACTTGCCGGAAATGATGTCAGTGTTCATTGCGTTGACTCCGCTGATGCGGCCGCGATTGACCGTGCCGGCAGGTTGCCCACGCGCGCGTTTGTTGTGCATCAAGAGGTGTCAAGCCGGCGATCACCGCACTGAACAGGCGCGTGCAGCGTTGTGCCACATCCGCAGGCAGGCGGGGCGACGGCGGCGATGCGGTGCACATCGGCCAGAGCGCGCCCGATGCCGGACAAAAAAAACGGGCCTTGCGGCCCGTTTTTTGTTGCATGCGGCGTCAGATCACTTACGCGCTGCGTCTTCCACTTTCTCGCCGGCACCCTGCACGTCCTTGCCAGCACCTGCGACGGTGTTGCAACCCGACAGCATCGCGACCGAGAACATCGACAGCACCAGCAGCACAATTGCACGCTTCATAACAAACTCCTTCGTGGGTAAAGCGGCGTGTTGCCGCAGATCAATCACATCAAACACGTGCCACGCGACGGTGACGAATCAGCACTTACCGTCGCTGCATTTATCGGCGGTCTTTTCGACCTTGTCGCCCGCACCCTGCATATCCTTGCCGGCGCCGGCCATGGTGTTGCAGCCCGTCATCACGCCGGCCGAGAACAGGCCCAGCACCATTAGTGTCAGCAGTCGTTTCATTGCTCTTCCTCGGTCTGCGCCCGGTGCCAACGCACCTCGCTTGGCGCCAAATCTGACTGCGCGGACGTGGATTTGATGTGAACGAGGGCACGCTGCGTTCAGCGCTGGATCAATCTCGCATCAGGGTCGACTTGCCGAACAGGCTTTCGACCAGATCCACCGCCAGCTCGGCGGTGGCGTTGCGGTTGTCCAGTACCGGATTGAGCTCGACGATATCCAGCGAGCCCATTCGCCCGGTATCGGCAATCATCTCCATCACCAGTTGCGCCTCCCGGTAATTGGGGCCGCCCGGCACCGTGGTGCCCACGCCCGGCGCGATGCTGGGGTCCAGGAAATCCACATCGAAGCTCACGTGCAGCTGGGTGTCGGCGCTCATGCCCTGCAGCGCGGCTTCCATGGTGCGCTTCATCCCCGCTTCGTCGATGTAACGCATGTCATAGACGTCGATGCGGTGCTGCTTGATCAGGCGTTTTTCTTCCGGGTCCACCGAGCGGATGCCGATCTGCCGCACCTGTTCGGGCAGCAGCGCCGGCGCACTGCCACCCAGGTGCGTCAGCGCCTGCGGGCCCAACCCGCACAGGCAGGCCACCGGCATGCCGTGCACATTGCCAGACGGGGTCACTTCACTGGTGTTGAAATCCGAATGCGCATCCAGCCACAGCACCCGCAGCGGGCGCCCCTGCTCGCGGCAGTACCTGGCCACCGCGGTGATCGAACCGATGCCCAGGCAGTGGTCGCCGCCCAGCATGATCGGCATGCGTCCGGCCTGCAGCTCGGCGTAGCTGGCGTCCATCAGCGCCTGGTTCCAGGCGACCACCTCGTCCAGATGGCGGTAACCGGCCTGCGGCGCCTGCCAGGGATTGCGCGGGCCGTCCAGGTTGCCCAGGTCGCGCACCTCCACGCCACGGCCGATCAAGGCCTCCTGCAGGCCGGCGATGCGCAGCGCCTCCGGCCCCATCCGTGCGCCGCGGTGGCCGGCACCGATGTCGGTGGGAACGCCAATCAGGGAAACCGGCACGTACTGCGTTGCCATGTATTGCTCCAGCATCGATAAAGCCGTGCAGTCTAGTGGCGCGCCCGCGCAGTGACGCGCGGCAGCGCAGCACGGCATGGGGATTGCATCTGTCTGCAGACAAAACGAACAGGTTTAGATCTGCCTCGACGCGCCGCTACAGTGACGTGCCACGGCAGTTTGTGGCGCGCTGGACTTTGCACATTCTGCTTGTCTGACCGCCCAGTTAAGCGCCTGAGGCTGGTGTGACTGCGCTCTAATACCTCGATGGTATGGTGCGCCGGCCAGCGCAGGACACGCATCACGTACGCGCTCGGGCCATCAGCAACAGGGGAGTTTCATGCCGCATAACGCCGTCAACCAGGTCGTCAAGGCTGCCGTGGGCGAGGTCGCGCGGGCGTCGCATCAGTACGACCTGCACCGGATCGGGCGCGAATTCGCGCAGACCATCGAGCGCGAGCCGGGTATCCGGCTGTTGATGCTGTCTACCGCCGATGGCCGCGCCATCACCGAGCAATCCAGCCTGGGTGTGGACGGGCGTCGCCTGGCCGCGATGGCCAATTCGTTCCTGACCCTGGGCGAGACGCTGGCGCGCGAGTCGAGCCTGAGCGAAGCCGATTACGCCACCATCAGCACGCGTGGCGGGCAGTTGGTGCTGATCCGCATCCGGGCCGACAAACCGCTGACGCTGACCGCCGTGGGCAGCGCCGACCTCAATGCCGCCGCACTGCTGTTCAACGCGCGCGATTGCGCCGGCCGCCTGGCCACTGCACTGGCGCAGCCGGCCGGCTGATGCCGTTGGCATTGTTTGTGCTTGCACGAGCGCACCAATTTTTCTCACCGTTTGGAAGGGGACCACCGATGTCGAAACTCAATCTGGAACAACTGCATTCGCTCGCCGGTTTTGTCGGCGCCGCGCTGGTCGACAGCGACAGCGGCATGGCCCTGGGCATGACCGGCGGCACCGAACTCAACCTCGAGCTGGCTGCGGCCGGCAACACCGAAGTGGTGCGTGCCAAACGCCGCATCGCCGAGCAGCTCGGTCTGCACGACACGATCGAAGACATCCTGATCACGCTGTCGCGCCAGTACCACCTGCTGCGTCCGCTCGAAAGCAACGGCACGCTGTTTCTGTATGTCGTGCTGGACCGCTCCAAGGCCAATCTGGCCATGGCGCGCCACGAGCTCAAGGCGTTCGAAAAGACCCTGGATTTCGGTTGATGCCTGACCGGCGGCGCCTCCGCGTCACCGACCCTGCCTGCCGGTGCGGACCGGCAGGCGTCGCCGTTCTGTTGCGCCCCGACGGCGCCCTCCCATGACCACACCCATCCACGCCATGCGGGTCGCCACGGCCGGCCTGGACCTGCTGCACACCACGCGCCTGAAACTGGCGTGCTCGCTGCTGCTTGCCGAGCGCATCGACGTGCAGCTGGGCGAATGGCCGCAGCACGCGGCCGACGTGGTGGTGCTGGGCCTGGAAACGGCCGACGGTCTTGCTGCATGGCAGGCATTGCAAGGCCAGCCGGTGCGTGTGTTGGTGGTTTCGCGCACGCCTGTTGCCGGCGCCTGGCTCAAGCACGGTGCCACCGTGCGCGAACTCAACGAGCAGATGCGTCTGCTGCTGTCCTCGCCACACACCGCACAGGTCGCCGAACCGGCGCTGCTGCTGCGCCATTGCCGCGGCGAATTCGGCGCAGGCCCGGTGCTGCTGCGGCATGCGCGCCTGCAGGTGCGCGTGGATCCATCCGGTCGCTGCATGCACCTGCCAGCCGGCGTGTCGCTGCCCGAGCTCGTTGCCGCGCTGGATCGGCCCGGTTGGCAGCGCGTGGCCGACGACGCCGATGCCGCACTGACGCAACGCCTCTCGTTCGAAGCGCTGTATTTCGCCTTGCCCGAGCACCTGCGCCCCGCGCTGCCGGCAGTGGAACCCAGCCATGCGTTGCAGCTACGGCAGTGGCCTGAACTCAGCGCAGAGACAAGTTCGCCTGCGCACCTGCTGGCCATCGCTCACCTGCATGCGCGCCCGTGGCGCCCGCAGGCGCTGGCCAATGCTTGCAAGCTGCCGCTGCAGACGGTGGAATGCCTGTTCGCCGCTGCACTTGCCAGCGGCCTTGCCCAGACTGCGGAGATTTCCGTGCCTTCAACGCCGCGTCGTCCGGACAGCAGCAATTCCCGGTTCTTTTCCTGGGTCGCACGTCGGTTTGGCCTCTCTCTTTCTCAGGCGCAGTCATGAGTCTTCCAGCCAACAAACTGGTGTTCGTTGGCGGCATGGGTGCCGGCAAGACCACCGCGGTGCGCGCCATCTCCGACGTGGAGCCGGTCAGCACCGAAATGCCGCTCAGCCAGGATGCCTACGGCGACAAGACCTACACCACGGTCGCGCTGGACTACAGCTCCATCGAGCTGGAAGACGGCGAGCTGCTGCACGTCTACGGCGTGCCTGGGCAGAAATATCTGGATTTCATGTGGCCGCTGGTCTGCGACGGCGCATTGGGCGTGATCGTGCTGACCAATGCGCGCGACCCGCAGATGCTGCAGGCCACCCTGGCGCTGCTGGGTGAGTTTTCGCAGATCGCACCGGACGCCAGCCTGGCGGTGGGCATCACCATGACCGACGAGGTCGAGGACTTTCTGCTGCCGCCATTTCGCGATGCGCTGGCGGCCGAAGGCTTTCGTATTCCGGTGATGCGCGTGGATGCGCGCTCTGCCACCCAGATCACCTTCCTGGTGAAATCGCTGCTGTCCTATCGCTATACCTCGGCAAGCTGATCACCGGCGCGGGTCCGCTGCGGCGGGCTGGCGGTGAGCCGCGCAAAAATAAACAAGGAATCCGGTCACGACGGGCCTGAGCGGGCGTCACGCGGGGGATGCCGCCTCTAGGGTGGCGGCGACGCGTCCTTCTTCCTTGAAGCCAGAAACGCGACTCAGTCGTACTACGAATGAGCGCTGCGTCTGACTTATTCAGTATGCCCAGCGGACAGAAGCGCGGACATCGGGACATTCCCGACATCGCGCAAGACATACCCGTGATACAGCATCGGCAATAGCGGCGACGGCGACCACTGCTGCCTGCCGACGGTGTACTGCCATCGCCGCTGGCCGCCGCAATGTGCGCATGTCTGCTCAGGTCGTCGTGCACCCGCCCTTCGGTGCAGTTGCTCGATCCAACGCCCGCAGCAACTGCCTGATGACCGCCCTGCCAGATCGCCGGCTACTGCTGCATTGCCACGATCAGATAAAGTAGCGCGATGACAATCGAACTGAAGCCCGGCGGGCTATTGATCGCGATCGAAGGCATCGACGGCGCCGGCAAGACCACGCTTGCGCGCAACCTGGCGGCCGCCCTGCAGACAGCTGGCGCACGCGTGGTCTCCAGCAAGGAGCCGACCAACGGCCCCTGGGGCACGCAGTTGCGGCAATCCGCCGCCACCGGCCGCCTCAGCGCCGATGAAGAAGCCGAGTTGCTGATCCGCGACCGCCACGAACACGTCGACAGCTTGATCGCGCCGGCGCTGGCACGCGGCGAGGTCGTGATCCTGGACCGCTACTTCCCGTCGATGGTGGCCTACCAGGGCGCTGCCGGCTTGCCGCTGGACGCGCTGCTGGAGCGCAACGCCTTTGCCCCGCGCCCGGACGTGCTGTTGCTGCTCGACCTGCCGCCGCCCACCGGCCTGGCCCGCATCCGCGCCCGTGGCGACGCGCCCAACCACTTCGAAACCCAGGACAACCTGGAACGCTGCCGCGCGATCTTCAACGCGCTGCAATTGCCCGGCAAACAGGTGGTGGACGCCAGCGCCGATGCCGATAGCGTGCTGCGTCAGGCTCTGACCATCGTCATTGCCGCCCTGTCCGAGCGCCTGAGCAACGACGCGCACGCAGACGCCGGCAAGGCCGCGCTGGACCTGCTGTCAGCGGGCCGCCCTGCCTGATCGCCACGCCAGGGAGAGGTCGCGTGCTCCTGGCGGCCCAATCCGACACGACACCCACGCCTCACACCGATAACGCGCCCTACCGGTGACCCAGCCCATCTCCCGCCGGGAAAGGCGCTGGGGGGAGGGTCCGGGCACGCAGCCACGTCGAGACCACAGCGTCGCAGCGGACATCGCCGCACGCAGGTGTCCTGCGAATGGACCTGCCCGCCCGCGCGCCACTACCCCGTCCGCCCGACACACCTGCCCTTGCGAAAAGTATCGAAACGCGCGCCGCGTTTGTTCTGGCCGGAACAGTCCTTGGGGTACGGGAACGGCGTGCGACGACATCGACGCCACCGCCAGGCATCAACGCGAAGGTCGACCTGCCCACAGGCACGCGCACGCTCCCGCATGACACAGACACAACGCAGCGAGCGCGCCAGCAGCACGCGCGATCGAAAGCTTGATGGGAGTGTCCAAGATGGTGCCGGCACCCGGATTCGAACTGGGGACCTACCGCTTACAAGGCGGTTGCTCTACCAACTGAGCTATGCCGGCACTGGTGGGCGCGTTGCGCGCCGGTGCGCATTCTAGCGCAGCGCGGCGCAATCTAGCGATCGTTGACGCGTTGCACCCGCAGCGCTCTGCAAGGCCGCGGCCGCCGCCGTGCTGCGCACATCGATCCACCAGCGCGATTGACCGTTGCCGCTGGGCACCAACTGCGCCGGAAAGCCTGCACTGACCAGACTGGCCTGACGCCGCTCCGCGCGCTCGCGGCTTTGATACTGCCCCAGCGCAACCGTGTTGTCCTCGCCCTGCGCAATCACGTAGTAGTCGCCGATGCCGGCGGCCGCAATGCGCTTGACCAGGGCCTGCGCCGCGGCGCGGTCGCCCACGTTGGGCAACATCACCCGGAACGTGCTGACCCCGGCGTCGGTGTCCTCGCGCACGCCGGCGCGGCTGGCCTGGCCGCGGACACGCGCCAGTGCGGCATCGGCTTCGCTGCGTGCCGCATACGGCCCCACGCTGACGCAGCGCTCCGGGGCGGCCGGCGGTGTCGGCGCTGGAGCCGGCTTGGCGCGGGCGGTGCTTTCGTCAACAGATCTGGTCGTGCTGTTCGCTGCCGCTGGACGCGCGGCGGTCTCGGCCACCGCCGGCGCTGGCACAGGCACCGCCGCTGCTGCTGTCGCCGCAGAGGCCGGCGCAGTGGAATCAGCCGCTGCAGCGGCATCCGGGGTCGCGGCGGTCGCCGCGTCGGGACGCGGCACCGCTGCTGTCGCCCTGGTCGGCAACATCGGCAACAGGTCCAATCGGGCAACCCCGGACGGCTGCGGCGGCGCGGCCGGTGGCGCCGGCGGTGGCTGCAAGGCCCACCACAGTGCCACCCCGGCATTGAGGATGATCAGGACAACGATGAGCGCGCGTACGTACATGCGCCGATTTTAGAGCGTGTCATGCGGCTTGGGGCGAGTGCGAAGCGTCCCGTGGCGCGACTGCAGCATGCGCGCAACGCACGCTCGGCGCGCCACCGCACTCCCCCTTGCCCCGGCCGGCGGCAACGCGCAGCTCTGCATGAGGCTACGACGCCGGCGCGCCAGGCAGCCCGCCACCACAGGATATCCATGCGGACCACGGGGGCCCGACGCATCTCGTCCAACCCGCATAAGGCAGCGCTTTACGGCGAGGACGAATGCATCGCCCAGGTCGCCAGTCCGTCCAGCACCAAGGCCGCGCGGAAGCTGGCATCGGGCAACAACGGCAGCAGCGGTGGCGCGCCGCCGCCATGCACCAGCAGCCGCACCGGCACACCCAGGCTACACTGTGCGTGGTGCAGGCTGCGCTCAATCAGCGCCACCGCCGCGCCATCGCAGCCGGAGGTCAGCGCGTCGTCGGTGTCGTTGGCCAGCTCGGCATAGACTCCGCCGCTGGCCGGCAATTGCACCGCGCGTGCATGCAGCGCTTCGCGCATGGTGGTCGGCGAGGCGGAGATCCGCCCGCCGTGGTGCTGCCCATCGGCACCGAGCACGTCGATGGTCAGCGCGGTGCCCACCCCGGCCACCAGCACCGGCGCATCGCCACGTGCGCCCAGCAAGGCCAGAAACCGATCCACGCCAAAGCGGCCCGGGTCGGCATAGGCGATGCGGATACCGGCGCATTCGGCCATGGTCCGCACGATGCGCACCTGCTCGAAGCGCTCCTGCAGGCAAGCGATCATCCGCTGCGTCAATGCGGGCGCCGCCACGCTGGCCACGTGCGCAATGCGCCCGGACGGCAGCGCCGACAGCGCGGCCGCATCCATCGCTTCGGCACCGTGCGCCCACGCCTGCACATCGCCGGCGCGGTTGCCGTGCAGCGGCGCGTATTTGAAACGCGAATTCCCCAGGTCGAACAACCACTCGCTCATGCAGGTCTCACACTGACTTCTCCGGAGTGGAACAGGCGCAGCGTTTCGCCCAGTTGCACCCGCAATGCACCGTCGGCGGCCAGGCCGAGCGCGATGCCGTGATGCAAAGTCCCGGCTTCCTCGACCTGCACGGAGCGCCCGCTCAGCACATCCAGCGCCGCATACCGGTCCAGAAACGGCGCCAGCCCCTGCGCCTCGAACAGGTCCAGTGCCGGCAACAGCGCCGATAGCACCGCGGCCACCACCGTGTCGCGCGCCACCGCACGGCCGGCCAGGGTATCCAGATCCACCCAGGGCTGGTCGATGGCGGCGGCCGACGCTGGCGGCATGTGCACGTTCAAGCCCAGCCCGATCACCGCGCGCGCATTGCCGGCCATCTCGCCACCGCCTTCGATCAGCAGCCCGCCCAGCTTGCGTCCGCGCGCCAGCAGGTCGTTGGGCCACTTCAGACCGACATCGGCAAACCCGCACCCGCGCAGGGCTTCGGCCACGGCCACGCCTACCGCCAGGCTCAGCCCGGCCAGCTGGCCCAACCCGCCACCGAAACGGCGCGATGCCGATAGATAGATGTGTGCGGCCAGCGGCGAGGTCCACTGACGGCCGCGTCGACCGCGCCCGCCGGTCTGGCGCTCGGCCAGCAACACGGACACCCCGCGCTCGGGTGCCGGGCGTGCCAGCAGCGTGGTGTTGGTGGATTCCAGGGTCCAGGCCAGCTCCAGCGCGGCCAGGCCCGCTGCCGCGTCGGCCGCCATGGCGGCACGGATACGCGCAACATCCAGCAGGTCCAGCGGCGCGGCCAGGCGGTAGCCATCGCCTGCCCGCCCGTCGATGTCGACACCGGCAGCGCGCAAGTTCCGGATGCGCTTCCACACCGCGGCACGGGTCAACCCGGCATCGCGCGCCAGCGCATCGCCGGACAGCCGGCCGCTTGCAAGTTTGGCCAGCAACGCGCGGTCGTCCACGGCAACGGTTCCCAAATCGATCCGTGAAAGTATGCGCCAAGCCTTCGCAGCCGCCCAGCACGGCTTGCGTGAGGGAGTGAAAAGCGCGTTATGATCGGGGACTCACGCCGCTTGCCCTGGATGTGGACGATGCGCCGACTCACGGTTTGCCTGCTGTTCTTGTTGGCTCCGCTTGCCGCCCTGGCATCGGACCAGTTGGTCGACGGCGATCATGAGAGCTGTGTCAGCACCAACTCGGCCGCACGCGGCAGAACGCCCAGTGGCGAACCGGCAACACCGGCACGCGCGCCGCAGCACAAGCCGGCACCGGCAACCGGCGGTGGTGGCAGCGATGGAGACGCACTGTTCCCGCGCATGCGCATGATGCCGCGCTGGCACAGCTTTCTGCCGGGTATGTTCCGCTGATCCAGTGGTTGACGCGCTGGCTACGCCGGCCGCCGCTCGAGATTCCTGACGCGCTCTGGCAACCGGTGTGTGACCGCTGCGCCTGGATCGCCGCCCTCGGTGCCCAGCGCCAGCAACGTCTGCGTGCGCTCACCGCGCAGTTCCTGGATCAGAAGACCATTTCGCCGGTCGATGGATTGCAACTGCAGCCGCACGATCACGTCCTGCTGGCTGCCACCTGCTGCCTGCCGTTACTGGAAATCGGCGCAGCGGGATGGCGCGGCTGGTCGCAGCTGATCGTCTATCCGGACGCCTTCCGCGTGCAGCGCACCCATGTGGATGCGGCCGGCGTCATGCATACCTGGGACGACACCCTGATCGGCGAAGCGTGGGAGCAGGGGCCGCTGATCGTCAGCTGGGCCGACGTGCAGGCAGACCTGCACGACCCGTGCGCCGGCTTCAACGTGATCGTGCATGAGATGGCGCACAAGCTCGATGCCCTGGATGGTGCGCTCGATGGCACGCCGCCACTGCCGCACGAGGTGCAGCGCCGCTGGGCACGCGATTTCCAGCAGGCCTTCGATGCGTTCTGCCAACGTGTGGATGCCGGCGAAGACACCGAGATCGACCCATACGCTGCCGAAGCGCCGGAGGAATTCTTCGCGGTCGTCAGCGAATACCACTTCTCCGCGCCGCAGGTGCTGGAACGCCTGATGCCGGCCGTGGCCGCACATCTGGTCGGTGTTTATGGGCGATCGCCGTTTGCATCACCGCCGGCGCGTTGATGGTGCTGCGCGGTGGCTGTGCATGGCTGCGGCAAGCGCTTGAAGCATTCCTTGGTTTGCAGATAGTGCGGCCGGGCGCTTCGACACCCGCACGCATGCACCCGCGTGTCGCAACGAGTCATCGCTGAGCGGCGAATGGTCCGGAACCTTGGACAACGGGAGCGGACGCGCCAGCACCTCGCACCCAAGGCCAGCGGCGCTTCGGTTGCCTGAGAGCAGCATCGTTTTGACGCGCACCGGGAGCGGCTGATCGACAGCACATGGCCGCCAGTTCATGCGCACGGCCCAGAGCCGCTGCATTGCGCGGTGCATGCCGATTTCAACACCGCCCTGCGCGCCCAACGGTCCTGCCATCGGCGGTCGGCGCGCCCTACACCAAGCCAAGATCCCGTGGTGTCGCGCCCGGAAACACGCGCTCCAGCTGCGCCGGCGAGAGCCCCCACAGCCGCTGCAGCACGCCGCCGAACAGGCTGCGGTAATTGGTCAGCACCGGATAATCGCGATTTTGCAGCAGCTGCGCCTGATCCACCGCAACCTGCTCGCCGGCAATGCGCCCGCCGCGCACGCCACCACCCAACACCCAGTAGGTGGTGCCATGCCCGTGATCGGTACCCTTGCTGCCGTTCTCGCGGAAGGTGCGGCCGAATTCGGAGATCACCAACACCACCGTCTCGTTCCACGCCGGGCCCAACGCATCGGCATACGCAGCCAGCCCTTCGCCGAGATTGCGCAAGTTATTGGCCAATCCTCCCGCAACACTGCCCTGATTGGCATGCGTATCCCAGCCGCCGACATCCACAAACCCCAGCCGATACCGCTCGCGCATCAAGCTCGCCATGCGCCGGGTTTCATCGGCAAAGCTGCGTGCGCTGGCAGCGCCACGGCCGGCCTGCTCCATCTCTTCGCGCAACTGGGCGGTGACCTGCTGGCGCAACGCAAGTCCTTCGCGCGCTGCCGTCGCCAGTGGCGTAGCGTCGTACATCTGCGACAGGATCTGCGATTGACGCGCGTCCAGTCCGCCCTTGCCGATGCCCCTCAACGACACGTTGGGCAGATCGCCGCCGCCCTGGAAGGTCAGCGGCAGCGAATCGGTAAAGGCAATCGCCGGCACACCGCTGAGCACGCCCGACAGGCGTGCCATGAACCCGGAACGGTAATCGCGATGCTTGCCGGCCTGGCCGGATTCGATGTCGTCCTGGGTTTCGAAGTGGCTGCGCGACACATCGTCGGTGCCGGCAAACGGCACGAACGCCAGTTGATTGCGCTGCCACAACGGTAGCAAGGCATCGCGCATCACCGGGTTGAGACCCCATTGCGCGTCCAGCGCGATGGCGCTGTCGGGATTGGCCGCATCCGGTCGCGCAATCGCCAGCGTGGGCCGCGACTGATAATAAAAATCGCTGCCGTGCGGCACCAAAAGATTGTTGCTGTCGTAGCCGCCGCGCAAGAACACCACCAGCATGCGCGCGCTATCGCGTGGCGCGGCAAACAAGCGGCCGGCCCAAGGCAGCGCTGTGGCTGCGGCGGCAGAAGCAAGCAGGAATTGACGTCGTTGCATGGTGTACTCCCACGGCGATGACTGCATCGCACTCGGTGAATCCGCAGCGGTGAACCAGTGATGTGAGTCAGCGATAGTTGAAGTCCGGCGACGCCAGCAAAAATCCGTTCCATTCCGCCGGCGAGCGCGCCTGCTCCAGCGCCTGCTGCGTGCCTGTCGCCAGCGATGGCGCGATCCAGCGATACGCCGCGCGCGTGTCGATGCGCGTCAGCGGCGGAATCGGCATGTCGTTGTCGCCATCGCGCCGGAACAATTGTCTGGGGCCGCTGCCCAGCGCGCGCGCCACTTCGAATCGGCGCGCCAGTTGCCCGGAGCTGGTCCAGGCCTGCGATTGCAGCGACCATCCATCCGGTGTGATGCGGCCGAATAACGGCTCGCCCAGTTGCTGCACCCAGCTGGCCATCGGGGCGGCATTGATCACCGGCTGGTCCTCGTAGGCCAGCCGCATCGCCGACACCACGAAGCGATTGGGGTCCTTGAACTTGCGCGGCTGCGCCTGTGCAAATTCCGCAGAAGCCAGCATGGTCTGCATGACCTTGCCGATATCGCCGTCGCTGCGCTGGAAGACGCTGGCCATCCGCGCAACCAGCGCTGGCGGTGGCGTGTCGCTGACGAAGTACTCGGCCATGCGTTGCGAGACGAAGTGCGCACATGCCGGCTGGCGCACCAACACCTGCACGGCACGTTCAATCTCATCCAGGCCACCGCCGGCAATCCGCTGACCGAGCAGCATCTTGTCGCCGGGCTGATGGCGCGCCGGGTTGAATTCGAACACTCCCTTGCGCACCGCCTGTGGCTGGCCAGGCACGGTCGCCGGCACCGGCGGCGCACCATCGGCCTTGATCGGCACCAGGCCCGCGCCGGTCAGGATCAACGCGAGCTGCTGCACGTCCTGCTGGGTGTAGCCACCATGCACGCCCAACGTGTGCAGCTCCATCAGCTCACGCGCGTAGTTCTCGTTGACCTTGCCCTTGGCATTTTTGGCGTTGTCCAGATACTCGAGCATCGCCGGGCTTTGCAGCGTGGCCATCACCAGGTCGGCGAACTTGCCGGTCGCATTGGGACGGATCGCGTTTTCCATGTAATCGGCGGCCATCCACTTCACGCGGCCTTTGTCGGCGTACACGCTGAAGTGATTGAGCCAGAACCACACCAGTTGCTCGCGCAGCTGATCCGGTGCATATACCGCACGCAGCAGTTGCGCCTGACGCGCCTGGGTGAGCATCTGCCCGCCGCGCGCCTGCCAGTCCTTGCGCAAGGCCACTTTCTCATCGCCATCGGGCATGGCCTGAAGCCGGATCTTGTCGGCCTCGTAGCGGGTCAGCAAGGTTTCCAGCGGAGTATGCAACGCATCGAAGCCCTGCAGCTGCGCGCGCACCGGCGCCGGTAACGCAGCATCGTCGCCGGGCTGGAGCAGCAGCGCGCCATAGCGTTTCGGGCCGAGCCGCTGCAACTGCGCTGCGCCATCGGCATCCACACCGTAGGTGGCACGTTGCAGCCAGCGCGTCTGGGTCGGTGTCAGCGGCGTTTCGGCCGCGTGGCCGGCCGCAGCCAACGCGCAGCCGGCAAGCAGCAACGCACGGCCCCAGGTGCGCGGCCATCGCCGTGGCAAAGGGCGCGTCTGCGCGCAAGAGACCTGTGCAACGCGCTCGCTCATGCAGCTCTCCATCGCAGGTACCTGCAACCGGACAAGTATGGTCAAGCAAACGTTCGAGGCGTTAAACGGTTGTCGGAGCCGTGCAGGCCATTGCCCACGGGTTCATCCGGACACGCGCGCGCGTCACAAGCCCGGAGGCAGGGTCACATCGAAGCGGGCGCCACCCAGCTCCTGCGAGCGCACCACCTGCAGCTCACCGCGGTAGGCCTTGATCAGGTCCTGCACGATCGACATGCCGATGCCATGGCCCTGTACGCGCTCATCGCCACGCACGCCACGTTGCAGGATCTTGGCGACATCTTCCGGCGCAATGCCGGGGCCGTCGTCTTCCACCGACAGAATCAGGCCGGCACGCCGGCTGCCGGTAGTCGGGCCGGGCTGTGCGGTCAGCAGCACCCGGCTGCGCGCCCACTTGAAGCCGTTTTCCAGCAGGTTGCCCAGCAATTCCTGCAGATCGCCCGGCTCGCCATGAAAGCGCGCATCCGGGGAAATATCGAATTCGCACAGCACGCCCTTGATCGAATACACCTTTTCCAGACCGCGCACGATTTCTTCGGCGGACGGCTCGATCTGCAAGGGGGCGGCAAACAGTTTGTGGCCGCTGGAGGCTGCACGCGCCAGCTGATACGACACCAGGTCGTTCATGCGCCGCAGCTGCACGTCCATCTCCTTGTGCAGGTCGTGCTCGGAAGCGCCGCTATCGAGCTGCGTGCGCAGTACCGCGATCGGCGTCTTCAGGCTGTGCGCCAGGTCGGCCAGCGTATTGCGTTGGCGCTCCAGATTATCGCGCTCGCTCTCGATGAAGGCGTTGATGCTGTCGGTCAGCGGCTCCAGCTCGCGTGGATGCTGCTCGCTCATGCGCTGGATCTCGCCGCGCTGCACCTTGGTCAGCTCGTTGATCACGCGCCGCAGCGGACGCAGGCTCCATTGCAGGATGAAGGCCTGCAGCACCAGCAGCACCACGCCGGCACTGCCGAGGTAAAACCATACCGCGCCACGGAAAACACGTAGCTGCGCGCCCATCGAGCGCGCGTCTTCCATCACATAGATGGTGTAGGGGATCTCGCCGCCGTGCTCGCGCTCGACGTAGCTGACGCCCAGGCCATAGCGATACAACTGGCCCAGGCTGCCATCGATCTGGGTCATCTCCAGCGGCCCGATGAATTCTTCCTGGCGCGGCTCCAGCATGCGGCCATGCGGAATGTTCGGGCCTTCGGCCGACATCGAGGTCCAGCTTTCGTCCGGACGCACCACTTCCACGTACAGACCGCCGCCTGGCACATCGAAGCGCGGGTCGGGCGGTTGCCCGCCGATATAGATCGAGCCGTCGCGGACAAAGTCGATGTTGGCAGCGTAAGCCGAGGCGTAATTCTTCAGCCGCTCACGCAGGTTCTTCTCGGCGGTGTCGGCAAAGGCGACATCCAGGGCGTACCCGGCCAGCGCCAGGAAGGCCACCAGGCTGAGGCTGGCGGCCAGCAGCTGGCGCGCCTGCAAAGAGCGCGGACGCCAGCGTTTGTACCACTTGGAGCGCATCGGCACCTAAGTCTTCCTGCCTGCCGACGCGCGGACTCAGCCTTCGGTGCGCGGAATGGCGAAGCGATAGCCCCGACCACGCACGGTCTCGATCGGCTTCAACTCACCATCGGGGTCGAGCTTCTTGCGCAGGCGACCGATGAACACTTCCAGCACGTTGGAGTCGCGATCGAAGTCCTGCTGATAGATATGCTCGGTGAGATCGGCCTTGGAGACCAATTCGCCGGCATGCATCATCAGGTACTCGAGCACTTTGTACTCGTAGCTGGTCAGGTCGACGTTGGCGCCGTTGACGCTCACTGTCTGCGCCGCCAGATCCAGTGCCACCGGGCCGCATTCCAGCGTGGGCTTGCTCCAGCCGGCGGCACGGCGCAACAGCGCGTTGACGCGAGCCAGCAGCTCTTCAACGTGGAACGGCTTGACCAGATAATCGTCGGCACCTTGCTTGAGGCCTTCGACCTTGTCCTGCCAGCTCGAACGCGCGGTCAGGATCAGGACCGGGAATTTCTTGCCCTCGTCGCGCAGCGCCTTGATCAGCTCCATACCCGACATCTTGGGCAAGCCCAGATCGATGATGCCGACATCGAACGGCACTTCGCGGCCCATGTAGAGGCCTTCTTCGCCGTCCTGTGCAGCGTCGACAGCAAAGCCTTCACGCTTCAGACGCGCGGCAAGGGTCTCGCGCAGCGGAGCTTCGTCTTCGACCAAAAGAATACGCATGCACTCTCCCTAGTAACGTTATCGGCCCACGGCCGGGGAATTTATGAGACTGAACGCCGAACTATCTACGTTCAGTGGTTATCGTCGCGTGGTGGCGCGTCGGGAGGCGGGGGGCTGCGCGGTGGCGCGGCCTGCGTCTGCTCCGGCTCGTACACCGTGTGGACGCGCCCGTCTTTCATGTACTTGACCCGATTGAGGTTGCCGCCATCGAACGGCACGCGCTCGGCCCCCAGGATCTGTCCACCGGTGGACCGCTGCACATGGCGGATGGTGTCGGACAAGGTGCGGCTGTTGCCGCGCGCCGATGCCGGCATGCCCTCGCGACCACCCTGCGCCATCGGGTACCCCTGGCTCCACGCCGACGGCGCGGCCATGGCACCCCACAGGGCGACCAGGACGACATAGCGAGCGCGGCTGAGCGGATGGGTCACAACTGGATCCTAGCGGGTTGTTCAGGAACATTCAAAATTCGTGAAACCGGCAGTGCATCACACAGGGCCGGGCGACGGAAATTGAGCCAAATTCTTGATTTTTGGGGGTGAATCCGATCTGAACTTTTTAGCTTCGTGTTAACGCCATTCAGTGAAATGAATGTCTCTACCGGGCAGACGCCCTGCCAGCAAGGCTTTCGCTCTGGAGGCCGGGCCGTCAAACCGCAGCTAGGAACAGTCCCGATCTGCCAATTCAGCTGATGCAAGCGCCGGGCCAGTCACGCCACAATGCGCCAGGGGCGGCTGTCGGTGCGCTGCAGCGCCTGCTCCACCAGCTCCCAGCCAGCGCCCGGACGGTGTGCGCCTTCGCTGAGGACCTGGCGAAACGCCCGCCCGCCTGGCTGCCCATGGAACAGGCCCAGCACGTGCCGGGTGATGTGCTTGAGCGCCAGCCCTTGTTCCAGTTGCGACTCCACGTAGGGGCGCAACGCACGCAGCAACGCCTCGCGTGGCTGTTGCGGGCGCTGGGTCAATGCGGCATCGAGCTGATGCAGGACATATGGGTCGTGGTACGCGGCGCGACCGAGCATCACGCCGTCGGCCTGCTGCAGGTGCGCCAGCGCGGTATCGACGGCGGCGATGCCCCCATTGAGCACCACCGGCAAACCGGGACGCTCCTGCTTGAGGCGGTATGCCCAGTCGTAGCGCAGAGGCGGCACTTCGCGGTTTTCCTTCGGCGACAGGCCCTTGAGCCAGGCATTGCGGGCATGCACCACCACCATCGCCGCGCCGGCCGCGACCACCAGGTCGACGAAGCTGGCGAACACCGCGTAATCGTCATCGTCGTCCACGCCCAGACGGCATTTGACCGTGATCGGCAGGTCAGTGGCCGCACACATGGCAGCGACGCACTCGGCCACCAGCGCAGGCTCGCGCATCAGGCAGGCACCGAAGCGCCCGGCCTGCACGCGGTCGGACGGGCAGCCGCAGTTGAGGTTGATTTCGTCGTAGCCCCACTCCTGCGCGATGCCGGCCGCCTGCGCGAGCAGGGCCGGATCGCTGCCGCCCAGTTGCAGCGCCAGCGGGTGTTCGACCGTATCAAACCCGATCAGCCGTGCGCGATCGCCATGGATCACCGCGTTGGCATGCACCATCTCGGTATACAGGCGTGCGGACGGCGCCAGCAGGCGATGGAACACCCGGCAATGGCGGTCGGTCCAGTCCATCATCGGGGCAACGGACAGGCGCAGGGAGGCGGCGTAGCGATCGGCGGAAACGGTCATCGACGGTTGGCCGCAGCGAGCGACCATTGGAATGCGAAGCAGGATCAACAGCTTACACGGGCATCGATGAATCTGCGGCGGTGCGGCATGGCATGCTGGGGCGCCCTGCCTGCCGGAGGCGTTACATGATCACCTGTTCGCTGCGCTATGTGATCGATCCGTATCAGTTGGCCGAATTCGAACACTACGCTCGCTTGTGGATCCCGCTGGTGGCGCGCTTCGGCGGCCAGCATCACGGCTACTTCCTGCCTTCGGAAGGGGCGAACAATATCGCCCTGGCGCTGTTTTCGTTTCCCTCGCTCGCCGAGTACGCGCGCTATCGGGAGGCATCGCTGCAGGATGCGCAGTGCCTGGCTGCGTTCGCCTATGCGGAGCGAACGCGTTGCATCATCAGTTACGAGCGCAGCTTCTTTCGTCCGGTGCTCGGATAGGCGCGTCGCGCCCGCTACCTGGACGCTGATGCGATTACGGGTTACGAAAACCCACACGCTCTTCGGCGCTCAGCGGCTTGCCGAGGGCGTGGTAGGAGGCAGCCAGCACGATCAGCGAGGTCCCCATCACCGCGTAGAAGCTCCACGAGGTCGCCAGCACATGCACCTGGCCGAACACCAGCGCGACGACGGCGGTTGCGGTGCACAGCACCATGGCCAGCAGCGACATCAGGAAAGGGATGGAGGGATCGATCTTCATGGCGGGGGTTCCAGGCTGCGATGGCTGAAGCATCGGCGTTCCCGGCCGGTTCTTGAACTGTTTTCTGCGCTTTTTCTGAGCAAATTTTAAGCAAGTCAGCGCGCGCTCAGTTTTATGTCAAAGCCTTGGCGCGCAAGGCTTTGCGCGTCGGAAATCTCCTGACGGGATGGCGGAAAAATCATCACCGGCGCCAGACTTCCAGCGCAGGCGCGACGGAAACCCGACAGGATGGACGTCACGGTTTGGCGCGCTCGAAACCAGGCCACGGGCACCGCGATCGCAGCTGTCGTTGCACTGCTGATGTGCACGCCCTCACGGGGATGATCGCGCCGCACAGACGCCCAGATGCGGGCGACAGCGCGGTCAACGGCGTATCCGTCCGGGCGCTTGCCGGAACCGTGAGACACCGTGGCCAGTGACATGCGGAGCCATCCGGACGGGCGCCCCGGACTGGATGATCTACCGCCGTCTGTCCGCAATTGGCGCAGGAAGAGGAGCGGCCGGCAACAACGTGGCGGGCAGTCATCGGATCGGCGTGGACGGCACCCGCACCCAGGGTCGTACGAGCGATACATGCGCACCGACGCCGCAGACGCGCGCCTGGCGGGCGCACCGTCCCTGTGTGAGCTGCCCTGAACTCGCCTGCCTACTCGCCTGCGTCGACCGCGTACCGGCCGCGATCATTGCGCGCTATCGACGTACCGGGACCGGCTCACACCCGTAGCGGGCAAGGATCGGATAGATACGTACGCTCTGGAACCGCCGCTGGGTCCGCGCGGTCGATGCAAAACCCGACATCGGTCGCGCCTGCCTGCGGGCTGCGCGGCAGTACGACGCGATGGCTGTGTTGGCCGCTTCCGCGCGCCAAGCGCGATATCGCCGGGAGCATCAGCACGCGTGACGTCAACAGCCGGCCGGCGCGTGTCGCTCTAGACCATCGTCCACGCCGCGAGGTGTCACGCACTATCAAGAGCAGCTTGAGCAGACGCGCAACTGGCAAGGCGCGCAAGGCATGCGAAGCGCTCGACCAAACCGATCAGCGGGCCGGGGCGGTGGCGAATTCGCCGCGCTGCAACTTGGTCACATCGTTGCCCTGCCCGTCCTTGAGGCTGAGGTCTGCGCCCTTGGCGGCAAGGTCCTTGAGCACGTCGGTGCGCTGGAACAGCGCTGCGTACATCGCCGCGGTCTGGCCGGCGTTGTTGCGTTGGTCGGGCGCGCAGTCGGCCTGCATCAGGCGCTTGGCGATACCGAGCTCGCCCTTGAAGATCGCGCCCATCAGCGCGGTGTTGCCGCGCTTGTCCTGCGCGCAGGGGTCGGCGCCGGCGCTGAGCAACTGCTCCACTGCCGGGCGCTGGCCGTGATAGGCCGCCAGGATCAGGGCGGTATAGCCCTTCTCGTCGCGGGTGTTGAGGTCGTAGTGCGAGCGAATGAACTCGGCCAGCATGTCCTGGCGGCCTTCGCGCGCGGCATCGAAGAAGTACTCACGCAGCTGCAGCTTGATCTGCTCCGGGCTCGACGTGGATGACGTGGGCGCTGCGGGCGTGGCAGACGGCGAGGCAGCGATGGCTGGCGCGCACAGGGCGCTCAGCATGACCAACAGCAGGGTGCGCATATCGCTCTCCCAAGACGGGGACGGCATCGCGGCATGGCCGCGATGCCGTCGGGTGGATCAGTCCTGCAGGCTGGAGGCCAGCTGCTTGACGCGCGCCAGGTCGCCCTTGGCAACGCGGGTGACGCCAGTGCCGTACTCGGGGTCGGCCTTGTACAGGAACGACAGCATCAGGTGCTTGCTCTCGGTATCGGTGGTGGCCAGCGACTCGCCGAAGCTCTGCACCAGATCGGCGCGATCCTTCTTGCTGTAGGAGCGGTACAACTCACCGGCCTGCTTGAAGTTCTGCTCGCGGGCGATCTTGGCCTGCTGCGTGGTGCCCGACAGCGGCAATTCGCTGTAGCGGGCGGCGGTGTCCTGCGGACGCGGCTCCAGGCGGCTCGGCTCGTAGTTCACGCCGCTGGTGGTGTGGCCGTGATTGGCCTCGCCATCCTGGTTGCCATTGTTGACCGCCACGCGCGGACGATTCACCGGCAGGCTCAAACCATTGGTGCCGACGCGATACAGCTGGGTGTCGGCGTAGGAGAAGATACGCCCCTGCAACAGACGGTCTTCGGACGGTTCGATCCCCGGCACCAGGTTGGCCGGTGCCATCGCCACCTGTTCAGTTTCCTGGAAGAAGTTGTCGACGTTCTTGTTCAACACCATCTGGCCGACCTTCTGCTCCGGCACGTCCGGCCAGATCTTGGTGGCATCCAGCGGGTCGAAATCGAACTTGGCCAGGTCTTCGGGCTTGAGCACCTGCACGTACAGGTCCCACTTCGGGAAATCGCCCTTCTTGATCGCACCGACCAGATCGTTGGTCAGGTGGCTGTAGTCCTTGGCCTGGACCGCGGCAACCTGCTTGGGATCGAGGTTCTTGATGCCCTGCAACGTCTTCCAGTGGAACTTGACGTAATGCACCTCACCCTGGGCGTTGACCAGCTTGTAGGCATGCACGCCGTTGCCATCCATGAAGCGATAGCCGGCAGGCGTGCCTTCATTGGAATACAGCAGCGTCAGCGTGCGGGTGCTTTCGGGCACGTGCGAGAAGAAGTCGAAGCGACGCGAGTCGTCGTCCAGATTGGTGCGCGGGTCCGGCTTGAACGCGTGGACCATGTCGGGGAACTTGATCGCATCGCGGATGAAGAAGGTGGGGAAGTTGTTGCCGACCAGATCCCAGTTGCCTTCGCTGGTGTAGAACTTGGTTGCGAAACCATGCGGGTCGCGCAGCGTTTCCGGCGAGTGATTGCCGTGCACCACCGATGAAAAGCGCACGAACACCGGGGTCTTTTCGCCGGCGCTGAACACCTTGGCCTTGGTCAGGTTGGACAGATCGGCGGTGGCGGTGAACTCGCCTTTGACGCCGGTGCCGCGCGCATGCACCACGCGCTCGGGAATGCGCTCGCGATCGAAGCGCTGCAGCTTCTGGATCAGCTGCACGTCCTGCAGCAGGGTCGGGCCGGTGGCGCCGGCAGTCTGCGAGTTCTGGTTGTCGCCCACCTTGGCGCCGTTGTCGCGGGTCAGCACGGATTGGGCGAAGACCGGTGGGGCGATCAATGTGGGGGCTAGCAGGGCTAGCACCATGAGGGATCCAGGGCGCATGGCGTCAGCTCGTGTTGAGGGAGCTGAATCATGGCGAGCGGGCCGAAGCGAGAGAAGTCGTTAGTTATGATCGCAGCGATAGGCGAACATGATGATGACTGCGTTGCGTGATATGTATCGCTAAATGCCCAGGCAGTAGGTTGCAGATCGTCGGGTTGTGTCCGCGCAAACGCCCCACGCGGACTTCGCCGTGCATGAAGAAAGTGCGGATGAGCCTAGCGCAATGCTGCGCTGCAAGGTTGGAACGCCTGGAGCGATTGGCAGAGCGCCGTCGTTCCAAACGCACTCTTCGGGGCGGAATGAGATCACGGGCATGCATGCGCTGCGCTGTCCATCTGCCGCCGCGGCTGTCGCCGCAGCAATCACTGCCTGCATGACGATGCGCTGATCGGTGTACGAACGCAGGGTGCGATCTCGCTCATACAGCGATGCTGACGCAGCGGCACCGCTTGTGTATCGGCCGATGCCTGCATCGATGCAGAACCTGCACCGATGCGGCACCTGGTAGTGGATCAACGCCCGATCACCCGCTTGAACGGTGGCAAGGCATCGATGATGCGTTTTCCGTAGCGACGCGTCAGCAGGCGCGAGTCGAGAATGATGACGCGACCGTGGTCGCTGGAACTGCGGATCAAACGGCCGGCGAACTGCGTCAGCGTGCGTAGCGCGTGCGGAATGGCAATCAGGTTGAAGGCGTTATGGCCGCGGCTTTCCAGCCATTCGCTCAAGGTGGAGGTCTGCGGATCGGTCGGCACGGCGAACGGCACCTGGGTGATGACCACCGTGGTGCAGGCCTCGCCGGGCAGATCCAGGCCTTCGCCGAAGGAATTGAGCCCGAACAGCACCGAGCCCTCGCCGGCGGCGATGCGGCGCAGGTGTTCGGTGATCAGTTGCGACTTGTTGCCTTCGCCCTGCACCAGCACGCGGTTGCGTTGCGCCAGCGGCATCAGGTCGGCGACCTTTTCCATCTTCCAGCGCGAGGTGAACAGCACGATGCTGCCCTTGGCGTTCCAATCCAGTTCGCGCACCAGGTACCTGGCCACTTCCTTGGGATGCCCTTCGCGGTCGTCCGGGGTGACCGGGAAATTGGGCACGATCAGCTCGGCCTGATTGGGCAGGTCGAACGGCGAGGCCAGCGAGGCCATTTCGGCGTGATCGGGCAGACCGTTGTCGATGGCGAAGGACTGGAAATCGCCGCCGCCGGTGAGCGTGGCCGAGGTCATCACCACCGAATCTACCTCGTTCCAGATCATCGTGCGCAGCACCTGCGCGGCCGACACCGGCGAGCAGTGGCAGACCAGGTCGCCGTCGCGCGAGAGGGTGATCCAGCGCGCCATCGGCGGCTGGCCTTCCTTGTCCTCGCGCCGCCAGCCGCTCCACAGATTGTGCTGCTGCTCGGCCATTTCCAGCGCCAGGCCCAGGTTGCGTTGCAGGCGCTCGCGTGCGGCATCGTCCTGCTTGCCCTTGGCCACCGCGCCATGGGCGGCATGCACCCAGTTGAACAGCGCGCGGGTTTCTTCGCCGAGTTCTTCGATGGCCGGGCCCCACTGCGGCGGCAACTTGCCGTTGGCAGCACGCCATAACGGATCGCGCTCGCCTGGCTCGGGCTTCCAGACGCGCTCGACCTCGGCATGGAAGGCCTTGAGCAGCTTTGCCACTCGCGCCGCCACGTCGATGGCTTCGTTGGGCAGCAGGTTGCCGATCCTGTCCTTGTCCACCGCGCGGTACGCAGCGGCGATGAGAATCTGCATGCGGCCAGTGCGCTTGGCCATCTCGTCCAGCGGCAGATTGGCCGCACCCTGGTCGATCGCCACGCCGGCGATGTGATGGCCCTCGTCGAGCACCAGCAGCATGTCCGACGGCGGGGCGATCAGCGGCTGACCGTTTTCGGCATCGCCCAGCGACAGCGAAGACAGCAGCAAGGCGTGATTGGTGACCACGATCTGCGCTTCGCGCACATCGGTGCGTGCCTTGAGTACCGGGCACTGCGCGGCATAACTGCAACGGCGCCCCGCACAGCCGGAGGCAGGCGTGGTGATGCGCATGCGCAGCGGCACCGAAACCTGCTCGGGAGCATCGTCCAGGTCGCCGTTCCAGGTGCGCGCGGCATAGGCCTTGGCCAGCCGTTTGGCCAGGTCCGCATCGACGGGGCTGAGCGGGCGGTCGTACAGCGCCTGCTCGTCTTCGAACATGGCGTTCTGGCTGGTGTCGCCTTCCAGTTCGGCGGCATTGCGCGTGCACAGATAGCGGGTGCGGCCCTTGGCCAGCGCCACGGTCGCTTCCAGCCCGGTGGCCTTGAGGAAGGCCGGGATGTCGCGCTCCACCAGCTGCGACTGCAGCGCCACGGTGCCGGTGCTGATCACCAGCTTCTTCTTGGTGGCCAGTGCGATCGGCACGCCGGCGGTGAGATAGCCCAGGCTCTTGCCGACGCCGGTAGGCGCCTCGGCAATGCCGATGCCACCGGAAGTGGCCAGCGCACGCGAGACCAGGCCGATCATCTGGCTCTGCGCACGGCGGGTGGCAAAGCCGGGCGTGTTGGCCTGCAGCTTGGCGTAGGCGTCGCGAATGCCGGCCTTGATCGGGTCGGTCAGCACACGCTGGGTGGGAACGGGCGCGGACGGCGCAGCCGGTGGGGCAAGATCACTCATCGCGCTATTTTCGCACGGACCGGCGCAGCGCCTGCGACCGATACGCTGGGCAGCTGAACCTGTTTGTGCACTGCCGATGCATCGCCTGGGACCCAAGCGCTGGAACGGAAGAACGGCGGGGCGTCGGCGGGTAGAGGCAAACGCTGCGCTCGACACGTGCCTGCCTGCCGTGCGTGCCGCTGTCGCGCACTGCTGGTTGTTTTGAATGCCAGGCAGCGATGCGTGGACGCGCTCGAAGACCGGCACCCGGCAAGCACCGCCAGACTGTCAGACCAGTGCGATCAGGCGCGTTGTGGCCAGGCGTAACGCGTCCAGACCAGGCCGATCACCGCCATCATCGCGCCCACCGCCAGCATGCCGATGCCCACCCCGGCCGGACCGAAGCGCTCGTACAGCAGGCCCGCCCTGTTGACGGTCGCCAGGGACTGCGGATGCAGCAATGTCCAACCGCCCTGCCCTGCACAGATCAGCCCGACCAGGGTGAGCGCCAGCGCCTTGGGCGGGATCATGCGCGCGGACCGGCAGCAGGCGGCAGCCGTTGCAGGCTGCGCGCCAGGGTCCACACCAGCACGCCGATGCCCACGCCTTGCACGGCGGTCAGCACGAAGCGGCCGACGCCCATCACCAGACCGATCTGGCGCACGTTGCCCTGCTGCATCAACAACATCGGAATCGCCTGCAGGGCCACCTCGGCCAGCACACAGCCCAGCAGCAGCCACAGCCCGGCCAGCGCGGCACGCCGCAACGGCCCGAAGGGGGCGCGCCACAGAAGTACCAGCCCCAGCAACAAGGCGATTAGCATCGGCACCCGCGACAACAGGCCGGTGATCAGGCTGAGCAGGATGTCGGTGGTGGTCATGGCCAACGGCTCAGTCCGCGCTGACCAGCACGGCATCGCGTGCGCGCAGCGCGGCGTAGACCGGGTCGGTATCCGGGCGCACGCCGTGCCACAGCGCGAAACTTTCGGCAGCCTGTTCCACCAGCATGCCCAGGCCGTCGATGGCGTAACGGCATTGCGCCGCGCGCGCCCAGGCCAGGAACGCGATGGCGGTTTGCCCGTAGTTGAGATCCACCGCGGCAGTGAGGCTGTTGACCAGGCCCAGCGGCAGCGCGAACGCACCGGCGTCACGGTCGCGTCCGGCGGCGGTGGCGTTGACGATCAGCTCGAAGTCGCCGAGCTCGCGCAGGTCTTCGATGTAACGCGACACCACCCGACCAGGTTCGCCGAGCGCATCGCACAACGCATCGGCGCGCTCGGGCGAGCGGTTCACCACCACCATTTCGGTGATGCCCGCTTCCAGCAAGGCCGGGGCGACGCCGCGGGCGGCACCACCGGCGCCGAGCAGCAACACGCGACGACCGCGCAGATCCAGGCCGTGGCGATCGGTGAGATCGCGCACCAGGCCGATGCCGTCGGTGTTGTCGCCCTGCCACTGGCCATCGTTGCGCACCAGCGTGTTCACCGCCCCGGCCAGCTGCGCGCGATCGCTCAGGCTGGCGGCCAGCGCAAAGGCGGCCTCTTTCAACGGCAAGGTGACGTTTGCGCCCTTGCCGCCTTCGTCGGCGAAGCGCTGCAGCGTGCTGGCGAACGCTTCCGGCGGCGCATCGATGGCGGTGTAGTCCAGCGCGATGCCGGTCTGCTTGCCGAAGTCGGCGTGGATGGCCGGTGACAGCGAATGGGCGACAGGGTGACCGAACACGGCATAACGGGATACGGGCATGAAACGCTCTCTGGTTGACTAGACTGTGCGCGACCTGGAGCAGGAACACCGCATGCAACTTCGATGGACGCCGCTCGCGCTGGCGGCGAGTTTACTCTTCGTCCCGTCCGCGTCGGGACTTGCCGAGTTCGGCATCGAAGGCATGGGCGTGGTGTCCACACCGGCCAACGAGGCGCACGCCACGCTCAGCCCGGATGGGCAACGCATCGTCTGGGCCAGCGACCGCGCCGGTGGCCCCGGTGGCTGGGACCTGTGGCAGGCGCATCTGCGCGGCGGGCGCTGGCAGGACGCGCAGCCGCTGCCGATCAATACCGCCCAGGACGAGATCACGCCGTTGTTCAGTGCCGATGGGCGCTGGCTGCTGTTCGCCTCGTCGCGGCCGGGCGGCACCGGTGGCAGCGACCTGTACCGCGTGCCGGTGGATGCGCAGGGTGGCCTGGGCGCGGTGCAATCGTTGGGCGCGGCGATCAACAGCCGCGGCAACGAGCGCGCGCCCAGCCTGTCGCTGGACGGCACGCACCTGCTGTTCGCCAGCGATGGCCACGGCGGCGCCGGCGGCATGGATGTGTTGGTGGCGCGCTGGGATGGGCGCGCGTTCACCGCACCTGCGCCACTGCGCGACATCAATACCGGCGCCGACGAACTGGATGCGGCCTGGCTTGGCGACGGGCGTGGCCTGGTATGGGCGCGCGGTGCAGTCGATGGCCCCAGCCAGTTGTTGCTGGCCACATGCAGCAACGGGCACTACGCCCAGGACCAGGCCTTGCCGCTGTCGTTCAACGGGCCGCAGGAGCGCACGTTCGGCGCGGTGGTGGATGCGGCCAAACCGGGCGAGCTGCTGGTCACCGGCAGCGCGCGCGCACCACGCGCGGGGCAACTGGATATCTACCGGATGAAGGCGCCGGCGGTGGAGGGAGATGCCAGCTGCCGTTGAAGGCGGATGGATGCGCAAACTCTTGCCAGGGGCTGCCTGGGACACGACTTCACGCCAAGCTGTTGCACAGCGGATGATCTGGGTCACGCTGCAGTGCGCTGATCTGCGGTGTGACTGCAGGGCTGCTGATCTGAGGCTTGGTCGCAGGGCCCTTGCGCGCCTACCATCGCAGGACACGCCGCAAGTACGTCCTGGTAGGCTCTTGCGCGGCATCCGTGCCGCGTAAGGTCCCGCGCCGGTAGGCGGACAAGGGCCAGTCGAGATGGTAGGTGTGCATGGTCAAAAGCGGGAGCGGCAGCAAGCGGGTCAGATGCAGCGGTGGTTGCATGATCCTTGTGATCTGGCAGACGTGGTCTGATTTCCAAAACTTTCCGTCGAAGGCGGGCAGTAAGTGGATGGGGTCTTCCCCCTATCGCTAATCGTCATCCACACATGCATACAAGCAGCCAGGCCGCTGCGTTAAGTCCTCTCGCTTAAGTTATCCCGCTTGTGCGGTTCCATCAGCGCACGACCAACTTGGCAGGCGTGATGTCCTTACCGGTTCCGGGACCCTTGGCGGCATGGATGCCGCCAAGGAGCCTGCATGGACGGATTCACGGCGTGTCCCGGAAGTGGTGAGGGCATCGCGCCCTCGATCAACCAGGCTTTCGATTCAAGCATCGGACCGCGCTTAGATGCCGCCATGGTTGGCAGCTAACAAAACCACCGCGCACGCTGCAAGCAGTGCATGGTCGAGACTAGCTAGGACGCAGCATATATCGGTCGTTCACCGCGATTTCTCCAAACCGCTCGCACCCGCTTAGCGGCCGCACGCCACGTTTTACTAGCCGCTCCAACGCAGCGATGCAGTGGCCATGACCGCGCTCAATACACATCGCGCCGATAACGTCCCGCTGCGGTCAGCGACTCCAGCCGCGTCTCGCCCAGCAAGTCGCGCAGCGTGACATCGACCTCACGCGCCATGCTATCCAGGCTGCCGCAGACATGGATCACCGCACCGCGATCGATCCAGTGGCGCAAGGCGTCGCCGGTCTCGCGCAAGTGATGCTGCACGTAGCGCTTGTGCGCCTGGTCGCGCGAGAACACCCGGTCCAGCTGCTGCAGATGGCCACGTGCATGCCAGGCCTGGAGTTCGTCGGCAAACAGACCATCGTGCGCGGCCTGCCGTTCGCCGAACAGCAGCCAATGCCCGTGCACGCCGGCCAGCTCGGCCTCGCGCAACAAGGCACGTAAACCGGCGATGCCGGTGCCGTTGCCGATCAATACCATCGGCGCCGCTTCGACGCGATGGAAGCCGGGATTGGTGCGCAACCGCGCGCGCACCGCCGCACCCATCGTCGCATGGCAGATCAGCCAGCCCGAGCCCAGCCCTGGGCTGCCATCGCTGCGGGCGGTCAGGCGCACCACCGCCGTGGCCACGCCATCGGCCGGCACGCTGGCCAGCGAATAGTCGCGCGTAGGCAGCCAGTCGCAGGCATCCAGCCAGGCCTGTGGATCGGGACACGGCGCTGGCGGCGCGGCCGGCGGCGGCGGCAGCACACGCTCGGCGGCGGCCTGATGCAGCGGCAGCAACTGCGCATCGACATGCACCAATGCATCGGGCGAAAGGCCCCACGCCGCCAGACATGCACGCACCTGCGCATCGGCGTGCGCAGGCTGCACCTCGAGGATATCGCCCGCCTGCCAGTGCGCCTGCAGCGATGGCTGCAGGTCGATGCGCCAGATCGGCGCCCCCTCGCTGCCCGGGTTGAGATGCGTGCGCGCGGACAGCGTCCACTGCGTCAGGCGCGGCCGCGTCAGCGCGACAGCGGCCACCGGCGCGCCGGCAATCTGCGCCAGCTGCGCATGCCATTGCGCAAGCGCCTGCGGGTCGGCGTTGTCCATTTCCACGGCGGGGAACAACGCGCGTGCGCCCTGCGCGTCCAGCCACTGCTCGATGCGCCGCGAAAATCCGCAAAACTGCGCATATTGGCGGTCGCCCAGTGCCAGTACCGCGTAAGCCAGCTGCGGCAAGGCGATGCGCTGGCGCAGCAGTTCGCGCTCGAATCCGCGCGCCGCGTCCGGCGGCTCGCCATCGCCGAACGTGCTGATCACCAGCAAGGCGTGCCGGGTGGCCTGCAACTGCGGCGCATCCACCTGCGCCAGCGCGCGCACCTGCACCGGCAGGCCGGCCGCCTGCAGATGCCCGGCCGCCTGCCAGGCCAGCCGCTCGGCAAAGCCGCTCTGGCTGGCGAAGGCGATCAACCACGGCTCGGCCTGCGAGGCCGGCGGCGCGCCCTGCAGCAGCACGCGTGCGGCGCGCAACTCGCGCTTCTTGCGGCGGCGATCCAGGTACAGCATCCAGCCGCTGATGAAGAACACCGACATGCCGATGCTCGCCAGCATCACCACGATGCGCCCCGGCAATCCGAAAAAACTGCCCGAGTGCAGGGGGAACATGCTCACCAGCCACTGCTGGCCGCGCGGCAACTGCGCGTAATCCTGGCGACGCAGCAAGGCGCCGCTGGCGGCGTCGATTTCCAGATTGTCGTAGGCGCGGTCGTGGTCGGGCCGGTCCGGCAAGAACCGTACGCTCATCGGCTGCCCGGCACGGGTGGGGACCCGCAGATCCAACGCGGCGTGATGGGTGCCCGGGATACCGTCCAGAGTGCGCTGCACGCGCGCGAAATCCACCGTCGCCGGCCGATGCTCGCCCCCGTCGCCGCGCATGGCCGGCTCCTTGCCGAGCAAGGCCACCATGCCGTCGCGATACCAGTCGTACGACCAGGTCAGCCCGGTCAGCGCGACCAGCAGGTAGACCAGCAGGCACCAGGTGCCGAACACCGCATGCAGGCTCCACAGAAAACTGCGCCCCTGCCGCCGCCATTCCACCGCCCACCAGGTCCGCAGGCTCCACCAGCGCCGCGGCCAACGCAGATACAGCCCGGACGCGCAGAAAAACAGCAGGATCAAGGTACATGCCCCGGTCACTGCCTGGCCGCGCTTGCCCGCAGTCAGATGGCGGTGCAGGTCTTCGATAAACGCAAACGCGCCACTCAAGCGCGGCGCGGCAACGCGCTCGCCGGTGTAAGGGTCGAAGTACACGCGCCCGCCGCCCTTGCCTGCCAGACGTGCGGTGGAAGGCCGCGCGCCGGTGGGGTCGATCAGCATGCGTGTCACCGCCTGCTGTTTTCCTGCATCGCGCGGAGTCAGGTCGAGCCGCTGCAACAACACATCCACTGGCAACGCGCGCTCGTCGGCGGCATGCCGCACGGCCAGCTGCGCGATGGCCGGGTTGGCCAGCCGCACGATTTCGTTTTCGAAGGACATCAGCGCGCCGGTCACGCCCATCACCGACAGCACCAACCCGGCCGTGATGCCGAGCAGCCAGTGCAGTTGGAACAGAACCGTCTTGAACACGCGCGAACAACCTGAAGCAGCAGGGCTCGCTATTGTAGATGAGAATCGTTATCGCAGTCGGCGCGCCTAGATCGATGGCGAATGCGTCGTCTTGCAGGCAGCCCTGGCCAGCCACGCTGCTTGCGCATCGCGATCAGGCGCCCGGTGGCCGGCCTGCGGCCCTAAGCCGGCGATGTGCCAGGAAATAGCAGCAGATCGCGTGGATCAGATCGAACCGCTACCGCGCACAACAGGCCGGCGCTGCCGGTCCGTGCAACAACGCGGAAGATCCGACACGACCATTGGATGCCCTCTTCACCGCATCGAATGCGCGTTGAGCGGCATCCACGAAAGATGCCACCACAACGCCTCTCACGCAGCACGTCTAAACGCGCTCAACCTTCGCGCAGCCAGCGCGCCACCTGCGGTGCGAAATAGGTCAGCACGCCATCGGCACCGGCGCGCTTGAAGGCCATCAGCGCTTCCAGCACGCAGCGGCGTTCGTCCAGCCAGCCGTTGGCGGCAGCCGCCTTGAGCATCGCGTACTCGCCGCTGACCTGGTAGGCGAAGGTCGGCACGCGAAATTCCTGCTTCACCCGGCGCACCACATCCAGGTACGGCATGCCCGGCTTGACCATCACCATGTCCGCGCCCTCTTCCAGGTCCAGCGCAATCTCGCGCATGGCCTCGTCGCTGTTGGCCGGGTCCATCTGATAGGTGGTCTTGTCGGCCTTGCCCAGATTGCCGGCGCTGCCGACCGCATCGCGGAACGGGCCGTAGAACGCCGAGGCGTACTTGGCCGAATACGCCATGATGCGCACGTTGAGATGGTCGTCGGCATCAAGCGCGCGACGGATCGCACCGATGCGGCCATCCATCATGTCCGAGGGCGAGATGATGTCCACACCCGCTTCGGCATGCGACAGCGATTGCCTGACCAGCGCGTCGACGGTGATCTCGTTGAGCACATAACCCTTGGCGTCGATGATGCCGTCCTGGCCGTGGGTGGTGTACGGGTCCAGCGCCACGTCGGTCATGACCCCCAGCTCCGGGAAGCGCGCCTTGAGCGCGCGCACCGCACGCTGCGCCAGGCCATCCGGGTTCCAGGCCTCGGCCGCATCCAGGCTCTTGCCGGCCGGGTCGATCACCGGGAACAGGTCGATCACCGGAATGCCCAGTTCCAGCGCGTTTTCCGCTTCGCGCAGCAGCTCGTCCAGCGACAGCCGCTCCACGCCCGGCATCGAGGCGATAGGCGCGCGGCCGGACAACTCATGCACGAACACCGGCCAGATCAGGTCATCGGTGGTCAAGGTGTTTTCGCGCATCAGGCGGCGCGAAAACGCATCGTGGCGCATGCGGCGGGGACGATAGTGCGGGTGGGCCATGACAAGGCTCCTTGTGACAGCCCACAAGTCTACGCCCGCCACCTTGCTGCGGACGCCGCTGCGACGCACTGTCGCAGCGCTGCAACGGCTAGATCACGCCGCCGCCCAGGCTCAAGCGGATCACCCCGACCACGATCACCAGACCGTTGAGCAGCAGGCCGGTCTTGGCGCGGCCACGATGGCCGGCCGAGGTAAACAACAGTGCGATCGCCGCGATCAACGCACCCACTGCCGCGAACGGAATCAGGAACCAGTTGCCCCAGCCCAGCAGCGGAATGAAGGCCAGCACCATCCACAGCAGCGCCACGATCCCCCACAACAGACTGATCAATCCCACGTGCCACCTCTCCTTGAACAAAGCGCGAGCATACCGGCGCGACCGTCCGCACGGCGTGGGCAGGTGGTCACCCTGACCAATGGCGGCTTGGCGGCTTGGCGGCTTGGCGGCTTGGCGGCTTGGCGGCAGCCTCACACGGGCGTGGCTAGTGTGCGACAGCGTCCGATGGGTTTCAGAGTGCTGCCAGGACCATGGCGTCGTCGCCGCCAGGTGGCACGTCGTCTTGCCGCGTCGTGTTAGCCACTCTTCAGTCAGGGCGCCGGATCATCGCCGTCATCACCATCTTCCAGGGGGCCACATCATGAACAGGCATTTCGTCGTCGGCGCCGCGCTGGCCCTGCTGCTGGCCGGCTGCGCCAGCAGCTCCAAGGTGATGCTCGGCCAGGCACGCGCCCCGATCGACCCCGCCCAGGTGCAGGTCTATTCGCATGCCCCGGTCGGCTCGGTGGAGATCGCCCAGCTCGAATCCACCAGCGCCGCTGGTTTCGGTACCCAGGGCCAGACCGATGCCGCCGTGCAACGCCTCAAGCGCGAAGCCGCCAAGCTGGGCGCCAACGGCGTGGTCATTGTCGGCGTCGGCTCGGAACGCTCCGGCGGCGGCCTGTCGGTCGGCGGCGGCAGCTACGGCGGCCGCGTCGGTGGCGGCCTGGGCATCGGCATCCCGACCACCCAGAAGCGTGCGGCGGGTATGGCGATCTGGGTGCCGGCGGGGGCCAGGGAGACGGCCACCAAAGAACCCTGAGAGTCGCTTCAGGACGGCAGCGCGCCGGAGATTCCTTGCGAGGACGAGCAGTTAGGACGCACGTCGCCTGGAACGGGCTCCTGCCGAGAATCTGAAGACATTCATCAGGTGATAGGCATTAAAAGTCTGGAAATGCGGTTAGCTCTGTGGCACCTTACGGCAGACCTGCGTTTAACCGCACACAAGGAAGATGGCCGTGGCAGGCACTCAAACGAACAATTTCAGCGCTGACAGTAGCGCCAGCGCGGGCGTCTATCGCTGCATCGGCAGCCTTGGGTCCGCTCTCAGGAAAGCCGCCGAGAGGACCGGTCGGGGCTGCCGTCTGTCTTTCTTTCCGTATCAAGCTAATTCAGTGAGACTTGCCATGACTGACCATGTCCGTCGTTCGCGCGCCCCGTTTTCCCGCCTTGCAGCAGGCTTGTTCCTCGCCGTGGGACTTTGTGCGGGTCAAGCAAATGCACAGGGGGTGATTACCCATGACCCGCTGACGCTGGAAAGCATTTTGGGTGAATACGGAAAGGAATTATCGCGCTGGAAGGAGACCATTTCGCAATACCAGAAGGAATATGCGCATTACCAGCAACAGCTGATCAGGCTGCAGAGCCTGAACTTGAGCGTTACGAAGTTGGAAGACAACTTCGTCGAGCGCGATCTCAACTACGGGATGGCAGCAGCATGCTCTGGTACAGGCGGTGGCCTGGGAGGCATTATGACAAGCATCAAAAACATGCTGCCCAACATGGATGGCAACCTCGTGACTGAGCAGACCAAGATCTGTCAGCTGATGGTGATGACTGACAACGCGCGCTACAACGAATCTGTCCGCATGCTCAAACGATTGATTCAGCGCAACAAAGAGTTCGATCAGAGGATTCAGTCGCAACGGAAAGGCGTCGGAACCAGCCAGGGCGCGCTTGCCGCAAATGACAACGAGGTCGCACGCTTTGTGGCGCAGAACTCGATGGAGCTCGATTACTGGCAGGCAAAATTGAAGGCCTACGACTACTACGAGGCTTCCTTGAAAGGCGACCAGCGAAAGCTGACCAAGCGCGCCTTTGATGGCAATAAGGAGGGCGGCATTCCACTGGTCACCCAGCTGGTACAGGCTGCTGCTTTGAAGGCGGCATTATCAGTTGATTGAATGCACTTGCACATTTGTCATGCACGGCAGGCAGTTTTTCAGGATCAAATCGGGGCGGTTATGGACAGCGTTTTTCAGGGTGCATTGAGTTGGCTTAAGCCGATGGCCGATGTAGGCATTGGCGACTATGTTTTTTTCAAGCTGATCAATGATTACCTAAATAAGGAAATCGACACGTTCGGTATGGAGCTCATCGGCCGTGCCATGACGTGGGTGAGCGTAATCGCCATGATTTTGGTCACGCTGTGGGTGATGGTCGTTGGCTATCGGCTAGCGACCGGGCAGTCTCGCAATTCGGCAATGGAGACCATGGGTAAGGCCGCGAAAATCGTCTTTATCCTGAGTATCGCCACCGCGGTGGGAAGCAACGGCGCGATGCTGCACAAGACGATGACGCAGAACCTGGATAAGGAGATCCACGAACTGTTCACAGGCGAAAGCGGTACGTCAGCAGCCGATGCAATCGACGAAAATCTTGGCTATACGCAGCTTGCGATGGCCGCCGTGGATGTGGTGAACATCGACTCCGACGATCCGGAGGCGCTTCAAAAGAAGAGCAATGCCATGCTGCTTGCCGGATTTGGCACAGCAAGTCCCGCGATGGCGGCAGGCGCCATGCTGCTGTTGTTCAAGTTCACGATGGCGTTCCTGGTCGGCGTTGGCCCCATCTTCATCCTGGCACTGATGTTTGATGCAACCAAGGATCTCTTCAAGAAGTGGCTGTTCTATGTGATCGGCACCTTATTCTCGATGTCGATGCTCTCGGTGGTATCGGCCATCGTGCTCAAGCTCGCCACCAAGGTCGCCATCGCGCTCTGGGTTGCCAAAGGCATCACCGGGCTGATGGGTAACAATACGGAAGGCCTGAGCTCGCAAGCCTTGCAGCAAGGCGGTATCGGGATGTTACTGACTGTAGTGATCATCACGATGCCAACCGTTGCGGCAGCGCTGTGGCAAGGAAGCATGAGCAGCTTCATGCACTTCTCAGCATTTGGCGGAGGTGGAGCTTCGTCACCTGGTCCACAAGGGCAGCCCGCAGGGTCTTATACGCCTGCTCGACGCGATGATGACGCGCGATCCACGCCCGAGGCAAGACCTGCAAATATTAATGCTGGTCGGGCTTCAGGTCTTCCGTCGGACAACCAGCCACCCCAGATTTCTGGTACGCGCGGACTGGCAAACGACGGAAATCGAATAGCTTAGGTTTTGAGCCATTGGAGAGTCGTAGTGCATAAGATAATATTGATCTTATTTTTATTAAATTTTATCGACATAGCAACCGCTGAAGAGGGGTGTCCTGCCGGACAAATTCCTGCACAGGCAGGCGGTGGACCTACCTCATGCGGACCGATACCTCAGGGATACTATAAAAACAACCCATCTCCGCGCCCTACTGGAAAATGGATTAAAACTTGGGGCGCTATTGCATTAGGAACTATAGATGGGGTTCCGAATTACGGTGTACCGACGGGATTAGCTAGCGAAGCCTCCGCAAAAAAAGAAGCTCTTGCAAGGTGCACAAAGCTAGGCGCAAACAACTGCCATATTGTTGCAACTTACCGAAACCAATGTACAGCCATAGGTGAACCGCAAAGCGACGGACGACCGAATCCAGATGGCTACGTTCAATTCGCGCGACAACCAGGCAAAGAAAACGCGGTTAAAGAGGCCTTAGAAAGTTGCGAAAGGAGAAATCCAACAATGCAATGCAAGGTCATCTACTCTGCATGCTCAGAGCCAATTTTTGAAGAATTCTGATTTTCTCAATTCAGCATCTTGATTGCCAATCACCTCGCGCCACTGAGTCAATTAAGCAAAGATTCCCAAGCGAGTAGCCAAAGGCATCAATGGATTGATGGGCAACGATGGGGAAGGCCTTAAGTCGCAAGCCTTGCAGCAGGGCGGCATCGGCTTACTGCTGACCACCCTCATCATCACCATGCCTACCGTCGCGGCAGCGCTATGGCAGGGAAGCATGGGAACGTTTATGGCGTACTCGGCGTTTGGTACCGCTGGTGCCAGCAATGCTTCTCCGGGGCCTCAGGGGCAGCCACCAGGGTCTTATACGCCGTCGCAAAAACCGAGAGATGGTGCAACGCATGAGCAAATGAACATGCCGGACCTAAATGCTGGGCGAGTTTCCGGCGGCACCACTGCCACATCTAGCCCCGCAGCCCCCGGTTCGCGTAGGATCGCGCCGACTAACGACACCAATCGGCTCGTCGAGCTTTTCTTTGCAGAGAATTACTAATGCTTAAAGCTACAATAATGCTTCTGGGGATAGCCCTGTCTTTTCCGGCATTTGCAGAGCAAGGCTGCCCGGCTGGCCAGTATCCAATTGGAGGACAGGGAGCGATCTCATGTGCACCTATTCCGCAAGACCGACCCACAGTCACGCAGCCTCGTCCTACTGGAAAGTGGCTAAAGACTTGGGGCGCAGTCGCAGTAGGTGTACTAGATGCTACACCTCGATACGGTGTCCCAGTTGGACTTGCTTCAGAAGCTGAAGCAAAACGAGAGGCGATGGCGCGCTGCAACAGGTCGGGCGCTCAAGGCTGCCGAATAGGAGCGACTTTTAGAAATCAGTGCATGGCTATTGGCGAACCTCAAGTTGATGGTTTGCCAAAGCCCGATGGAATTATTCAATTCTCAGGACAACCCACGGAAGGAAAGGCGAGCGCCGAGGCACTACGTAGATGCATGAAGGAAAATCCCGGTGCTCAGTGCAAGGTTATTCACACAGCCTGTTCCGAGCAAGTTTTTCAAGAGTTTTGAGAATTTAGACCGTAACATGCTTGGAGGCTGTCGTTTAGCCACCGGTCAGTCGCAGGAATTGGCCATAGCAGTGATGGGCAAGACGGCCAGGATCGCGTCTTCAACACTTAGGCTGGAGGCTAATTTGAAAATTTCAGCGCTCTGGGTTGCCAAAGGCATCACCGGGCTGATGGGTAACAATACGGAAGGCGTGAGCTCGCAAGCCTTGCAGCAAGGTGGTATCGGCTTACTGCCGACTACCCTCATCATCACCATGCCTACCGTCGCGGCAGCGCTCTGGCAGGGAAGCATGGGAACGTTTATGGCGTACTCGGCGTTTGGTACCGCTGGTGCTAGCAGTGCTGCACCCGGGCCACAGGGACAGCCACCGGGGTCGTATGTTCCCCAGCATGGCGGAAGTAACACCTCTACTCCAGAAACCTCACGCCAGATGCCAAGTGGTCATAATTACTCAGGATCACTACAAACCTCCACGCCGCAAGAAGGTAGCGGTTCGAGGAGTGCAGCCAATAACAACAGCCGCTTCACTTGAGCGAAATAGTTATGAGAATCCACTTTACACTCCTCTTACTAGTTTTGATTATTTGCTTTTCACCTCTAGCGAAGGCTGAAGGCGGGTGCCCGGCGGGGCAATACCCAATTGGGGGTCAAGGAGCAATCGCATGCGCCCCAATCTCACAGGGAAGTGCTCAGCAAGAATCTCGCCCAAGTGGAAAGTGGATAAAAACATGGGGGGCGATTGCCATGGGTTCAATCGATTCGACTACGAGCTATGGGGTTACCTCGGGCAAAATCTCGAAATCAGAAGCGGAACAGGATGCTCTAAGACGCTGCGCATCTCATGGCGAGGATAATTGTGAAATTGCGCTTTCTTATGAAAATCAGTGCGCAGTCATTGCCGAACCACAAATCGATGGAAAACCTCTTTCTCAAGGATTTGTAAGATTCACCGGCGCTGCAACGATCTCAAAGGCGAGTGGGATAGCATTAAGAAACTGCAAAAGCGAGAACGCCGCTACCGCTAACATCGAATGTAAAATTGTATATAGGAATTGCACAGAACAATTTTTTCAAGAATTCTGATTCTATTATTTTTTGTATTGGATATGGAAAGTAGCTTGCAATCCAATAGGTGCAAGACGGCGTCAACGTTACTCATGATAGCCGCAGCCATCATCACGATGCCAACCGTTGCGGCAGCGCTGTGGCGAGGAAGCATGAGCAGCTTCATGCACTTCTCAGCATTTGGCGGAGGTGGAGCTTCGTCACCTGGTCCACAAGGGCAGCCCGCAGGGTCTTATATCCTCACCAACGAGGAAATGATGGGCCAAGAAACAATGATCAAACAGAAATGCGCGATTTAAGTGCCGTACGAACATCGGGAGTTTCTGGCAGCACTCCAGCATTAGCTGCGCCCGGATCGCGCGGAGCAGCAAATGCTACCGATAATAGTCGAGTCGTTTGAGCGCACTCCAAAGAGAATATATGATCATACGGACGATAACGTTACTTTTCAGCCTACTGGCAGCCACCTCAGCAATGGCAGAGGAGGGCTGTCCAGCTGGACAAATTCCCGCACAAGCTGGGGCAGGAGTTACCTCTTGCGGGCCTATTCCTCAAGGATATTATCAACAAAACAAAAACCAGCCCCCACGCCCAGCAGGAAAGTGGCTAAAAACCTGGGGTGCGGTTGCAGTTGGTATATTGGACGACAAACCCCTGTATGCCGTACCGGTTGGTCTCGCCTCAGAAGACGCAGCAAAAAAAGAAGCTTTGGATAGATGCAACAAGTCAGGCGCCAAGGGGTGTCGGCCCTCGACGACTTTTCGTAATCAATGCATGTCCATAGGTGAACCTCAAATCGAAGGATCGCCAAAACCTGATGGTATTATTGAGTTTTCAAGGCAGCCTACCGAACAGCTTGCAAAAGGCGCAGCCCTTCGTGGATGCAGCGAGGAAAATCCAGGCGCTGAGTGCAAAATAATTCACACCGCTTGTTCTGAGCAAATTTTTGAGAAGTTTTGAATTATTTTAAATGGAACACAGACTCATAGAACGGCCGGAATGGCTATGAAATAGTATGCGTTTAGCCATCCTACTCTTGTCTCCGCTTACATTTCAGGCAAAATCACGATAATTGCAAATTCCCCATAGCTTTTCGGCGTCTAGCCAAGGGATTTCTTCGGGAACGTTTTACAGCCTAGACTGATCACAGTACGTATGCATTAGTGTGACTTCGGCCATCGTGCTCAAGCTCGCCACCAAGGTCGCCATCGCGCTCTGGGTTGCCAAAGGCATCACCGGGCTGATGGGTAACAATACGGAAGGCCTGAGCTCGCAAGCCTTGCAACAAGGCGGTACCAGCTTGCTGCTGGCCACCCTCATCATCCCATGCCCACTATTGCGGTAGCACTGTGGCAGGGAAGCATGGGAATGTTTATGGCGTACTCGGCATTTGGTACCGCTGGTGCTAGCAGTGCTGCACCCGGGTCACAGGGACAGCCGCCTGGGTCTTACACACCAGCGCGCAGTGATGATGGAGCCAGATCTACCCCAGAATCTCGACCAGCAGACCTGAGTGCCGGCCGAGTTTCGGGATCCTCTGCCAGTAGTGCTGTCACGGCTGCAGCTGGTTCGCGAGGTTATCAAATTCAGGTACAGACAACCGAATCGCCTAAGAGCTGATTAGAAGGTAGCGCCGATGTTGAGACTATTATTTATTTTTTTTCTAATAATTCCTTGTTCCGCATTAGCGGAACAAGGCTGTCCATCCGGGCAATACCCAATTGGCGGTCAGGGCGCAGTTGCATGTGCTCCTATACCTCAATCCACTCAACAGTCGCGACCTCGCCCAAGCGGAAAATGGATTAAGACTTGGGGTGCTATTGCGCTAGGAACTATTGATGGGGTTCCGAATTACGGCGTGCCAACGGGATTACCTAGCGAATCTTCCGCAAAAAAAGAAGCTCTTGCAAGATGTACGAAGCTAGGCGCAGACAACTGCAACATTGTTGTTACTTATCGCAACCAATGTACAGCAATAGGTGAACCTCAGAGTAATGGGAAGCCAGATCCGAACGGATATGTTCAGTTCGCACGACAACCAGGCCAAGAAAACGCAATTAAAGAAGCTTTAAAAATTTGCGAAAGGAGAAATCCTACAATGCAATGCAAGGTTATTTATTCTGCATGCTCAGAGCCAATTTTTGAAGAGTTCTAGGAACTCTATAGATAACACCAACGTGTAAATTGATTTATTGCACGCGAGCACGACTTATAACAGAATTGAAAATCTGCCAGAGACCAAGCTCGTTATGCAGCACCTATTTATAAAAACCCTACTCTGCTTTGCCCTACTTTTTTGACAGGTTGCAACCCTATGAACGCTGCCTATGCAAAACCTGATAATACCGTGGCCGATTGGCCCTTAAAGTTTGTACGGCATAGCTTCGGCGCCGCCTGCTATTCGACGTATGGATGCAAGGTCCGCTACAACAATTTCCTGTTCATTGATGACCCGGATGACAAGCTCGAAGTGTCATCCAACGCATGCAAGGTCTGCTACAACATGGCCGCGAGCCGAAAGAGCGCCACACCCATTGCATGGGCCAGCTGGGGGCGTGTCCGAACATGTCAGCTTGCTGATTTTTCGAATGACAGGGCAGTATCGTGCATGGGCCGCATTGGATCAGGCGGGGTTGTTCGAGGTGTCCTTTGAACCTATGCTGGTCCTGGGAAGTTCGCGTCGCCGCACTAGTGCGATGTCGGGATCAGCGAATCGCCCAATCCGGGCCAAAACTGCATTTCCTCGATTGCGCAATGCGCACAGGCAGCGACAGCATTTCCAATGAATCCCAAGATTATCGGTCGTTTCGCTTTCATCCTCATGCCCCTTCTCCTTGCAGGATGCAAACCCATAACTACCCCATCCTCAAAAGCCGACGCGACGACCAGCGATCCGACTTACCGGAAGAACCCGCATCCGACGCAAGCGTACCGGATCACGATGACAATCGAGGATGCGCCGGGGCCGTTCGAGTGGGTCTCGGGTACGGCGTTCTACCAGATGACCAACCACACGCAATGCACGCCAATCGAACCCGTTGCCGGCGTGTGGAACAAGTCTGGTGAAGACGGAGTTCCCATCCACTTTGAGAGGATAAATGCATCCACGTATGTTGGCACGGTCTATGCCGACGGCATGGTAGATGCGGACTATTATGGCAAGGGGACGTGTTATTTTGAGTTAGACGGAGTTGGAATCTCCCTGAAAGCTTCCGAAAAGCATGAAGACACACGCTTTCAGCCCGCCCTGTTTAAGGACGAGATTTACAGCAAAGCTCCAAAGGCTACCTACTTTTGGAAAGGACGCTACCCGAAGGAAGATGTAGAGAACTTCCCTGACAGCGGCAGATCAAGAATCGACCAATTCAATGACAATGCCCGTAATGACATCTTCAAAGTCACCCTGACTACTGAAAAGGTGACCCGATGAGCCTTACGAGCCAGCAATATGCCGCTCTCTCTGACGATGTTTATCAGGAGCCGCGAGAAACAGGCCCGGTTAGTCGCCCTGTAAATATTGGCGGCATTACCTACAAGCGCCTCGAGTATGTAGACAGCCCTTCAGGCTATCAAGGCATGGTCTACCAGCGGATCGATACCAACGAGATCATCGTCGCCCATCGTGGCACCGAGACTGAGCGCGAGCTTAAGCAGGACGGTGTTTACGCCGATGGCGGCATGGTCGCAGCACGTCACAATCGCCAGGCCGCCGAAGCAATTGAGTTGACTAAGCAGGCGTTGGTCTATGCACAAAAACTCGGTAAGGACGGTGAAACGGTGGAAGTCACCGTCACCGGCCACTCGCTTGGCGGCGACTTGGCCCAGGTGACCGCACACCACTTCGGCCTCAAAGGCGAGACGTTCAACGCCTACGGCGCGGTCAGCCTGGACCGGCGCATCCCCGAAGGCGGCACCGATGTCATCAATCACGTGATGGCTGGCGATGCGGTCAGTGCTGCCAGCGAGCATTATGGCCAGGTCAAGATCTACGCCACGCCACAAGAAGTGACCACATTGCGGAAGGCCGGTTATGCCAACGACCGCAGTGTGCTGGATGACCGCAACCCGCTTGCCGCTTTGGAGTTGGGCGATTCGCATCGCATGCATAACTTCCTGCCCGTTGACGGCAATGGCAAGCCAGATCGATCGGTACTGGAAGACTCCAAATCGCAACAGCTGGCGCATCAGTACGCACCGATGATCGACAAGTACCGTGGCGATGTGGCGCTCTTGCGCGGCGGCCTGACCCTGGCATCGCGCAGCGCCCAATCGATGAACTTACCCGATGCCATCAAACACCTACATGGCACACTGGCCCCTGGTGCCGGCGCGGAGGAGATGGCAGCCGAGCGCTGGAAGGAAACGCAGCAGCGCATGGAGCGCGAAGACAAACCGGTCTATGTGGCCCCTGGCTGGAAGCTGCCGCTGGGCAGTACCCCAGAGCGCTGCGTAGATCCGGGCGCGGAGGCCATGTCCAATGATCCGTTGTACCGCTCCATCCACAGCAAGTTGCCGCAGGGCACGTCCGATGCCATGGCCATGCATGCGACTGTGGAAGCCAAACGCGCCGGCATCGTCGACGTCCACCAGCTGCGCAGCGTGACCATGCAAGAGGGCAATGCCTGGATCGTCGGCAATACGCCGGGGTTCCGTGCCAAAGTGGATCTGGCGGCGGAGGCACCGCCGTTGCAAGAGAGCCAGCAGCAGTTGCGCGCACTGGATGCGCAACGGGCGCAGCCGGAGATGACAGCGCCGACACCGACGCGTGTAATGTAGGGCGATGGCGCGGCTGATCGACAACGACGATGTCAGCCCTACCTTCCAGGACTTTGGCTTGGCGTTGATGGGCCGTGCATGAAGTGGGTCAGCACCATTGCGCTGACGGTGACCCGCTGTGGGTGCTGATTCTGTGCTATTGCATCGCCACCGGGCAATCGCGCGAGAGTGCGATGGCCACCATGATCAAGGCCGGCAAGGTGGTCCTCATCATCAGCCTTGCCTCGGCACCGGGCGCAATGGCGCCATGCTGCGCCAAAACACGACCCAGAATCTGGATCAGCAGATCCACACCCTTTTTACCGGCAAGGAAGGCACCGCCGCCGATGCCATCGACGAGACCCTGGCCTACATCCAGATCGCGCTGTTGGCTAAGCCAACACGGCCCGGAACCAGATCGCGCGTTTCAGCGCGCGATCTGACCAGGCGCTTGTTTGCCAGGAACTGGCATCTAGAACAGCGAGTACCGTGATTACTTCTGCTGCGCCGGAATGAACTGCGTTTCCACCGCCTTGGCCAGCTGATCCGGTGGTAGCAGGCCCTGGTCGAGCAGGAAATTGTTGAAGGCCAGGCGGTCGAACTTTTTGCCGAGGGCCAGTTCGGTGCGCATGCGCAGTTCGAGGATGCGGGTGTAGCCGTAGAAGTAACTGCCGGCCTGGCCGGGGGCGCGGACGGTGTAGCGGTCCAGTTCCTGGCGGGTCATCGCCGGCGACAGGCCGACGTCGTCTTCCAGCACCTGGCGGGCGCGTTCACGGTCGATCAGGCCCAGGTTGAGCATCGGGTCGAGCATGGCGCGGGCAGCGCGCAACAGGCGGAACTGCAGGGCGATCAGCTGCCCGTCGAGCGGTTCGTACGGCACCATTTCGGCTTCGGCATACAGCGCCCAGCCTTCGACGTTGACCGAGTTGAACGCGAACATGCTGCGCGCCAGCGACACGCCGCGTTCGACCATGGCGGTGAACTGCAGTTCGTGACCGGGGCGGCCTTCGTGCGCACTGAGCGTCCAGGCGGCCGAGCCGAAGTTGAAGTCGTCGTACTGCTCTTTCTTGCCGCCCTCGGCGGATGGGTTGCCCAGCGGCAGCACGAACTGGCCCTGCTGGCCGGTATTGCCGATCAACGGCGCGGGCAGGAAGTGCGGCGCAGGTTGCGCAGCGCTTTCGGCGGCACTGCCCAGGCGCATCTGCATCGGGCGGTTGGGCACATCGACGATGCGCTGCTGACGGATGATCGGGTCGATCTGGTCGATCACGCCGCGGTAGTGGGTTTCCAGCTGGTCGTCGGCGATCTTGTTGCCCTTGAGCGCGCGGATCACCTGCACGTAATCCGCGCCTTGCACGCCCTTGGCCTTGGCCACCAGCGGGGCCAGCTGGCGCATGGCCGAGCGGGTCTCCATGAATTCCAGTTGCGCGCGCTGGATCAGCTGCTGCGGGGCGATATCGATGCCCACCTGCTTGAGTTGGTACGCGTACAGCGGTTCCGGCAGGCGGGTGTCCTTGCGTGCCTTGGGCAGCACGGTGCTGCGAGTCCAGGCGGCATAGTCCTTGAGCTGGGTGGACATGGCCTTGAGCGCTTCGTCGGCGCCGGCGATCTTGTACTTGGCGAACAGCTCGCCGATGCCGGCGACGTAGGTGTCCACGTTGGCCAGCGCCTGCTCCACTTCGCGCTGGGTGGGCTGCAGCAACGCCTTGTTGCCCAGCTTTTCCTCGTAGCGCTGGCGCGCCAGCGTGGTGGTGGGTGTGCTGCCCGGCACCAGGCCGACGTAACGCTTGAGGCGGTCCAGCGCCTTGGCGCGGCGCTCAGGCACGGTCTGGTCGGACAGCAGGCCGTTGAGGCCACTGAAGACCGCCTCAGGCGCGTCGCTCCAGGGCAACAGATAGCGCTCGTTGAGCTCGCTGCCTTCGATGTTCTGCTCGGCGGCGCCGATCATGATCTGCAGGTCCTGGCGCACGTTGGCATCGCGCTCGGTGGTCAGCTTGGTTTGCAGCGTGGCGCGCGCCTTGCGCATGGCATCGCGATAACGCGCGGCGTTGTCCGGCCCCAGGTCGACGACCTGGTCGTCATAGCCGGGCACGCCGAAAAAACTGGCGTATTCGGGCTGGAACGGTGCCTGCGCGTTGAGCAGGATCTGCGCATAGCCGTTGCTGGTCTGTACCCAGGCCGGGCTGGCGGGTTGTGTCGGCGCTGTCTTGCCGGTCTGTGCCTGCAACGGCAACGAGGAACCGAGCGCCAGCGCAACGGCGAGAACGAGTGGCTTCATGAGGCAGATCCGCGAATTGAGTAGCGCGACCCTACCCATCTGCAACGGCCGCGGCAATCTGCCTTAGGTCATGGCAGGCAGGGCTGCGGTGGCGATGCTGTGGCCGGCAGCATATCGATCTGGCCGCCATGGGTGCCGGCGAAGGTCAGTGTCTGGTAGGTCCAACGGCCATGCCGGCGTGTGGCATCCACCTGCACGCTGCCGTTCCCGCGCGGCCCATGCAGGCCCACGCTGAAATGCGCCTCGCCCATGTCGCCGACGTAACTGATGCTGCCATCGGGTAGGAGCGCTTCGGTGATGGGCGTGCCCAGGGTCTGCACGACCTGCGTATCGGCCTTGGCGATGCGCAGCGCGTCGCGGTACACATCGCTGGATTTCACCACTGCGGCAATCGCGTAGATCAGCGCGCCGATCACCAATGCCAGCAGCACGAACAACGCCACGCCGATACCGGGCACGACCCACTTCCAATGCCGGCTCCAGACATCGACAGCGCGCGGGCGCTGCGGCGATGCAGCGGGGATGGGTGGCGGCAGCGACATGGCACTCCTTGCGCAGATGCAGGGGAAAACGGCAGGCGAGACCTGGAACGAAGCGGCGAGCGTCTACTGCTGCGACGGCATCAGGCAGCGCTGCAAGAACGCCTCGGCGGTCTTGTAACGGTGCAACGCAGTACTGCCGGACAGGCCGTGCTTTGCGCCTGGATACGTCATCAACTCGAACGGCGTGCCGCGTTGCTGCAGCTCGCTCATCAGCGCGGTGGAGTTGGTGAACAGCACGTTGTCGTCGGCCATGCCGTGGATCAGCAGCAGCCTGGCGTGCAGGCCATCCAGATGGGTGGCGACGCGCGCGTTGCGATAGCCGGCGGCGTTGCCGGCCGGCAGGTCCATGTAACGCTCGGTGTAGTGGGTGTCGTACAGGCCCCAATCGGTGACCGGTGCGCCGGCCACGCCGCAGGCGTAGGCGTCGCTGTGTTTGGCCAGCAGCATCAGCGTCATGTAGCCGCCGTTGGACCAGCCCTGTACGCCGATGCGGGCCGGGTCCACCCAACGCTGCGCCTTGAGCCAGGCCACGCCTTGCAGCTGGTCGTCCACTTCCACCGTGCCCTGCTTGCCGTACAGCGCGCCACCGAAGTCGCGGCCGCGTCGCGGGGTGCCGCGGTTATCCAGCGAAAACACCACGTAGCCACGCTGCGCAAGATATTGATCGAACAACGCATCGCCACGGCTGGGCCAGGCATCGAGCACGGTTTGTGCCGCGGGACCGCCGTAGACGTAGACGATGACCGGGTAGCGCTTGCTCGGGTCGAAGTTGTCCGGCTTGGTCAGCCGGTAGTGCAACGGAGTCTTGCCATCGGCTGCGGTCAGCGTGCCGAAACCGATCGGGCGCTGTGCATCACGGTACCTGGCATAGGGATGTTGCAGATCGGCCAGGTCGTTCTTGAGCAACGTGGCGATTTTTTCGCCATTGGCGCGGAACAGCTCGATCTGCGGTGGTGTGGTGGTGTTGGACCAGCTGTCGACATACACGCTGGCGTTGTTGGCGAAGCTGGCCGCATGCGTGCCGTTGGAGGCCGAGCGTTTTTCGATGACGCCGCCGGCCAGCGGCACCGCGTAGAGCTGCGTTTGCGTGGGCGACTCCTTGCTGCCGGCGAAGTACACCAGGCCGGCCTGCTCGTCGACGGCCAGCAGCGCGTCCACCACCCAGGCGCCGGAGGTCAGCGGCGTGAGCGTGGTGCCGTCTTCGGAGGCGAGGTACAGATGTTCGTAACCGCTACGTTCGGAGTTCCAGACAAAGCGGCCATCCTTGAGAAAACGCAGATCGTTGTGGAGCGGCACCCAGGTCGGCGAGGTTTCGGTGATCAGCGTGCGTTGACTGCCGCTGGCCAGCGTGGTCTCGATCAGCTCCAGCGTCTTTTGATCGCGCGATTGACGCTGGAAGGTCAGGCGCTGTGCATCGCGCCAATCCACGCGTGCCAGGTAGATATCGGCGTTGTCGCCCAGGTCGATCCAGCGTGGCGCCGCACCGGTGCGTGGTGCGATCACACCCAACTGCACCGCCACGTTGGGCTGGCCGGCCTGCGGATAGCGCTGGCTGATCACCTCGGTATGGTCGGCATAGACCTCCGGGCGTTTTTGCACCGGCACCTGCGATTCGTCGATGCGCGCAAAGGCGATCGCCGAGTCGTCCGGCGCCCACCAGTAACCGGTGTGGCGATCCATTTCTTCGTCGGCGACGAACTCGGCCACGCCGTTGCCGATGGTCTGGCTGCCGTCGCTGGTGAGCTGCAGCTGCTTGCCGCTGGCCAGGTCGATCGCCCACAGGTTGCGCTCGCGCACGAAGCTGACAAAGCCGCCCTTGGGCGAGAGCTTGGCGTCGGTGGCGAAGCCTTCGCCGTGGGTCAGCTGGCGCACTGCGGCAGCGCCGGTCCTGTGCAGGTCGTACAGATACAACTCGCCACCCAGCGGGAACAACAGCGCCTGCGCATCCGGCGCCCACTGGTAATCGACGATGCCGTTGAACGCGGCGATGCGCTGGCGCTCGCGGCGGGCCTTTTCGACATCGCTGAGCGTTTCGGTGCCGGGCAGCACCACCTTGGAATCGACCAGCAGCCGGGTCTGGCCGCTGGCGATGTCGTATTCCCACAGGTCCAGCTGGTTGCGGTCGCTGTCCTTGCCGCGCAGGAAGGTCACGCGCGAACCATCCGGAGCCACCTTGGGCTTGAGCAAGGTCGGACCGGACAGCGGCAGCGGGCCGGTGATGGCCTCCAGGGTGAGTTTTTCGGCGTGGGCCATGGGGACGGTGCTGAGCATGAGGGCAAGAGCGGCGAACAGGGCGCGCATCGAAGATCCTGTCTTGGGATAGCGCACAGGATGCGGGCGCGTGGGGTGTTTGAGAAGCGCGGCGATGGGCGGCGATGGCGCGCGCGCGATGAGGGATGTACGCGCGGCGGTACGCGTGTGCTGCAGCGTGGTGCTGGGGTTGTTGGTGACGCTGCTTTCCGGCGAGCAGAGATGCCTGTGGACTGGTGGTTGCAGTTGACGCGCTGTCGATGAGAGGTGCGCATTTCATGCGGCGCAGCTTGCGGGGGCGGTGGGTCTGGCGCTACTTGCGTACCCTCACCCCAACCCCTCTCCCGGGGGAGAGGGGCTCGAGGCGCCGGGCTTGTGTTGTGCACGGGTCATGCATGCGCATGCCTCTGCCAACCCGTGATGCTGCTTGCTGCTTGTCTTTGTTGCTTGTTGATGCGGTTTTGCGGTGGTTGTTGCTGCGCAGCTGCAACAGTCGCCGCTCTCGCCGTATGGCCTGTTGCGCGAGCGCTCCTGCCGCTTTGCCTCAACGCTTGCCGAACAGGTGCTTGCGCTCTTCGTCGCTGAGCGGCTTGCCGGCGTTGGGGTTGACCTGCTCCTTGAGCGCATACGCGCGTTGGGTTGCCGGACGCGCGGCGATGGCGTCGTGCCAGCGCTTCAGGTGCGGGAAGTCGGCGTAATCGGGGCGGATGTCGGCATAGACCTCGATCCATGGATAGCTGGCCATGTCGGCGATGCCGTAATCGTTGCCGGCCAGGAACGCATGATCGGCCAGGCGCTTGTCGAGAACGCCATGCAGGCGGCGTACCTCGGCGTTGTAGCGGTCGATTGCATAGGCAATCTTTTCGGGGGCGTAGACGTTGAAGTGGCCCATCTGGCCGGTCATCGGGCCCAGCCCGCCCATCTGCCAGAACAGCCATTCCAGTGCGGCGATGCGGCCGCGGGCGTCGCGTGGCAGGAAGCGGCTGGTCTTCTCGGCCAGATAGAGCAGGATCGCGCCGGACTCGAACACGCTCTGCGGCCCGCCGCCATCGGCCGGGGCATGGTCGACGATGGCCGGCATCTTGTTGTTGGGCGAAATCTGCAGGAACGCCGGCTCGAACTGCTCGCCCTTGCCGATATTGACCGGCTTGAGGGTGTAGTCCAGCCCGGATTCTTCCAGGAACAAGGTGACTTTGTGGCCGTTGGGGGTGGGCCAGTAATACAGGTCGATCATGCGTGCTCCGGTACGTGAGGGTGATGCGCGACGGGGACAACGAGGCGGCCACCAACGCGCGCAGGCACGCGTCGTGAGATCGGCAGCGACCTTGCGGCCAGGCCGACCTGTGTGCCGGCGGTGTTCGCCGGTGCACGCGGGGCCGTCCTGTCGGTCGCAGCGATGGTCCTTCGCAACAGGATGCGGCAGTGGAATCGGGGATTCGCGCGAGCCTGGGGGCTGCGAGCCGTCGCCGATTCCGAATGACCCCTGCCACGTCCCAGCGCTGAGGCACTGCCCCATCGCCGTTCGATGGTACGGCCAAGCCGTTGCGTGCGCGTGTATCGGTCGGTGCCCTGACTGGAACGATGTGTGACGCCAGTGGCTCGCGGCCGATGCTGCACTGCAAATTGACTTCGTTAAGCCGGCGCTAACAAATGCGCGATTGCTGGTCGACCTTTTGCCTGTCCCGCTCGGGGCCGGCTTTTCCTTGCTTGGGGATGGAATCATCGTGAGAGAGCTACGCACCCTGCCGCGCACGCGGCGCTTGACGTCTGCCTTGCTGTTCGCATTGTCGACGCCGCTTGCCGCGCAGACCGCGCCTGCGCCGCAGTCGGCATCCACCGTCCCCGGCTCCAGCCAGGCCGACCCTGCCACGCTCGATACCGTCCAGGTCAGCGGTATCCGCGGCAGCCTCACCTCGTCGATGAACGTCAAGCGCGATGCGCAAGGCATCGTCGATGGCATCGTGGCCGAGGACATCGGCAAGTTCCCCGACACCAACCTGGCCGAGTCATTGCAGCGCATCAGCGGCGTGTCGATCGACCGCTCGCTGGGCGAAGGCTCGCGCGTCACCGTGCGCGGCGTCGGCCCGGACTTCAACCTGGTGCTGTTGAACGGCCGGCAGATGCCGGGCGCCAGCATCGAAGAATCCAACGCCTCCAACTCGCGTGCGTTCGACTTCGCCAACCTGGCGTCGGAGTCGATCTCCGGGATCGAGGTGTTCAAGACCAGCCGCGCCAGCACGCCCACCGGCGGCATCGGTGCCACCATCAACATCAAGACGGCCCGGCCGCTGGACAACCCGGGCATGCATGCCAACGTGGGCCTCAAGGGCGTGCACGATGCGTCCAACGAGAACCTGCCCGGCCGCCTGCAGGGCGATTCGCTGACGCCGGAAATCTCCGGCATCTTCAGCACCACCTCGGACGATGGCCGCTTTGGCGTGTCGCTGAGCGGCAGCTACCAGGAGCGCGACTTCGGCTACAGCCAGGTCGGCGTGCCCAATGGCTGGCGCGCATTCCGTGGCGATTCCACCGCCTACGGCACCATTCCGCAGCCGGGTACGCCGGGTTCGGAGAACATCGTCAACCGCCCCGGCCCCAACGATATCTATTCGGTGCCGCAGAACCTCAACTACCGCGTGGTCGGCGTCGAACGCCAGCGCACCAACGGCCAGCTGGTACTGCAGTACAAGCCGCTGGACAACATCACCACCACGCTGGATTACACGTATTCGGAAAACAAGATCCAGCAGCAGCGCAACGAAATGTCGGTGTGGTTCAACTACGGGCCGTCGGCCAGCGCCTGGACCAACGGCCCGGTGGCCGGTCCGATCACGTATTCGGAAATCGTCAACCCGGCCACCAGCGATCTGGCCACCGCCGGCTCCAACGCGGCCACGCGCAACCAGAACAAGTCGCTGGGCTTCAATGTGGATTGGGCGGTGAACGACCAGTTCAAGCTCAACTTCGACATCCACCGCTCCACCGCCGAAGCCGGTGCGGACAGCCCGTATGGGTCGAGCAACTCGCTGGGCGTGTCGGGTTTCTACCGCGGCACCTCGGTGGTGGATTTCAGCAAGGATTTCCCGGTATTGCAGCAGCAGCTGGGCTTCGGCCTGAACGGACTGGACCCCTCGCGCACGCTGGTCACCGGCTCGGCGTTCCGCAACAGCTACATGAAATCCGAGATCGACCAGGCGCAGGTCAACGGCGACTTCACCTTCGAGAATTATTCGCAGTTGAAGTTCGGTATCGGCAGCACCGAGGTCAAGAACCGCTCGGCGTTCTCCAACGTGCAGCGCGATACCTGGGGCGGCAACGGCACTGCGGCCGATTATCCGGACGATCTGTGGATTCCCAGTGCGTTTGCGCAGTACTTCGATGCGATCGGCGGCAGCGGCAACCCGGCGCAGTTCAACCAGCTGTTCCTGTTCGACTTCGAGCGCGCACGTCAGGCCGCCGCGCAAGCCGCCGGCGATGACGCGCTGTACCGCATCTCGCCGGAGTTCACCACCGACCGCCGCGTGACCGAGAAATCCAAGAACGCCTACCTGCAGTGGAACAACAGCTGGGACGATCTGCGCGTGCCGATCAGCCTGGCCGCCGGCGTGCGTTACGAAGAAACCAAGGTGGACGCGCAGGCGCTGGTGCCGGTGGCAGTGGGCATCGATTGGGTCGCCAACAACGAGTTGCCGATCCGCCTGGCCGACTCAGCGTTCGCCGGCGGCAGCGGCAAGTACGAATACTGGCTGCCCAGCCTGGACCTGAGCTTCAAGCTCACCGAAGACCTGGTGCTGCGCGGCAGCTACGGCGAAACCATCGGCCGGCCCGGCTGGGGCGATATCCAGGGCGGGCAGACGCTCAACCAGATCGCGCGCCTGGAAGGCGGCACCGGCCAGGAAGGCAACCCGGGCCTGAAGCCGCTGCTCTCGCACAACATCGATTTCTCGCTGGAGTGGTACTACAGCGATGCCAGCTACGCTTCGGTGGGCTTCTTCCGCAAGAACATCGACAACTACATCGGCGTGACCACGCGCAACGACACCTCGCTGGGATTGAACACCCCGGTGGGCGGCGCGTACTGGAACGAAGCGCTGGGCAACGGCTGCGCCTCGGCCGACCTGACCTGTATCCGCAACTACATCTTCCGCAACCGCGGCGGCGCGCCGGGCGTGGTGCGCGGGGCCGACGACGCCAACGGCAATGCCACCGGCGTGATCAGCGGGCAGCCCGGCGATCCGGTGGCCAACTTCGCCATCACCGCGCCGGCCAACCAGCGCTCGGCCTCGCTGGACGGTTGGGAATTCAACCTGCAGCACATGTTCGGCGCCAGCGGCTTCGGCGTGTCGGCCAACTACACCATGGTCGATTCCGGGCTGACCTACAACAACGCGGTGATCGGCGAGCAGTTCGCGCTGGAAGGGCTCAGCGATTCGGCCAACGTGGTCGGCTTCTACGACAAGGACAAGTGGCAGGTGCGTGCGGCCTACAACTGGCGCGACGAATTCCTGGCCGCGCGTTTCGACGGTAGCGGCCAGCCCAATCCGGTCTACACCGAAGCCTATGGCCAGCTGGATCTGAGCATCGGCTACCAGTGGAACGAGAACCTGTCGCTGAGCCTGGAGGCGATCAACCTCACCGACGAGGTGCAGCGCCAGCACGGCAGGCAGAAGAACCAGATCGTCTACGCCACCCAGACCGGCCCGCGCTACATGCTGGGCCTGCGCTACAAGTTCTGGTGATGTAACTGCGGTACCGAGCACCCCGGCAGCGCGTCTGCCGGGGGGCCTGCACGACCTTCCTGCGACAGGTGCAGCACTGCACCGGCACTTGCCGCGCGAGGGGTAACTGTCCAAGCATGGGCCGCGCGCCCCCGCGTGATATGGCGACCCCCATGACCAATGCCGTGTTGTTGAACAATCTCGATCACCGCGATCTGCGCGTGATCACCGCCCATGGCGCCGCCTATGGCGATGACGTGATGTCGGCGGCGACGTTTCCGCAGGAATTCCGCCAGCTGCAGGGCCAGTACCCGATCGTGTTCCACCGCAGCGACAGCGGGCGTTTTCAGCCGCTGGCCCTGCTGGGATTGCGCCTGGGCGAGAACCTGTTTCTGGATGGCGCGCGCTGGGATGCGCCGTATGTCCCGCTGGCGATTCAGCGCCAACCGTTCCTGATCGGCCAGCAACCGGAAGGGCCGATGGTGCACGTGGATCTGGACAGTCCGCGCATCAGCACCCAGGAAGGCGAGCTGCTGTTCCGCGAACACGGCGGCACTACCGATTTCCTGTATCACATCAGCCAATTGCTGCGCACGCTGCACGATGGGCTGGCGGCGAGCGATGCCTTCGTCGAGCGCCTGTTGCGCTACGAGTTGCTGGAACCGTTCGTGTTCGAAGCCACGCTCGACAACGGCCTGGACTGCCGGCTGGCCGGTCTGCACACCGTGCACGAAGAACGCCTGCGCGCGCTCGGCAAGACCGCGCTGCTGGACCTGCACCGGCATGGCGATCTGGAGCCGCTGTACATGGCGGTGGCCTCGGTGGCGCAATTCCGCCCCCTGCTCGAACGCCTGAATCGCCGCCATGCCCGCTGAGCCGCGCGCCATCGACGAGCGCCACGGCCTGGACCCGCAGCAGCTGGATCCGGCGCTGTTGCGCTCGACCACGCCGCTGGTGTTGCGCGGACTGGTGCGCGACTGGCCGCTGGCCCGCGCCGGTGCGCAATCCGCGCAGGCGGCCGCTGCGTACCTGCGTGGGTTCGATCGCGGCGAGGCAGTGGTGGCGCAGGTCGGGCCGCCGGAGATCGACGGACGGTTCTTCTATAACCCGGACATGAGCGGCTTCAATTTCCGCCCCGAGCGCGTGCCGCTGGCGGTGGTGCTGGACACCTTGTTGCGCGACCTGCACAACGCGCAGCCGCCGGCGATCTATGTCGGCTCCACCACGCTGGACACCTACCTGCCCGGCCTGCGTGCGGCCAATCCCATCGCGCTGCCGCAGGCCGAGCCGCTGGCCAGCATCTGGATCGGCAACCGCACCCGTATCGCCGCGCATCAGGATCTGCCGGACAACCTGGCCTGCGTCGTCGCCGGGCGCCGCCGCTTCACGCTGTTTCCGCCCGAGCAGTTGCGCAATCTGTACATCGGCCCGCTGGATCTGACCCCGGCCGGGCAGCCGGTCAGCCTGGTGGATATCGCCGCACCGGATCTGCAGCGCTTTCCGCGCTATGCGCAGGCGCTGCAGCAGGCGCTGGTGGCCGAGCTGGAACCGGGCGATGCGCTGTTCATTCCCAGCATGTGGTGGCACCACGTCCAGGCGCTGGAGAGCTTCAACGTGCTGGTCAATTTCTGGTGGCGACAAAGCCCGGCCTACATGGATTCGCCGATGAACGCGCTGATGCTGGCCTTGCTGACCGTCCGCGACCTGCCGGCCGAGCAACGCGCCACCTGGCAGGAGGTGTTCCGGCATTACGTGTTCGACGCCGATGCCGACACTGCCGCGCATGTGCCCGACGCAGCGCGCGGTGTGCTGGCCCCGATGGACGATAACCGCGCCCGCAGCCTGCGTGCGCGCCTGCTGCAACGCTTGAACCGCTGAAGGACTGACCATGTCGCACGCCGCCCCCTTGCCCCCCCAGCAGCGCCCGGTACGGCGCGTGGTCATCGCCGGTGGCGGCACTGCCGGCTGGATGGCTGCCGCGGCCTTGTCCAAGCTGCTGGGCCGGCAGTTGCAGATCACCCTGGTGGAGTCGGACGAGATCGGCACGGTGGGCGTGGGCGAAGCCACCATCCCCAGCCTGGTCACCTTCCACCGGCTGCTGGAGATCGACGAGGCGACCTTCATGGCCGCCACCCAGGCCACCTTCAAGCTCGGCATCGGCTTCGAGCACTGGCGCGATGTGGACAGGCACTACATCCACTCCTTCGGTCACACCGGCACCGATCACTGGAGCGCGGGCTTCCAGCATTTCTGGTTGAAGGGCCGGCAGCGCGGGGTGGCACGCGACTTCGGCGACTACTGCCTGGAACTGCGCGCCGCCCAGGAAGGACGCTTTGCGCACCTGCCCAACGGCGGCATGAATTACGCCTACCACCTGGATGCGGGCCTGTATGCGCGCTTCCTGCGCCGCTTCAGCGAAGGCTTTGGCGTAAAGCGTCTCGAAGGGCGCATCGGCCAGGTCCAGACCGACCCGGACAGCGGTTATCTCACCGCGCTGACGCTGCAGGACGGCACCAGCGTGGAAGGCGACCTGTTCATCGATTGCACCGGCTTTGCGGGATTGCTGATCGGCAAGACGCTGGGCGTGGGCAGCGAGGATTGGTCGCGCTGGTTGTTTGCCGACAGCGCGCTGGCGGTGCAGACCGAATCGGTGGGCCCGCCGGTGACCTATACGCGGTCGCGTGCCGACCAGTCGGGCTGGATGTGGCGCATTCCGCTGCAGCACCGGGTGGGCAACGGCATCGTGTATTCCAGCCGTTATACCGATCAGGACAGTGCCCGGGCGGTGCTGGAGCGCAACCTGCAGGGGCGCGCGCTGACCGAACCGCGGGCGCTGCGCTTCACCCCCAATCAGCGTCACCGCGTATGGGAAAAGAACTGCGTGGCGCTGGGGCTGGCCAGCGGCTTCCTGGAGCCGATCGAGTCCACCAACATCCACCTGATCCAGCGCGGCATCGTCCGCTTGCTGCAGACCTTCCCGCAGGTGGTCAACGCGGTCGACATCGCCGAATACAACCGCCAGGCGGCCGACGAGATCGCGCATATCCGCGATTTCGTGATCCTGCATTACCACGCCACCGATCGTCGCGACACGCCGTTCTGGCGCGACTGCGCGGCGATGGAGATTCCCGACTCGCTGCGCCACCGCATGGAGCTGTTCCGCCAGAGCGGGCGCGTGTTCCACCAGGGCAACGAGTTGTTTGCGGAGAACTCCTGGGTGCAGGTGATGCTGGGCCAGGGCATCACCCCGCAGCAGCACCACCCGGTCGCCGACCTGATGGGCGATGCGGAGCTGAGCCATTTTCTGCAGAGCATCCGCCAGCGCGTGGACGCGACCGTGGCCACGTTGCCGCCGCATGCGGATTTCCTGCGCCGCCACTGCCCGGCCCAGCCGCTGCCCGACCCGGCCCGGCGCATGCCATCGGATGCGGCGCTGGCGGCCCCGGCGGGATGAATTTCGCATCCGGCTGCGGCAACCCTTGGCTTACACCGCCCCAGCAATGCTAGATTGCGGCATTGCCGTCCATTGCGGGAACAATGGCCGGCGCTCGCCGCAACGTTATCTTTCGCACTCGGGGTAAGGGGGACGCATGTTGGATCTGACACAGGGCCGTATGGCACGCCGGATCGCGCCGGTCATTTTGCTGGTTGGCCTGGCTGCCTGCTCCAAGCAGGAAGACAAGGCCGCCACCACCACGCCTTCCACCGGCGCCACGCCGGCGGCACCGGCGGCACCGACGCCCGCCACCGCGGTGTCGCCACAGGTGCAGTCGATGGCCGCCGACCAGTTGCGCGAATCGGCCACCAAGGCGCTGCAGGACAACCGCATGTACGCCCCGGCCGGCGACAACGCGGTGGAGTACTACCTGGCCCTGCGCGAGAAGCAGCCGCAGGACGCCACCGTCAACAGCGCGCTGACCGATCTGCTGCCGTACACGCTGATCGCCGCCGAACAAGGCATCAGCCGCGAAGAATTTCCAGAGGCGCAGCGCCTGATCGCACTGATCGAAAAGGTCGACCCCAAGGCACCGGCATTGCCGCGCCTGAAGTCGGGCCTGGAGACGGGCATGAAGACCGCCGCCAACCGCTCCGAGCAGGACGCCGAGCAGGCCAAGAAGCTGGTCGAGGACAAGGCCAAGCAGGCCGCCGAGCAGAAGCGTCTGGCCGAACAGCAGACCCGCGAAGCCGCCGCTGCCCAGCAGATTGCCGCCCAGCAGGAAGCCGCCCGCCAGCAGACCGCCGAAGCCGAGCGCCAGGCCGCCGCCCGCCGTCAGGCGGAGGCCCCTGCCCCGACCCCGGCCGCACCACGCCCGGCAGCGGCCGCCGCCGCTGCGGCGCCGGCTGCGCAATCGCTGCGTCCGATCAGCACCCCGGCACCGCGCTATCCACCCGAAGCGCTGCGCGCCGGCACATCGGGCGAAGTGCTGGTCGAGCTCACGGTCGGTACCGACGGCTCGATCACCGCCTCGCGCGTGCTGCGCGCCAACCCGCCGCGCGTGTTCGACCGCGAAGCGCTCAATGCGGTCAAGCGCTGGCGCTTCGAGCCGGTTGCCGCACCGGTGACCACGCGGCGTACGTTGTCGTTCAATCCAGGTGGTTGAGTGGGTGGCTGGGCGATTGCGTGGCTCTGCACGCGGCTGCGTTGGTTGTTGATAGTTGATGATTGATGGTTGCTGACGATTGATGCACTGCACTTCTGGCAAATACCAGGCGCCCAACAAAAAGCCCGCAGCGATGCGGGCTTTTTGTTGGCTGGCCATCCGTCCCCTCATCCGCCCTTCGGGCACCTTCTCCCGAGGGGAGAAGGAGTAAAGCCCCTCTCCTGCGGGAGAGGGGTTGGGGTGAGGGTACGGCGGCCAAGTGGACGTCACGCCCTAAGCAGACAACAAGGACGTTCAATCATTCAACATCAACATGCGTCACCGCGCATTCGTATTGGCAATCCGTCCCCTCATCCGGCGCTGCGCGCCACCTTCTCCGGGCGGGAGAAGGACACATCAGCCGGAAATCGCCGGCCGCTCCTGGTGATAACGACGCACCGCCGCGTACCACAACACTGCGGCCACACCGAAGCCCGCCAACAGATACACCGCCCAGGTCTGCGCGTTGATCTGCTCGTGGCGAATCACCTTCAGCAGCATCTGGTTCTGCGCCAGGAACGGCACCGCAAAGTGCCATAGCTGGGTCTTCAGCGGATACGCCATCAGCGCGTAGCCCGGCAGCATCGGCAGCAGCAGCAGCCAGGTCATGTGCGCCTGCGCTTCCTTCATGCTCTTGGCAGCGGCAGCCAGATAGGTCAGCAGCGAGGTACCGATAAACAGCATCGGCACCAGGATGAACAGCATCTGCAGCATCGGCAAAAAGCCGACATTGAGCTGGCGCCCCAGGTTCGAGGTGGACAACTGCGCACTCAGCTTGAACGCCAGCAGCGTGAGCAACAACGACACCATGCCGATCACGCAGGCGGCGACGATCTTGCCGCTGACGATCGCACTGCGCGGCGCCGGTGTGGCCAGCAACGGCTCCAGCGACTGGCGTTCGCGCTCGCCGGCGGTGGCATCCAGGATCAGCGAGGCGCCACCCAGAAACGAGGTGATCACCAGCAACACCGGTAACAGCATCGCCATCATCTGGCCACGCTTGGCTTCGGCGGTGGCCAGGTCCTGTGCGGCGACTTCCAGCGGCCGGCCTACCTGCGCATCGATGCCACGCGCCAACAGACGCAACGCACCGACCTGCTGGCTGTAGCCGCTCAGCGCTGCCTGCAGGCGCATGCTGGGCACATCGGCCTCGCGGCGGGTGCTGTCCTTGATGATTTCCACCAGCGCCGGACGGCCTTCGCGCCAATCGTCGGCATAGCTGTCGCTGATGCGCAGCGCCACGTCCACATCTTGGTTGCGGATCGCCGCGGTCAGATCGGCCGGTGCGTCCACCGCGTTGAGTCCCTGCGCGGCCAGAAACCGCACCAGGTTGGGAGCGTGTTCGCGGCCGAGGGTGGGGATGTCCAGCGGCTTGTCGATCTGCGTGCGCACGCGGCTTTCGCTCAGCGCGCCCATGCCCAGGATCAGGATCGGATACAGCAATGGCGAGAGCAGCAACGCCAATGCCAGGGTACGGCGGTCGCGCGAGATGTCGCGCAGTTCCTTGCGCAGCACCGTCCACAACGTGGCCAACAGGGAACGCTTGCTCATGCGTGCAGTCCTTCTTCCGAGCCGATCGCCTTGACGAAGGCGTCTTCCAGGTTGTCTTCACCGGTCGCCGCGCGCAGTTCGTCGGCGCTGCCGGATGCCACCACCGTGCCCTTGGCGATGATGACGATGCGGTCGCACAGCGCCGCCACCTCTTGCATGATGTGACTGGAAAAGATCACGCAGCGCCCTTCTGCGCGCAGCTGCTGCAGAAAGCCACGCATCGCGCGCGTGGTCATCACGTCCAGGCCATTGGTGGGCTCGTCCAGAATCACGTTGCGCGGGTCGTGCACCAACGCGCGTGCAATGGCGGTCTTGGTGCGCTGCCCCTGGCTGAACCCTTCGGTCTGGCGGTCGAGAATGTCGTCCATGTCCAATGCGCTGGACAATACCCGCGTGCGCTCTGCGATCTGGCTGCGCGACATGCCGTGCAACTCGCCGAAGTAGGCGATGTTCTCGCGTGCGCTCAACCGCTTGTACACACCGCGTGCGTCCGGCAAGACGCCCAGTGCACGGCGTACCGTCACCGGGTCGTGCGCGGCGTCCACGCCATCCACGGCGACGCGCCCCTGGTCCGGCGACATCAAGGTGTAGAGCATGCGCAAGGTGGTGGTCTTGCCCGCACCGTTGGGACCGAGCAGCCCGGTGATCTGGCCGTCGGCAGCGCTGAAACTGACCCCATCGACCGCCTTCACCAGCCCGGTCTTGGTCTTGAACGACTTGTGCAGATTCTCGACGACGATCATGCGTGCGCCTCCGTGGCGTGGTCGATGCGGCTCATGGTTCCCATCCGTTGAACGAGGTGAACGCGGGCACGTTGTTGAGGCTGGCCACACAGCTGGCATCCAGGGCCTTGGCGTCGGTGCTCTGCAAGAACTGGCTCAACACCTTGGGCATGCAGCCGAGTCGGAATACGCCATGCCCCTGCCCGGGCGCGATGATGTGGCGGCCGTTGGGCAGACCCTGCAAGACGCGTTGCGCGTAGCGTGGCGGTGTCACCGGATCGAGCTCGCCGGACAGCAGCAAGACCGGCAGCGTCGATACGAACGGCCTGGCGGCATCGGCCGGCGCCGGCTTGGAGGGCCAGACCTTGCACGGGGCGAAGAACATCTCGGCCACCTCGTTGCCCAGCAACGTGGCGTCCTTGTCCGTGGGCACGCGATAGCGCCCGGCGTCCTCGCTGCACAACACCGACCATTGCATCGGGCGATTCATCTGATCGGACATGTCCGACGCACTCATCTGCGCCAATGCCATCAGCGACGCATAGCGGCCTGCGGCAGCCTCGTCCAGCACCAGCGGCAGCAGCGACGCGGTTTCCGGTGCGTACGAAAATCCGAACGCCAACCCCACCACCGTGTCGGCGGTCACCTGCTCGTGACGCAGCGCGCCGGTGCGCGGGTCGCGATAGTCCACGGCCACCGGCGCCTGGCGCAAGCGCTCGACCACCTGTCGCAGCTGGCTGCGCGTATCGACCGTGAAGCGTTTGGCGCATGCCGGCGTGGATGCGCATTGCTTGGTCTGCAACGCGATCGCATCTTCGAAGGTGCGCGCAAACTCGCCACCGATCACCAGATCGTTGGGCGCCACGCCATCGAGCACCACGCTGCGCGTGTGCTGCGGATAATGCATTGCGTACTGCTGTGCCACGCGCGTGCCGTAGGAGCCGCCGATCAGGTTGAGCTGCTGAACACCCAGCGCTGCGCGTACCGCATCCAGATCGGCGATGGCCTCGGTGGTGGTGAAATAACGCGGGTCGGCGTCGCTGCGTAAACCGTCTGCGCACTGCCGCGCGTAGTCGGTGAGCTGGGTCACGCTGGCTGCGGCGCCACCGCCCATTTCCAGCGGCTTGCCGGCCGCATCGCGACATTCCAGCGGGTGGGAACCGCCGGTGCCGCGTTGGTCGACCAGGAAGATGTCGCGCTGCTTGCGTACCTCATGCAAACCCATGTCCACGATCGCGGCGACCTGCGTCGCCGATTGCCCCGGCCCGCCGGCGATGAAGAACACCGGATCCGGTTTGCTGCCGCCACCGGCGTCGCTTTCCAGCCAGGCGATCTTCAAGGCAATCTGCCGCCCCTTCGGCGCGGCCGGATTTTCCGCCACGTGCAACTGCGCGCATTGCGCTTCGATGTTGCCCGCCGCGCTGCCGGAACTCAGCGTGCACGGTGCAAATTGCAGGCGGCCATAACGATTGCCGGCCGCACTGCCTTCATGCGTGTCCGTCGTGTGCGGCTGTGCCACGCCCGGCTTGGATGCGCCGGCATTGCCGGCAGCAGGCAGCTCTGCACGCTGGCATCCTGCCGCCAGCAGCGCAGCCAGCACCGCGGCGGCCACATTCAGTTGTTTCAGCATGTCCATCCTCTCCTGGTGCCCATTCCCTGACGTTGCCGACGGTCGCGTGTGACCGCCGCAACTACTGACCATCTTCGTAAAGAAACACGTGCTCGATCGGCTCGCCGAACAGGCGTGCGATGCGGAACGCCAACGGCAGGCTGGGATCGTATTTGCCGGTCTCCAACGCATTGACGGTTTGCCGCGACACGCCCAGCTGCTCGGCCAACTCGCCTTGCGACCAGCCGCTGGCTTCGCGCAGTTCGCGCACGCGGCTATTCATTCAAAGCGACGGGCGTTGATGCCCTTGGTGACACCGTAGATGGCGCACAGCATCGGAAACACGAACAGCATCGCCGCACTTGCCGGGACGTCGATCAGCTTGGCGGCCTGCAGAAATCCGGCGGCCATATAGCCACCACTGACCAGACCGGCGGCAATGGCGATCGATTCAAGTTCGATGCGCCGTTGCATCTCGTCCGAGTCGCGCACGTAGCGCGCCACCGCACGGATCACCAGCATGACCAGCAGTGCCGGCAGCAAGGCGATCAGTACCCGCGCCCAGTTCGAACCCACCTGCTCAAGCAGGTAGCTCCACAGCAGCATCACCACCACGTACAGCAGCATCGGGAACCCGAATTCGCGCTGATAGCGCCTTGCCAGTGCCGGGCGGGTGCTGTCGCGCATGTCGCCGCGCGATATCCATATCAGCAGCGACAGCGCCAGACACGACACGCCGAGGCCGACGCTGAGCCCGGCGATGTAATGGGTCAATGGCAGCAGTTGCCACAAGCCAAGCAGCCCGATGCAGATCAGGATCACGCCAAGGCAGGACAGGAGCAGCGCATTGCGTTTGCAGCGGGTCATGCGCCGCGTCCCGGCACCGTGATCGCCGGCGACGGCGGACCGTCGTGATAGCACAGGGCAGCGGTTCGCGTGGGTCGCGACAATAAGCGGTGGTGCCAATCGTGCACGTGTCGACCCTGCCGCTGCATGTCACTCGCCTGTCAAGTTTGCTTGACAGGAAAGATGCGCGCGCTGGCCCGCCCTGTCAAGCACCCTTGACACATCAGACTGGGCGCAGCCGCGTCTTCGGATGCTGTCCGGCCGACTTGATCGCGCTCGGCTGCAGTGCATCGCCGCACGTGCGTTACGCTACATGCTCGAACATGGGCGGGAGCGGCAATGCGATTGGACTTTTTGTTGGCAGCGATACTGGGCTGCGTGACGGCCCCTGCAATGGCGCAACACACCACGCCGCGCGCGATCCAGGTGGATCTTTCCACCGCCGGCGCACCGGTGGATCGTTTCGCCACGCTGTCGGTAGGCTCGGATTTTCCGGGCACGCTGATCCGCGCCGATACGCAGGCGCACCTGGTGCCTGCCGTGCAGGAATTGGGATTTCGCTATCTCCGCTTCCACGATGTCTTCCACGATGCGCTTGGCACCGTCAAGCAGGTGGACGGCAAACTGGTCTACGACTGGACCAAGCTGGATCAGCTCTACGACGCATTGCTGGCCAAGCGCATCCGCCCGTTTGTCGAGCTGGGCTTTACCCCAGCTGCGATGAAGACCTCCGAGCAAACGCTGTTCTACTGGAAGGGCAATACCTCGCATCCGGATCCGGCCAAATGGACCCAGTTGATCGATGCGTATGTGCGGCATATCCGCGACCGCTACGGTGCCGATGAAGTGCGGCAGTGGTATTTCGAGGTGTGGAACGAGCCGAATCTGAAGGATTTCTGGGAAAACGCCGATCAGCAGGCCTATTTCGATCTGTATGCCAACACCGCACGCACGATCAAGGCGATCGACCCGCAGCTGCGCGTTGGCGGCCCATCCACCGCCGGTGCGGACTGGGTGCCGGAACTGCTGACTTTCGTTGCCAGGAACAAGTTGCCCATCGACTTCGTCACCACGCATACCTACGGCGTGGACGGCGGCTTTCTCGATGAAGACGGCAAGCAGGACGTCAAACTGTCCGCATCGCCGGATGCCATCGTCGGCGATGTGCGCCGCGTGCACGCGCAGATCCAGGCCTCGCCATTTCCGGATCTGCCGCTGTATTTCACCGAGTGGAGCAGCAGCTACACGCCGCGCGATTATGTCCACGACAGCTATGTCAATGCGCCTTATATCCTGACCAAGCTCAAGCAGGTGCAAGGCCTGGTGCAGGGCATGAGTTACTGGACCTATACCGATCTGTTCGAAGAACCCGGCCCGCCACCGACGCCGTTCCACGGCGGTTTCGGGCTGATGAATCGCGAAGGCATTCGCAAGCCGGCATGGTTTGCCTACAAGTATTTGAACGCGCTGCAGGGCCGCGAGATTCCGCTGGCCGATGCGCATGCGCTGGCGGCGGTGGATGGCAAGCGCATCGCCGCGCTGGTGTGGGACTGGCAGCAGCCGGTGCAGGCGGTGAGCAATACCCCGTTCTATACCAAGCTGGTCGCCGCCACCGATAGCGCACCGTTGCGCATGCGCGTGACGCATGTGCCAGCGGGCACATACCAGCTGCAGGTGCGCAAGACCGGCTACCGGCGTAACGACCCGCTGTCGCTGTACATCGACATGGGCCTGCCCAAGGCGTTGAACCAGAAACAGTTGAGCCAACTGCAGCAGGCAACGCGCGACACGCCCGAACAGGACAAACGCATCCGTGTCGGCGCCGATGGCGTGGTGGAGGTCAGCGTGCCGATGCGTAGCAACGATGTCGTGCTGGTGACCTTGCAACCGCGCTGAGCGATGCGCAATCGAGGCTGCAGCCACGCCATCGCGGTGGCTGGCAGCGCAGCGATGGACGCTGGTGCGCAGGCAATCGGTGGCGCGCCATCACACCAGCGGCGAGGTCACTTCAGATAGGTCTTGAGGATGGCGGCGACATCGTCGACCGCCAGCTCCCTGTCGCCCAGCACGTCCGGCGCGGCTACGTGATGCCGCAGGTGCTCGCTGAGCAGCTCGACCATCAGCCCTTGCGCCGCACCACGGAAAGCGGCGACCTGGGTCAACAGCGCGGTGCAGTCCACGTCTTGCGCCAAGGCTTTCTCCAGCCCTTCCACCTGGCCGCGGATCCTGCGCACGCGCGCCAGCAGCTTGGATTTGTCGTGGTTCAGATGTGACATTGCGCTATACCCCATGGGGGTATCTCAGATACCCTATGGGGGTATCGTAGCCAGAGCTCCCACCGATGTCGACCACGCACACCGCGCCCCACTGCGCGCAGTCGCACCGCTTTGCCGGCACCAACCCGTTGGCGGAGCGCAGCACCCGCAAGGCGGTGATCCTGACCGTGGCCATGATGGTGGTGGAAATCGTCGGCGGCTGGACGCTCAACTCCATGGCCCTGCTCGCCGATGGCTGGCATATGAGCTCGCACGCGCTTGCGCTGGGACTGGCGTTGTTCGCCTACCGTTTCGCGCGGCGCCATGCCGGCGACGTGCGCTTTACCTTCGGTACCTGGAAGGTCGAGGTGCTGGGGGGCTATACCAGCGCGATGCTGCTGCTGGGCGTCGCCGGCCTGATGGCGTTCCAGTCGGTGGAACGGCTGTTTTCGCCCAAGCCCATTCACTACCAGGAAGCGACGGTCATCGCGGTCGTCGGCCTGCTGGTGAATCTGATCTGTGCGTGGTGGTTGCGCGACTCGCATGGGCATCATCACGGTCACGACCATGGTCATGGTCATGGTCATGGTCATGGTCATGGTCATGGTGAGCATGATCATGACCACCACCACGGTCACGCCGATCTCAATCTGCGCGCGGCGTATCTGCACGTGGTGGCCGATGCCGCCACCTCGGTGCTGGCGATCGTGGCCTTGGTCGCGGGCATGCATTGGGGCGTGACGTGGCTGGATCCGATCATGGGCATCGTCGGTGCGGTACTGGTCACCGCGTGGGCGTGGGGGCTGCTGCGCAGCACCGGCGGCGTGCTGCTGGATGCGGAGATGGACGCGCCGGTAGTGGCGGAAGTGAGGCAGGTCATCGCCGAACTCCCACATGCGATCGACATCGCCGACCTGCATGTCTGGCGGGTCGGAAGCGACCGCTACGCCTGCATCGTCAGCCTGGTGACTGCTGCCGACATCGACGCCGATACGGTGCGCAACGCCTTGCAGATCCACGAAGAACTGGTGCACATCACCGTCGAGCTGCAGCGCCCTGCGCTGCATGCAGCGCAGGCATAGCACCGCGTGTTCGCAACCGCATGCACGTTGCATGCGGTGCAGTTGCCGAGGGTACCGCTGCGCCGAAGACCTGGGTGCTCAGGTTTTCGGCGGCGTCGGGCTGACGTATTTCTCGCGACGGATCTGCGCATTCGTCAGGCCGGCAGCCTTCAGCGCCTCGACGCAGGTATCCACCATGTCCGGGTTACCGCACAGGTAGGCGATATCGGTCTGCGCATCGGGCGCGAATTCGGGCAGATGCTGCTGCACATAGCCATGCCGGACATCGGCATGCGGCGCGGCAGGCAGCTCGCGCGACAAGCACGGCACGTAGCGGAACTGCGGGTGCGCATCGGCAAACGCGCGGAAGTCGTCGCCGTACAACAGCTCGGCCGGCGTGCGTGCGCCCTGCAGCAGCAGCACCTGCACGCCGCGGGTGGCGATCGCCTCGGCCAGCAGCGGCAACATCGAGCGGTACGGGGTAACGCCGGTGCCGGTGGCGATCAGCACATAACGTTGGTTGGCATCGCCCGGTGGCAGGCAGAAACGCCCGTAGGGGCCGCTTGCCTGCACCTGGTCGCCAATCTGCAGGCCTTCGAACAGCGCGGTGGCCGAGCCGCCGGGCACGAAACTCACCGCGATATCCACCGCCTCGCCCGGCCCGAACGCGTGATCGTGGATGGTCGCCAGCGAATAGCTGCGCTTGGTCGGGGTGCCATCGGCGCCGTTGAAGTGGATCTGGATGAACTGCCCGGGCTGGAAATCCAGCGGCTGCCCGTCGTCACGCACGAACTGGCAGTGGGCCACGGTGGGCGCAATCATGCGCCGGTCGACAAGCTTGAGGGGGAATTGAACGGGCACGAACGTATTTGGGACAGTCTGTGATCGGGGCGAACCCCCACGGGCTTCTATAATAACGGGCTGCAACTCGCTGCGCCGGCACCCCGGCGCGAAGGACCATCTTGAATTCACCCTCTCCCAGTGCGCCCGCCCTGCGCGTGTGCGATCTGCGCAAGACCTACGACAACGGCACCCAGGCGCTCAAGGGCGTCTCGCTGGATGTGGCGCCGGGCGACTTCTTCGCCCTGCTCGGCCCCAATGGCGCGGGCAAATCCACCCTGATCGGCATCATCAGCTCGCTGGTGAACCTGTCCGGCGGGCAGGTGGAGGTGTTCGGCACCGATCTGGTCGCCCATCGCAGCGAGGCGATGCGACTGATCGGCCTGGTGCCGCAGGAGGTCAACTTCAACCTGTTCGAAAAACCCTTCGACATCCTGGTGAACTACGCCGGTTTCTACGGCATGCCGCGTGCGGAAGCCGAGCGCCTGGCCGAAGCGGAGCTGCGCCGGGCGCATCTGTGGGAAAAGGCCCAGGTGATGAGCCGCACGCTGTCCGGCGGCATGAAGCGGCGGTTGATGATCGCCCGCGCCATGATGACCCAGCCGCGCCTGCTGATCCTGGACGAACCCACCGCCGGCGTGGATATCGAGATCCGCCGCGACATGTGGCGCGTGCTCAAGGAGATAAACGCGTCGGGCACCACCATCATCCTGACCACGCATTACCTGGAAGAAGCCGAGCACCTGTGCCGCAACCTGGCCATCATCAACCACGGCCAGATCGTCACCCAGGGGCCGATGCGCGAACTGCTGGCCAAGCTCGACGTGGAAGGCTTCCTGTTCGATATCGACGGTGAGCTGCCGGCGCAGTTGCCGGCGATCGAAGGCACCACGCTCACCGCCATCGACGGCCACACGCTGGATCTGGACATGCCGCGCGCGATGGACCTCAACCGCGTGTTCGCCGCGCTGGGCGATGCCGGCATCCGGGTGCGCTCGATGCGCACCAAGAGCAATCGCCTGGAAGAGTTGTTCGTCCGCCTGACCGGGCCCGGCGAGAGCCTCGCCACCCCGGCCCCTGCTGCAGCGGCGCCCGTGCGCCCGGCAGGTCACCCATGAGCCCTTCGGAGCCGTCGATGTCCGTCACGCCCGCCACATCCCGCCAACGCAACTGGATTGCGCTGGGCACCATCGTCCGCCGCGAAGTGCAGCGCATCCTGCGCATCTGGGGCCAGACCCTGGTACCGCCGGCCATCACCATGACGCTGTACTTTTTGATCTTCGGCGGGCTGATCGGCTCGCGCGTGGGCGACATGGGCGGCTATTCGTACATGCAGTTCATCGTGCCGGGCCTGGTGATGATGAGCGTGATCCAGAACAGCTACGGCAACATCTCCTCCAGTTTCTTCGGCGCCAAGTTCGGCAGGCATGTGGAAGAGCTGCTGGTCAGCCCGATGCCCAACTGGGTGATCCTGTGGGGCTACGTGTCCGGCGCGGTGCTGCGCGGGGTGATGGTGGGCGCGTTGGTGCTGATCATCGCGATGTTCTTCACCCCGGTGCGCATCCCGCATCCGCTGGTCACGCTGACCACCGTGCTGCTGGGCGCGACCATCTTCTCGCTGGCCGGCTTCGTCAACGCGGTCTACGCCAAGAAGTTCGACGACGTGGCGATCGTGCCGACCTTCATCCTGACCCCGCTGACCTACCTGGGCGGCGTGTTCTATTCGGTGAAGCTGCTGCCGCCGTGGGCCGAAGCGGCCACCCACGCCAATCCGATCTTCTACATGGTCAACGCGTTCCGCTATGGCCTGCTAGGCAGCTCGGACGTGCCGATCTGGGTGGCCTATGCGCTGATGCTGGGCTTTGTCGCGGTGCTCAGCGCACTGGCGCTGTGGCTGCTGCGCCGTGGCGTGGGTTTGCGGAGCTGAGCGTGCAGTACAGCGACGACATCGTGGAAGTTAGACCAAGGATGCGGCTGGCCGTTATCTCGGCTATGGGTTGAAGTGCTTCCCGTAAAAACAAAAGGCTCCGGCGATTCCGCCAGAGCCTGATGCCGACCGAGGATCCCCGATCCGGCTGAAATAACAGCTGACGTCTGCGCGTTCGAATTAAGTTGAAAGGAATTTTTCATGCGTATCTTGATCCTGGGTGCCGGCGGTACCGGCGGCTATTTCGGCGGACGCCTGGCGCAGGCCGGTGTCGATGTGACCTTTCTGGTGCGCGATGCACGGGCGGCGCAGCTGCAGGCCGATGGCCTGCGCATCCGCAGCCCGTTGGGCGATGCGGATCTGCCGGTGGCAACCATCACTGCGCAGGATCTGCCGGCGCTGGTGGCGCAGCGTCCGTTCGATCTGGTGATCCTCAGCTGCAAGGCCTACGACCTGGACAGCGCGCTGGAGGCGATTGCACCGGCGGTCGGCGAGCACACGACGGTGCTGCCGATCCTCAACGGCCTGTGCCATTACGCGGCGCTGGACGAACGCTTCGGTGCGGCGCGGGTGTTGGGCGGGCTGTGCTTCATCAGCGCGACCAAGGGCGCGCACGGCGAGATCCTGCACCTGGGCAAGCCGGCGGCGATCACCTTCGGCGAGCGCGATGGCAATGCCGCATCGGTGCGCGTGCAGGCGATTGCTGCGCTGTGCGCGCAGGCAGGCATCGATCATGTGGCCAGCGCGCAGATCGCGCAGGAGCAGTGGATCAAGTACAGCTTCCTCACCGCGCTGGCGGCGGCCACCTGCCTGATGCGTGCGCCGGTCGGGGCGATCGTGGCCACCGACGACGGGCGTGCGCTGATCAACGGCCTGTACAACGAATGCCTGTGGGCCGCCGACGCAGCCGGCCAGTCGATTCCGGAAGCCGCGCGCGCCAAGGCGTTGCAGACGCTGTTGCAGGTCGACTCGCCATTGAAGGCCTCGATGCTGCGCGACCTGGAAGCCGGCCAGGAAGTGGAAGCGGCGCAGATCGTCGGCGACATGCTCAGGCGCGTACGCGAAACCGGACGCAACGCGCCGCTGCTGATGGCGGCGAATGTGCATCTGCAGGCGTATCAGGTCTTGCGGCAGAGCTGACGGGTATGGCGGGCGACGTTGCGCATGTTGCGCATGCATTGCCCCCATCCGCCCTTCGGGCACCTTCCCCCGCAGGCGGGAGAAGGAAATGGTAGCTACCGCTGCGTGACCGGAGGAGCGACCCACGTGCTCCTTCGCCGCTTGGCACCAACAAATCTCTGCTCCCGCTGGCGCAGCTCCCTTCTCCCGCCGGCGGGAGAAGGTGGCGCAAGGCGCCGGATGAGGACGCGTCCGCTCGCCGCAGCCGTCACGCCGCCACAGCGACCTCCTCGCAACCCCACCGCCTGCTCCCCGCAGATTCCGTCCCTTCTCCCGCCGGCGGGAGAAGGTGGCGCAAGGCGCCGGATGAGGGCGCGTCCGCTCGCCGCAGCCTTCGCGCCGCCGCAGCGACCTCCTTGCAACCCCACCGCCTGCTCCCCGCAGATCCCTTCCCTTCTCCCGCCAGCGGGAGAAGGTGGCGCAAGGCGCCGGATGAGGGCGCGTCCGCTCGCCGCAGCCGTCACGCCACCGCAGCGACCTCCTCGCAACCCCACCGCCTGCTCCCCGCAGATTCCTTCCCTTCTCCCGCCGGCGGGAGAAGGTGGCGCAAAGCGCCGGATTAGGGCGCGTCCGCTCGCCGCAGCCTTCGCGCCGCCGCAGCGACCTCCTCGCAACCCCACCGCCTACTCCCCGCAGACCTCTTCCTTCTCCCGCTGGCGGGAGAAGGTGGCGCAAAGCGCCGGATGAGGGCGCGTCCGCTCGCCGCAGCCGTCACGCCGCCACAGCGACCTCCTCGCAACCCCACCGCCTGCTCCCCGCAGATCCCCTCCCTTCTCCCGCTGGCGGGAGAAGGTGGCGCAAGGCGCCGGATGAGGGCGGGCCTGGTTGGCGCAGCCTTCGCGCTGCCACGACGCCACGCACACGATGCTCTGCAACCCTCCATCGTCGTCGTCATCATGAAATTGCTCAGCCACCTGTTCCGTGCCGGTCATTTCGTGATCCTGGCGTTTTTTGTGCTGTGCGCGGCGGGGCTGGTGGCGATGGCCGGGCTGGAGCTGTGGCATGGCTTTACCCCGGGCGGCGACATGGTGGTGCGCGACCGCTTCAACGTGGTGCTGGAGGCGATCGGCCTGCTCACCGTGGCGCTGGTGACGCTGGAACTGGGCCAGACCATCTTCGAAGAAGAAATCCTGCGCGATGTCAAGGTCAGCGGCCCTACGCGCGTGCGGCGTTACCTGTCGCGGTTCTTCGTGGTGATCGTGATCGCGCTGGCGATCGAGACGCTGGTGTCGATCTTCGAGCTGATGCACGACGACCCGGCCAAGCTGCCGTACGCCGCAGCGGTGGGTCTGTGCGCGGCGCTGTTGCTGATCGCCTGGGGCGTGTTCGTCAAACTCAATCGCAGTGCCGAAGAGCTGGAGCCAGAGGCGATGGAAGAAACCAAGCGCGAGGATCGCGAGGTCGAGGAATAAGCGCCGTCAGCTGCTGACGGCTGGCAGCGGCGGCACCGTGGTTGGCTTGCCGTCGTCACCCAGCGCGATCATCACGAAGTTGCCGCGCGTGCACAGCTCGCGTGCGCCGCTGAGCAGGTCTTCGGCGATCAGTTCCACTTCCACCTTGATCGAGCTGCGCCCCACCGACACCACCCGAGCGATGGTCTCCACCATCTGGCCCTGGCGGATCGGCAATTTGAAATCCACCTGGTCCGAGCGCGCGGTCACCACGGTGCGGCGCGCATAGCGCGACGCGGCCAGAAACGCCGCCTTGTCCGTCCACGCCAACGCCTGGCCACCGAACAAGGTGCCCATATGATTGGTGTGGTTGGGGAACACGATCTCGGCCATGCGCGCTTCGATCGGTGGCTGGGTCTGCAAGCTGTCTGACATCGTGGGATCCAAGGGAAGAAGGGACAAACGGCAAGCAGGCAATGCGGCCGGGGGGCCGATGTGTGGCGCGCACACTTTCGACATGCCACGCGCGTTGAAAGCACAACGATAGCCTGATCAACGCGAGGTGAAGGCGATGACGCTACGCAATGCGAGGCACTCGTGCTGTCTTGGGTCATCATGCCGTTGTCGCGTGCGACCGGCGAGCAAATGACCAGGAACGTGCGCGTCCATGCGCAAACCACGGTGTCGGTATCGGTGTAGCGAATGTAGTGAGTGTAGTGAGTGTAGTGAGTGTAGTGAGTGTAGTGAGTGTAGTGAGTGTAGTGAGTGTAGTGAGTGTAGTGAGTGTAGTGAGTGTAGTGAAAGCGTAGGGCCACCGTGGGCAGCTGTCGCGGCCGGGTCCGCTCCTACGAGAGCGCAATGCTTGCTAGCGCTTGGCCGTATGTGCGCCGCACAAGCGATCGCTCAGAGGCTGGTCTTGACCGCGGTTTCCACCTGCGCCGGCGACTGGAAGCCGGGCAGGCGTGCCACCTCGGAGCCGTCCTTGAACAACGCCAAGGTCGGCGTCTGCCGCAAGCCCAGGCCACGAAAGAATTCCTCGCCAACTGTTTCCAGTTTCACCTTGAGAAGAGCGACGCCCGCGGCGTCCTCGCTGGCGGCGAACTTGGTCAACGACATGTCGAGCATCTTGCAGCCCGGGCAATTGTCCTTGTAATAGTCGACAAGTAAGCGCGGATGCGCGGCCAGGGCAGCGGCGTAGTCGTCAGGGGTGGTGGCGTGGAGCGTCTGCATGGGGGGTGTTCTCGAACGGTGTATCAGTGAGGGCAAGAATGTGGTCTGTCCAGCGTTGGATCTTGGTGGCGTCGCGTTCGCCGTGGGGCATCTGTTCGATCTCCAGCCGCGGGTAGCGCGTGCCGAAGAACGCGGCGATGCGCCGGGCCGCACCGCAGTAGTTCTCCTCGCCCCACTGCGTCTCGCCGGTGCCGAACACCGCCAGGTGCTCCGGCTTACCGACCGCATTCACGAGTTCTTCGATGAAGCGCTTCATCTCCGGCGGCGTGCGCCCGGCGTTGATGCTCCAGCTGCCGAGGATGTAGAGATCGTGCTCGGCATCGTTCGAGCACGCCTGCTCCAGCGTCTGGACGTCGGCATCGATCCAGGTGACCGCATGGCCCAGCTCTTCGCAGCGCGCGTGGATCGCACGGGCGACGTCGCGGGTGTTACCGCTCAGCGAGGTGTGGGCGAGGAGGATGCGCATCTCGGAGAAGCAATCACTCAATAACGAGTTTCAGTTCTTCAAGTCGGATGGCCATTGCTTCGACGCTGACTCCAAAAGACTCGGACAACGATATGAAGTGGGAGCCGTTGTAATAACTCGCACTCGCAAGCTTCCTAGAGACGTGACGAAGAGTCGGAAGAGCTTCAATCACTTTGAAAATAGGCTTGCTCAGTAGAGCAAATGCGGTCTGCTCATCTAGGGCAAAAACACCCAGGAAGCGAGAATTAAATTCTTCAGTGAGAAGTTTCTCTGGCAGCAAAAAGTAGGTAGCGAACTTATCTGCCTCAAGTTCGGTTCGATTGCGCGCTTGCCGAACTCCGTCTAACGGCTGATCCCGATGTAGCCCTGTTTGATCGGGATGAAGAATTGCGTGGCCGATCTCATGAGCAGCAGTGAAACGCATGACTCTCGGATCAGCATCCGTTGCGATTTGGATGGATCGAGTCGTTTGATCAATCATGCCCGCAACCGAGACTTGGCGGCTGCCGTTGACCATCCAGCCAAGACTAGAATGAAGGGTGAAGTCGAAGCCCAGAAGCTCTGCGGCAAGCTGTGGGTCTAAGACGTCAATCGGGTGCACGTTCTGGCTCAGCCCGAGATCTGTCCGCTTCTTCCAAATCGCGCGTTGCAATTCTTTAGTCTGTGCTTCTATCGACTCAAAGCTATGGCTTTTCTTTGTAGAGAAGGCCTTACCGTCCGAACTCGCAAATCGATAGCGATTCTGGCCATTGCTCGCTTGCCAGCACTCCTCAATTTCTTCCATGTGCGCGTACGGGTTCCCCAGTCGCATGCGACTAGATGAGATGCGTGGATCCAATCGCTTGCTCATGGTGCCCCCGTACTTGTAAGTGAAATTACAGAGAGGTGTTGATAGTTCCGCCTCAGAGGTCGTCGAAGCCGTTATCCGAATTGGTCTTCTTGTAGCTGGCATTGCGCATTTCGAAGAAGTCGGTCTTGGTTTCGGTGAAGTTGTCGGCGTAGGCCTTGATCCACGGCATCACGTTGTCGTTGGCGCCTTCGTACAGCTTCTCGATGCCGAGCATGCCGGCCATCTTGTTGGCGCGGTACTTCACGTAGCGGATCATCTCGTCGACATCAATACCGTCGATGCCGTCCAGCACTTCGGCGGTCCACTGGGTTTCCAGGTCGATCGCGTGCTCGAACGCCTTATGCACGTAATCGGTGAGCTGGTCGCCCTGCAATGCCTGGTTCTCGCCGATGATGGCGCGAATCAGCTCGCTGATGAACTTGGAGTGGGCCAGCTCGTCGCGGTTGATGAAGCTGATGATCTTGCCGGTGCCGGTCATGCGGTTCTGGCGGACCAGATTGTAGAAATACGCAAAACCGGAATAGAAATTGATGCCTTCCAGGATCGAGGACTGGATCAGCGCGCGGATCAGCGTTTCGGCCGTCTTGTCGCGCATGAAGTCTTCGTAGGCGCCCATGATCGGCGCATTGCGCTTGATGATGGTCGGATGCGTGCGCGCGATCTCGAACACGCGGTTCTGATCGGCCAGGCCGGTGATCGAGGCCAGCACGTAGCTGTAGCTCTCGTTATGGATCACTTCCTGCTGGCCGATGATCGCGGCATTGGCGTGCGCGGCCGGGTCGGTGATGTATTCGGCGACGTTGTAGATGAAGCGCGTCTGCGGCGAATCCAGCGTGGCCAGCAGGCCGATGATCGAGTCGTAGGCGTTCTTTTCGCGCGCCGACAGCTCGTTGTACTGGCGCGCGTCGCCCTTCATGTCCACCTCGTCGGGGATCCAGAAGTTGGTCGACAGCTCCTTATACGCCCGATAGAAGGACGGGTACGGAATATCGTTCCAGTTGAGGATGCCGGAGGTTTCGCCATTGATGATGGCGGTGGAGCGGTTGGGGTGACGCGGCTCCAGGATCTTGATGCGCTCAAGCGGTGTTGCGGACATGGATTTCTACTCGTGTTTCAGGCGTCGCGCGCGCGTGCAGCGGAGACGACGACAGCAATCATTCTGGAGGAAAGCCCCCTGAGTCAGGGGGCGCGCCAAAGGCGCGGGGTGTGGGAGCTGGTGAAGCAGGGTCCACGGTTCGCAACGCGAACCGTGGAAGCGAAGCGCGAATGCGCTTAGCTACTGCACCACTCGCACTCGCTGATATCGATATCGTTGGAGCGCACGTAGTACGTGGTCTTCAAGCCTTCGCGCCAGGCGGTCATGTGCAGGTCCAGCAACGTGCTCGCACGGATGGTGCTGGGCACGTAGAAGTTGAAGCTGATCGACTGGTCGACGTGGCGCTGGCGACGCGCGTTCTGACGCACGCTGGCGAACTGGTCGACCTTGTAGGCGCCCTTCTCGTAGTACGGCCAGGTTTCCAGCGACAGGCCCGGAGCGGCGACCGGACGACGGAAGTCCTTCTTTTCTTCGTAATAGAACGCGCTGTAGATCGGGTCGATCGAGGCGGTGGAACCGGCGATCTGCGCGGTGCTCATGTTCGGCGCCACCGCCAGCATCCAGGCATTGCGCACGCCATTGACCGACACCTGCGCCGACAGCTCCAGCCACTGCGGGCTGTTGTAGTCGCGCGCACGGAAGTACTCGCCGTTATGCCAGTCGCTGCCGCGGAACACGCTGTAGGTGCCCTTTTCCTTGGCCAGCTCCATGCTTGCCTGGATGGTCAGGTAGTTGATGCGCTCGTACAGCTCGTCGCTGTAGTCCTCGGCTTCCTTGGCATTCCAATGGATGGCTTTCTGCGCGAGCAGATGGTGCCAACCGAAGGTGCCCAGGCCAATGGCGCGGTACTTCTGGTTGGTGATGGTGGCCTGGGGCACCGGCAACTGGTTCAGGTCGATCACGTTGTCGAGCATGCGTACCTGGATCGGGATCAGCCGCTCCAGCACATCGGCGCCCAGCAGATCGGCCTGGTCGTCCTGCGCGATGATCGCGCGGCCCAGGTTGATCGAGGACAGGTTGCACACGACGAAGTCGCCCGCCTTCTTGGTGGTGACGATCTGATTGCCGCTGATGATCTCCTGCATCATCCGCGTCGGGCTCATGTTCTGCAGGATCTCGGTGCACAGGTTGGACGAATAGACCATGCCCTCGTGCTTGTTCGGATTCTTGCGATTGACTTCGTCGCGATAGAACATGAACGGATTGCCGGTTTCCAGCTGGCTGACCATGATCCGCTTGAAGATTTCGATCGCCTTGACCGTCTTGCGCGTGATGCGCTCGTCGGCCACCACTTCTTCGTACTTGCGACGGAAGCTGCTGTTGGCGTCGCCCTTCTTCTCGTCGTAGAAGTCCTGCAGGTACCAGCCCTTGATCCGCTTCACTTCGTGCGGATCGAACAGATACCAGTCGCCGCGGCGCTCGACCGCTTCCATGAACAGGTCGGGGATGCATACCGAGGTGAACACGTCGTGCGCACGCAGACGCTGGTCGCCGTTGTTCAGGCGCAGATCCAGGAACGACTCGATGTCGCGGTGGAAGATGTCCAGATAGACCGCGATGGCGCCCTTGCGCTGGCCCAGCTGATCCACCGACACCGCGGTGTTGTTGAGCTGCTTGATCCACGGCACCACGCCGCCGGAGGAATTGGACACACCGCGGATTGCCGAACCCGACGAACGCACATAGCCCAGGTACGCGCCCACGCCGCCGCCGTGCTTGGACACGCGCGCCACGTCGGTGTTGGAGTCGTAGATGCCCTGCAGGCTGTCGTCGACGGTGTCGATGAAGCAGCTCGACAGCTGGCCGCCGACCTTGCCGGCATTGGCCAGGGTCGGGGTGGCCACGGTCATGTACAGGTTGGACAGCGCCCAGTAGGCCTCGCCCACCAGCTGCATGCGGCGCTCGCGGCTGCCCTTGCCATTGCCGATCTCGTCCTGCATCAGGTACAGCGCGATGGTCAGCCAGCGCTCCTGCGGCAGCTCGAACACGCCGCGCGAGTTGTCGGTGGCCAGGTAGCGCGTGGCCAGCAGGTACAGGCCGTTGTAGGCAAACAACTTGTCGCGCTCGGGCTCGATCATCTTGCCGGCTTCGATCAGTTCGTCCTTGGAGTAGCGGCGCAGGATGTCGTTGGAATAGACATTGCGGTCGGCCAGGCTCTCCTGCAGGCCGACGAACGAGCCGTACTTCTGGCTGGCGTCGTAGAAACGGTTGCGGCTGGCGCGCTTGTACAGGCGGCGCAGGTACAGGCGCGCAGCGAAGTGTTCCCACTCCGGAGTGGTCAGATCGACGCGGGCCTCGGCCTCGCGGATCAGATGGTCGACCAGGTCGTCGGCGTTGACGCTGTCCTTGCGCTCGACAAAGCCGAAAACCGAGCGCTTGTAGTCGGCCACGTCCAGCTGCGGGAACTCGGCATGGATCTGGTCGATCGCGCGATCCAGGCGCTCGGCCTCGAACGGAATCTTGCGGTTGCCGGCTTCCTTGGTGATCCAGGTGGCGACGGCTTGTTCTTCGATGGTCTGTGCGTGCATTGCAATGGCTTGGCGGGGGGGCGGCACGACGTCCGACGGGTCGGTCAACTCCGGCGCGCCGCAACCGGGCGCGCTGACACTGGCGGGAACGCTGGGTGTGGCTAGGGTACCGGCGGCGATCGCGGCAAGGGTGTCGTTGGTGGTCATGCGTCCTCCATGCGTAGGCACACGAACCCGCTCGGGGACGGGCTGCGGCCGGATCCGGACTCCCTGGACAGCGATGGCGGTACGCGACGACCAGCACGCAAGACCCACGGTCTGCGGCGGCATCGCCTTACCAGCCATCTCCTTACCGGAGATTCCACGGCCGCCACCGCGCGGTGTGCTGTCGCGCAGTGGTCGGTGGCGAAACAACAGCGGAGCAACGAGACCACGCCGCCCGCTCCAGGCGACGCCCGGATGGCTGTGATCGTTCGTTGCTGCCGCCGCGGAGAGGCGTTTGATGGGCAACCTGCTGCAAATCAATGCTCTCACTGGTCCGGACGCCTTGGGCGACCAACCACCGACTCCCCCAAGATAGTGGGGTCCCCCGGAGGGGTCAACACCAAATGTAGGAAAATCCCGTAAACCCTTGCAGGACAAAGCACTGTCTGACGAACGGTCGGCGGAAGGCTGCGAACCCGTCCAAGTGGACTGCGCAGTCAAGCCCTAAACCGGCATTTTTGCTGACCAGTTGGGTCCGGTTGGGCTGGCGGCCGCACATACGCTGGCCCCGGCGGTCACAGTTCTGCGCGCCCCTGCCGCTCAACAAAGGGAGCCACCCAGCCTCACACCGCGCGCCAGTCCATGCCATGCACCTGCTGGCCCGACTGCGCCGGCTGCGACTCATTCGTTCAAAGCGCCACGATGGCCTGTCGCGCAATGATGGCCTGCGCCCAACGCGTGTGGACGGCCTTCTCGACCATGCCGCCGTTGGACTTGAAGACGGCCGTGGTGGCGCCGAGCACCTCGCGCGCAGCGCGCAGGTCTTCGTCGCTGACCCGCAGCCCGTCCTCGATCACGGGAATCTGCATCGGATGGATCGCGGTCTTACCGACCAGCCCCATCGCGGTATCGATGGCAAGTTCACGCCGCAATGTCTGCGGATCATCGAAGAAGTCGTAGACCGGCGCGGTGAGCTGAAAGCCATACGGCCGGAATGCAAGGACAAGTTGCTGAATGACCAGGCCCACCGGCGTGTCGTAGATCGTGGTGCCGCGCACCCGCTTCATTGCCAGCATGCTCAGCAGATCGTTGCCGCCGATACGCACCGCCAGCACCCGCGAACTCAACGGGCTACCCTGCAGGCAGGCACGAATCTCGCGCTGCCCCAGCGGATCCATCGCCTGCGGCGTCTCTAGGGTCGGCATGATGCAGAAATCGTGATCGGCCAGCTGCCGCTCATAGGCGCCCAGCGTGTCGGTATCGATCTTGGGCAGCACGAACCCGTGTACGCGATCGATGTCGTGCATCGCCAGCAGTTGCCCAAGCACTTCAGCATTGCGCGGGCGAATGAACCGCAGCGGGCCGTGCGACCGTGGCGGCAAGGTCGGCAAGGTGCGTCGGATGTGACTCATCGCATGCGGCAGGTCGGTGGACGACACCGCATCCTCGGTGCAAGCGATCAGCGAACGCGCCGGCGGAAACTGGCGCCCCGACAGCACTTCGGAAAGATTGTCGTTGGTCGCAGGCACGTACAGCGAGGCACCCAACCGATAGGCTTCAGACATGTCGCAGATCCTTGATGACCGCCGCCGCCTTCAATGGCAGGCTGGGAAGAATGTTTACGTCAATACCGCGGGTCTGCGCCAGCCACCGCAGATGAGCGGTATCGGAATCGTCGGGCTGCTGAAGGCAGAGCGCGCGCGGCGCGCGGCGCAGCATCGCCCGGGTGGTCTCGCCGATTCCCACTTTCAGGCAATGGGTGTCGCGCACCGCGAATGCGTCGCGCAGCTGCTGCAGGCTGTCGCTGCAACGCTGTGCGGCGGCAGCGCGTTGGCTGCGCTGGGTGTGCTGGTCAGCATGCGTGGGCGCGGGCAGCGCGGCGGCCGCTTCCAGCAATTGCGCCACAAACCACTGCGACATATCGCCCGTGCGCAGGTCCTGGTAGAACACACAGCCGTGGAACTGGTCGGAGGCGATGCTGGCGTTGAGCACGGTGCGACTGACCAGGCCCGACACGGTCGCGTTGAGGATGGCCGACGGAATCAGATAGTCTTCGACGGAGCCATGCCCGGCGCTGCAGCCGGCAAGATCCACCAGCACGAACAGATCCGGCGAGACCTGCGTGCCCTGGGCCTGGTTGAACGCGGCAACCGAGGCGCGCAGCTCGGCGGTGATCGCGCCTTTGCCGGTCCAGCCATCGACAAAGACCAGCGATGCCGGATCGTATTGCGCGCACAAGTGGGCCAGCGCCACCGTATCGATCCCGCGGCCACGCAGGATCGAGATCGAGTAGTGCGGCACCTGGATGCCCCAGCGGCTGGCCAATACCTGCCGCAACGCCACCCCGACCGGCGTGCCGGCGCGCGCCAGCGATACCAGCACCGGACGCGCATACCGTTGCCGCACCGCGCTCGCCAGTTGCAGCAGGTCGTGCGCCATGGTGGGCAGATGACGCGCCACGGCACTGCGGAACAAGGCCAAATATTCCGGAGCTGGCAACTGCTCGGGCGTCAACATTTCCGAATAATGCGTGTGCCCGCCCTGGATCAGGCGTTCTTTTTCCTGCAGATCCGCCATCGGCGCGACGGCGATCTGGGTCAGCAGGAAGGTTACATCACCTGGCGCATAGCTGCCGGAGAACCCAAGCGATGTCATGCGTGCGGTCCGCCAACCAGACCGCGCACCTGCGCCCAGGCCTGCGACCCGGTGGGCACGATCGCCATATCGCACAGCGACAGGAACGGCAGATCTGTCACGCTGTCGCCTGCCCCTATGACGAACAGCTCGCCATGCTGATGCCGTAGCCCTTCCAGCAGATACTGCACCGCCAATCGCTTGTCCACGCACGGTGGCAACACCGCCAGATTGCGTCCGTTGACGTGATGGGTATATCCCGGATGCTGCTCCACCCATGGTGCGATGACTTGATCGGAAATCCTGCGCACCGCCTGTTCGTCGCGCGAAGGCTCGCGCGCCACCAGATACGCCGGCTGCTGCGGCGCGCCGGCGATACTGACCTCCAGCGCATCGCCGAACCGGTCCGACAAGGCCTGTTGCAGCTGCTGCAGAACCGGCAGCTGTGCCTGCATCTGGGTCTGGATCGTTGCTGCCCACACTGGGTCGATCTGCCGCTGCGCATTCACGATGGTGGCGCCATGGGCCACGATCGCCGGGCCGTGGAAAGGCAGCAGCACGCGCGCGAAAGTCTCGAGCGTGCGCGCCGTCACCGGCACCACCAGATCGGCCTGCCGCAGCCACTGTGCAAACAGGCGCTGGCGCGGCGAGGTGTAGCTCACCGCAGTGCCATCGACCAACAACGCCGCCGGCTCCAGCCCCTCTGACTGCGGCTGCTTGCGCAACGACGAAAACAGGGTGTCGTCCAGATCGACCAAGGCTACCTGGTACATCTAGGCCACCGCCTGCATCGGCGTGGTGACCCGCTGCTCGACCAGATCCACTTCGATGGCCTGCAGCTGCTGCACCAGTCGGTCAACGCAGGCGCGCTCGCGGCTTTCGTGCACCACGATCCGTACCACGTTCGGGGAGCGCGTCAGATTATAGAGATAGTTGGGAATCCCCTCGCCATACACGTCCTCCACCATCGCGATGTCGTCGATGGCACCGGCCTGCATCAGCGGCGAGCGCGTGGTCGATTGCACCACTACCGCATGACCAAGCGCTTCCAGCGCCTGCGCCAGCCGCTGCGCCGGATACATGCATTCGCCGGTACCGATCACCAAGACCGGACGCTGGTCCAGCGCCGCATTGCAAGCCTGCACCAGCACGTCCGGCAGCGCGATGGCGGCGACCAGGCCCAGCCGGGCGGTGTAGGCGCTGACGTGCTGCCGACGGCAAGTCACCGCAGCGTAGGCCACAGGCGCCGGTGCAAGCACCGCCGCTGGATCACGCTCGAAACGGTACGTGCCGGACCACAGCGAGATGGGCGCAACCTCGGCGATGCCCGGCAGCGCGGACAGCAACGCCTGCACCCGGCCTTCGGAAAAATCGGTCAGCACCACCGGATGCACCGTACGCAGGCGCGGGCATACTGCTCGCAAGGCGATTGCCAGGTTCAGGAAGGTCCGGCCCGAGGTTGCCTCGTCATCCACCAGCACTACCGTGCTCACCCGCTCGAGCGCCGCACGCAGCTCTGGCGACTCCGGCAGATAGAGGAACTGCTGAGTGGCATGGCTATGTTCTTCCTCGAACCGCAGCACCTGCGCGCCGTCGAGCGGGTAGCGGGTGGTCTGGAGCAACATCGCCCGGCTGCCGACGCGTTGAAGGAACGCTTCGAACACCCCGTGACCAAGGCCGGTCGCGGTTTCGGCAAGCGCCACAAACAGGACCATCTCATCGGCCGGCACAGGAATCTGCGCCGCAAGCTCGGCCTGCACCTGCGCCATCGTGGACGGCGAGGCGGGCCAATGCTTACCCAGCACCTTGGAGACGAAGACGAAGCCGCGCTTGGGATTGCGGCGCGCCCCAATGCCACAGATCTCGCTCAGCGCTCGGGTATTGCCGGGCCGGCCGGCGCAGCGCAGCGTGCCGGTAGGCAAGGTGACCTGCAACGTGCTCATGCGTCGACCGCAACCTGCGGCATCACCGTGCCAGGCAAGGGATGCGCATCAGGCAGCTCCACCGCCAGCGAGATTTCGGTCACTCGAATGCCCAGGCGCGGCACAGGAACATGCACCGGCAATTCGGGAAAGATGCAGGCGCGGTACGCAACATGCGGAAGATTGATACCGGACATGCAGCTCATGCCGATCCCGCCGGCCGCACGCGGATTGATCTCCAGCAACATCGGCGCACCAGCAATATCGTCCTTGAACTGCACGTTGATCAGACCGTTGGCGCCAAAACGCTTCACCATCGCAGTGGCAAAGCCCACCAGATCCGTGCGCATGGAAAGCTGCTGCACCTTGCTGTTGGGATCCTTCTGGCGCACCACGCACGCCAGCACCTCACCATCACGCGCGGCGATGTCCACGCTGTACTCCACACCCGGCAGATAGCGCATGACCAGATGCGGCTCAAACGCGGGCAGGCGCTGCATGCGCTCCATCCATTCCTGCGGGCTACAGGCATAGGTGCTCGGCTCGATCCCGTCCACCAGTCGATAGAAGCCCTTGCCGTACACCGACACGGTGGGTTTGACGCACACCGCCCCATCCGCGCTCAGCTGCTCGATTGCCTCAACCGCCTCCGCCAGCGTGGTTGCATAGCGGTACTCCGGTAGCGGCACCAACCCTTCCACTGCCGCGTAGACCCACTGCTTGTGATGCAGGTTGGGAAGGATGTCCGCAGGCGCCGCATGCACAATGTGGCAGCCCAGCGCCGCGAACTCGGCGCGGTGGCTGGTGAGCAGGCTCTGCTCGTAACCGGGCACCAGGTGGGTGATCTGCAGCTGTTGCACCACTTGATAGCACCACTGCAGATAGTCGGCCTGGCTCAGGCCCGCAGGTTCGAGCAAGGCATGGTCGGCACGGGCAAAGCCACGGAAGTTCTCCTGCCGATGGGAGACGCATGCCCAGATCGGCAGTGGCTCGGCCTCGCCACGCAGATGATCGATGATGCGCGCAATGGTCGCGTAGTGCCGGTTGAACCAGACGCGTGCGTGGGGAAGTGACATACGGATACTCGAAAGATCAAACGCGGCCCCGCGCATGGTGCCGACCGATAAGGACGGCGCCGCAGGCGCGGCAGCCGTCCTGAGTGTTTAAAGCTGGATGTTTACAGCTGGCCGTTGATGACCGGCAGCATGTCGTGGAACGTCCGGCCGGAACAGGACTCGCCGATGGCATGCAGCTTCCAGTCGTTTTCATGGCGATACAACTTGGCCATCAGCTGGGCGGTGTGATTGCCCTGGCACGACAGGTTGTAGCGTGCGACCTCCTTGTTGCCATTGGCATCCACCAGGCGGCAGAAGGCGTTTTCGATTTCCGCAAAACTCTGGCCGGTGAAGCTATTAACGATGAACACCAGGCTCTTGATTCCGGTCGGAATCTTGTCCAGCTGCACGACGATCTGCTCGTCGTCACCATCGCCATCACCGGTGCGGTTGTCGCCAGTATGTCGAACGCTGCCGTCACGCGAGTTCAATTGCTGGAACCAGATCTGGTCGACCAGCTGATTGGCATCGTTGAACATCAGGCACGAGGCGTCCAGATCGATCGACTGGTCACGCTGGCCAAACCCGAAAAACCCCTTGGTCTTCTTTGCATCCCAACCCAGCCCCATGACCACCTTGGTCAGTTGTGCGCCGGCTTCCTTGCTCAGCGAGATACGCTGTCCTTTGCTCAAACTAACGCTCATTGCAGTCTCCTTGAGTCATCACCGAGCCGGGCCCGGTGTGAAGGTGGCCGCGCGAATCTGCATTCGCGCGGCCACCGATGATCCATCTCCGTGGCAGGTGCGTCGACGCAGCTGCCCATGCCGTAATCAGCCGATATTGACGCCGTACTGTGCAGCCAGCGGACCCAGGCCGCCCTTGAAGCCCTGGCCAACCGCACGGAACTTCCAGTCAGTGCCATTGCGGTACAGTTCGCCGAAGATCATCGCCGTTTCGGTGGAGCCGTCTTCGGTCAGGTCGTAGCGCGCCAATTCCTTGTTGTCGGCCTTGTTGACGACGCGGATGTACGCGTTGCCCACCATGCCGAACGACTGGCGACGGCTTTCGGCCTCATGGATGGTGACGGCAAAAGACACTTTGTCGACAGCGGCGGGGACGCCGTTGAGCGCCACGGCGATCTGCTCGTCATCGCCTTCGCCGGCGCCGGAGCGGTTGTCGCCCTGATGCACGACCGAACCGTCTGCGGAGGTCTTGTTGTTGTAGAAGATGAAGCTGCTGTCGTCCGGCACCTTGCCGTCCGGCTTGAGCAGGAACGCGCTGGCATCCAGGTCGAATTCGCTGCCGTCGGTGGCACGCGGATCCCAACCCAGACCCACAACGACCTCGCTCAGGCCAGGTGCTTCCTTGCTGAGATTGACATTACCGCCCTTGGAAAGACTGACGCCCATACTGCACTCCTTTAGATTGTTGCGGGTAAGAATCGGAACCTTGCGGTTCCCGGGAAACGCGATTGATCGTATGCCGGCGCATGACAGCGCCCGCTGGACACGGCACGCAGGCTATTTGCGAGCGGCTCTCCACTCAAATCCAAAGCCGAACCGCATGTCCATGGTGTCGTGCCCGGTGAAATAGTCCACCTGTTTGGTTGCACGGATGGCGCCGTTGCTGTTTTCCAGCATGGCGATGGCACACATGCCGTCGCGATTGTTCGGGCTGTCCAGGCGTGCCTCCAGCTCAGGCTGGCCCGGCGTGCGGATGGTCACCACGCCGTTGGCATTGGACCAGTTGGGAACGCCCTCGTAGATGAAGGCGAAGATCAGCACGCGCTTGATCCGCGCCCACTCGTCGCCGTTGAGGTGCAGGAATTCGCCCTGACCGGAGCTGCCGCTGCGATCGTCGCCCATCAGTTTGACGTAAGGCAGCTGCACCAGGCTGCCGAAACTCCCCCCCAGCGCCTGGACGACGGTCTTGTTGCCGTCCTGCAGTTCCACCATGGCGCCCAGGTCCAGATCGATGGCGCGCGAGAACATCCCGCCACCGCGGCTCCAGCGCAGGTTGACCACGATCTCGCCGAATTTGCCGGAGGCCTTCTCCAGCGCGACCGGCTTGGACTTTTCCAGAACGATCTTGGACAGGTTCACCGACGGCGGCGGTGGCGGTGCAGCAGGCGGTGGCGGTGCAGGAACTGGCGGCGGCGGAACGGCAGGGATCGCCGGCGGCACCGGCGGCGTGGCCGTGGTCGCGTCCGGATCGTCATCCACAGCCACGCCGAAATGCTTGGCCAGCGGGCCGAGCCCGCCGGTAAATCCTTGTCCCACCGCGCGCAGCTTCCACTGACCGTTGCGCCGGTAGACCTCGGCAAGGATCAATGCGGTCTCTGCCATGCCGACCAGCGGCGGGGCGAAGCTGCAGGTCTGGTTGCCGGCGGTCACGGCCAACGTCAGCTGCTGCAGCTGCCCGAAGCGCTGCGCCCGGCGCAGACCCTGATCAATGGTGATCGCAACAGCCACCCGCTCGACCTGCGCCGGCAACGCAGACAGCTGCATGCCGACCCGCCGCGCATTGGCATCGACAGTGACGGCGCCGGCCTGAAAGCTGGGCTGCCCATAGAACACGAATGCACTGTCATCGAGGACCTGGCCCTGGGCGCCCAGCACGAAGGCACTGACATCCAGATCCATGCCGGAAGGCACGCCAGCGACCGTGACCTGCGCATCGAGCCGATCGCCCTCCAGGGCTATGTTTTGTCCGATCTGTAGAGTCGTCACTGCCCCTGTCCCTGGCTTGGCCCATCTGCGCTGCACGGCGGCGTTGGCGCAACCGGCCTGCGATCAGCAGGTCGAAAGATTGACCTGCCCCGCAGGTCTAGTCAACCGCAACGGCGCCGCTCGCTGCATCGGGCAACACCAGTTGCACATGGACCAGACGCCCGCCCTCGGCACGCGACAGCAACAGCTGACGTCCCTGGCTCAGCTCGACTTTTTCACCGATCCGCACCGATGCGCCGGCGGTGGCGTCGTAGAGCTCGGGCATCGCCTCGTTGACCAGATACCAGTGGCCCTCGTGCAACACGAAATAGCCCACCCGTCGCCGCTGCTCGACGGCCAGCTTCTCATTGGGTGCGACATGGCGATTGACGTGCCAGGGAAACAGCGACTGCCCCGTATACACCACCAGGCGATGATTTTCCGGCCGAAACTGTCCCGGCGTATGCGTGGAGAAATACAGGTCCAGCACCGGCAGCGCATTGGGATACGGCGTTGCGCAGAACGGGCAGCGCGGCCGCGACGTATTGTCGAAGACGTACCACCCTTGCTCGCAGCGGACATTGCTGCATGGCTGCAGCAGATCGACGGTACGTACCAGCGCATTCTCCCACTCCAAGGCCTGCGGCCGCTGCTGCGGATCATGCAGCCCTGCGGTAAACACGCGCAGAAACAGCGGCGCCAGGTAGGGGCCGGTCAACGTATACGGCCGCGTGGTGGTATCGGCCCAGGGCAGTTCGCTGCTGCGCACATCACTCAAACGCACGCGATTGGACCCATCGAGCGGATCCTCCACAAACAGCGCCCGTTCGCCCATCGCCAGCTCTTCGTCGCGCGTGGCATCCGGGTCGTGCATCTTGCCGCCACGCAACGGATGGCGATACAGCAGGTACATGTAGATCAGGGTGGCCAGCGCATGCAGGTCGGTCTGGATACACGGCAGGCGACGCTGCGAGTCGTGCTTGGGCAGGCTGGCGGTGGCCACGACCTCCGGCGCGATGAAGTCCGGTGTGCCGACCACGTCCGGCGGATACTTCCCCGGTACCACCAGTCCATCGATATCGATGATGCAGGCGTTGCCGCCGACAGGGTCGATCAACACGTTCTTGTAGGACAGGTCCGAATGCGCCAGGCCGGCCATATGCAGGCGGCGGACGGCGCGCGCGATCAGCAGGCAGATGCGCAGATGGCTGGCCCAGTTACCCAGCTCGCGCGGGTCCAGGTACTTGCTGCGGTTATTGGCGGAGGCAAACCATTTGCCTTCCTTCTCGCGCCCAGCGATCTGCAGCACGTCGCCATTGCGCGAGCCATGTTCGAAAAAGAAGTGCCGCGCATACATTGGTGCGACCAGGCCAAAGCGGCCGTTCCATTCCAGGGTGCGTTGCGGCCAGCAGAACATGCCGTTCCAGTACTCGCCGCCCACCTGATTGAAGATGCCGTCGCGGAAGCGGCCAGCAATGTTGGCGATGCGCTCGCGCACATTGGCATCGGGGGGCTGGCGAAAGAACAGCACCACATAGCTGCCATCCACGCTGAAATAGCAGTCCTTCAACCCGCCGCTGCCACGCAGCTGATCGTAGAACTCGACCGTACTTCCATCGTGGGCAGTGGTGTGGACGATGGCAGCGGTCATGGTGCGCGCTCGGTCTGGATCATCAGCAAAGTGCGATCGTCGTGCTCGCCCGGATACCAGAAGCCCAGATAGTCCACCAGCACCTCCGGCAGGGCCGCGATGTCCTGCACGGCGGATAGCGGCGGCGCGATATCGGTCTGCCACCAGTGCTGCCACTGCACCGGGTCCTGCAAGGCGCGCTCGGTGCCGAACTTGGGGTCAGACACGCCATCGCTCATCAGGATCACCTTGGCGCCGGCAGGCAGCCATACACAGCGCAGGCGCCCCTGTACGGCCGCCTGCGGATCGCCGGCCAACGCATCGGAAAGGAAGAACCTGGTTTGACCGGAGTATTCGCCGGCGTCGGCATGCCCGAGCAACTGCACCTGCCCGGTGGCAGCGTCGTAGGCCGCCGCGGCTCCATCGCCGATCCAGTAGCTGAGCACCAGCAGCTGCTCGCCGCAGGGCCGCACGGCAGTCAGCATCAACGTCGAGGCCAGTGCACTTTCATCCACGCCAAGCAGGGTGGCGTGCTGGACCAGGGCCTGGCTGGCCGAGACCAGGCTGGCGCACACGGCCTGCAACAGACGTGGTTGCACCCTGGGCAGGACCTCGGCGTGCTGCGGCCACTGCAGCGCCTGGCTGCGCGCCCAGCATTCGATGCCATCCATGTGCGCCGCCAGCGTGGTGACGGCATGCCGCGTCAGCAGCTCCGAGCCGCGTCGCGACAGCGGCGCCGACCCGGCGCCGTCTGCAACCGCGCAGACCAGCCAGCGTGCATCTTGGTCGGTGGCAATGGCGAAATCGTCTTCGCGGAAACTGGCCGCATTTGCGTGTGACCGCCCACGCACACTGGCAGCGACCACCTGCGCACCGGCAATCTGCGCGTGCGCCGTTGCGGTATGCGGTTTACGCAGGCCCAAGGCCGCGTCCGGCTCACGCTGTTTCCACAGCGCGCGCGGGTCGGGATTGACCAGCAAGCTGGCCACGCCGGCATGGACTGGAGCGCCCCCTGCCGCATCGACCGGCACGAACCGCGCGACAAAATGCATTTCTTCACCGGTCGCCGCGGCTGTGCTCGGCACACCGGACAGGACGCCGTCCGCTGCGTCGAAGCGCAAGCCGCTTCCCTGAAGGCCATCGACCGCCATCAGGCGATACTGAAGCTGGGGCCGCTGCGGATCGCTGACTGGCGTGGCCTGGGCGCGATACGGCGTACCCGCGGTAGCGTTGGCAAATCGCCAACGCAGCGCCGTTGCTGTGGGCGCGGTGGTGGCGGGAGCCACGAAGAGCGCATCGACCGCCCCCCCCGAAGCGGACACCGGTCCGACAGGAGCATCCCTAGCCAGCGTGATCGATTCGACCTGGGACTGCCCGCCTTGACCCGGTACCGCTGCAATCTGCGCCTCGGCTGTCGCGGAAGGAGCGGGCGGCGGCGTGGATGCCAATGCAGCCGCAAGCGGCGGCGCCAGGCGCAAGGCGGTGGCGTCGAGCCAATGCAGCAACTCCAGCACCGGCGCTTCCTGCAGCAGCTGCCGGAGCAGGGCCGGTTCCGGCGCAACGCCGTGCTGACCGAGGTAGCTGCCAAGCACCTCGGCCAGAGCAGCCTGCGCCTGCACGTGCGCCGGCGGCGCCGGTGGTGGCAATGGCGACATCAGCTAGCCCCGCGCACGCGAGATTTCGACCGACTCCCCATCGGCGAAACAGCCGAAGTAGGCGCGTTGCTGGCACCATGGGCAGGTCTGCTCTCCTTCCCCGGCAACGCAGAACGTATTGCCGCAGGAACACATCGCAAATCCGATCCGGTTACCGCAATGCGGGCAACTTGGCGTGCCGAAGATCTGATCCGACTCCACCGTAGCGAAGTTGGGCGCCTCTGAAGACATCTCGAAATAGCTGTTCTTGACCGGATAGCAGCCCACCAGCCGATACGTGGTGGCGCTGAGTTGCGCGCTGCCGACATCGAAGGATTGATGCATCGGCTCGTAGCGCGAGATATACGGCAATTCGCTACGTTGGCACTTGGACACGAAGTACGCGTTGGACTCGTCGACGCGCTCCATCGGCTTGTCCAGATTGAGCTTCTTCAGAATCGACACGTCGGCGTCCGGTAGCTGCTCTTCCTTGGTCACATCACCCACGCTACGGCTACGCGCCTGTACCGATTGCGTGACCCAGGCGATGAAGCGCTGGAACGCACCGTCGCTGCTGTCATCGAGCGTCAGCACCTTATCGGCATCGGTGAACTGGCTGAGCACTCCCAGGTCGGCATTGCGCCCGATCGAGACCGCAACCAATGAGACGCGGCTGGCGTAGTGCTGCTGCCAGCGGGACAGGGCCGGCGCGATATCGTCGGTTGGCTTTCCATCGGTGATCAGGAAGGCGATCGGCTTCCAGTCGCCCTTGCGCTCAGGGGTATTGCGGTAGACCGAGGCATCCACCTCGTCCATCAGATAGTTCATTGCCCTGCCCAGCGAGGTTCCGCCGCCCGCCGGCAGGCTGGGCACGACCACGCTCGTCAGTTCGGTCAGCGGAAGCAACCGGCGCACTTGGCCGGCGAAGGCGATGATCGAAATCCACGCGGTTTCCAGCGCGTGCGGATCGGTCCGTAACGTCGCCACGATATGCGACAGGCCTTCTTCGAGCCGATATAGGTTTTCCCCGATCATTGACTCGGAGACGTCGAGCAGGAAATAGATCGGAAGGCGACGCATCTCAGACTCCGCAACGAAGACAGCGATTCAACAACGCGGCAACCGCAGTTACAGCACCAGCTGGATTTCGCTCGGCGGTGGCGGCAGCGCCGTGCCCTCCGGGGTGCCCTGGCTCCGGCTGCCACCGCTGACCGCTGCGGACACCCACTTGAAGAAGCTGGTGAACGACGCGCTGTCCAGCGTATCCAGCGCAAACACATTAGCGGTGAACATGGACAGGTAAGTCGACTTGGCCTTGGGACCTGCCGCGCAAGCGATGATGTTGGCAAAGTTGCGCTTGCGCAGTTCGGGAATCTGCTCTTCGAACACCTGCAGATCGGTAGGACTGCCATCGGTCATCACGAACAGCAACGGTGCCCAATCGCCCTTGGCATCTTCACTGGAACGACGCACTTCCAGATCCACACGCTCGCAGACATGCTCCAGCGCCTTGCCGAGCATGGTGGGACCAGAATCGGGGGTTGTGATCTCCGGCAATTGCAGCTGGTCCAGTGGCGTCAGCGGCAGGATGGTCTTGACGTCCGCATCGAAGGTCATCAGGCAGATGTGCACGCTCTCCAGGGCCGATGGATCCTGCCGCAGCGATGTCACCAGGGCACGCAGCCCGACATTGACCGCAGCGATCGGCTCGCCGCGCATGGATCCGGAAGTATCGAGTAGCAAGTAGACTGGCAAACGACGCATGACTTCACCTGATAAGAGGAAATGCGGGAAAGAGGCCGGCTCATCGTGCAGGCACTTTGGCCAGACAGGTAGCCGGCGCAGCGCGCCGCGCCGGTGCCGGCCAGTCCGGCGTGGCGCGACGCTGTGGACATGGCCGCACCAGCGTCGCTCCCTGCCGAAAACAGCGAACGACAGTCGGCTACGCGTTGTCGCCAGCAGGGTGCAGCTTGCGGTAGCGGATCGAGGACCACACCGAGGCCGCGATGAAGGCCACACCGATCAGGCCGGTCAGCACTTCCGGTACATGGTGCACCGTGCCGATGAGCATGATGATCGCCAGCACGCCGATGGCGTAATGCGCGCCGTGCTCCAGGAACACGAATTCGTCGAGCGTGCCCTTGTGCACAAGATAGACCGTCATCGAGCGCACGAACATCGCGCCGATTGCCAGGCCCAGCATGATGATCACCACGTCGCGGGTGATCGCGAACGCGCCGATGACCCCGTCGAACGAGAAAGAGGCATCCAGCACTTCCAGATACAGGAACGCGGCCACGCCCGAGCGCTTGGCGACGCTGACACCGCCCTCATCCTCCTCGGACTCGAACAGCGCATCCACGCTATCGACCAGCAGGTACAGCAGGATGCCGCCCATACCGGCGAACAGCACGCTCTGGAAGATGTCCTGCGGCAGGAACAGCTTGGTCCCCAACAGCACGGCGACCGCGACGATCACGGACATGGCATCGGCCTTGCCCAGCTTGCCGACCAGGCGTTCCACCGGCCCCAGCCAGTGCAGCTCGCGATCACGATCGAACAGGAAGTTGAGGAACACCAGCAGCAGGAACATGCCGCCGAAAGCCGCAATCGAAGGGTAATGGTCGGTCAGCACCTGGCTGTATTTTTCCGGCTCGTTGAGCGCAAGATCGATCACCGGCATCAAGCCCATGCCGGTCGCCACCGACACGATCACGATCGGGAACACCAATCGCATGCCGAACACGGCGATCAGGATACCGACGGTCAAAAACAGCTTCCGCCAGAATTCGCTCATGTGCTTGAGCACGCCGGCGTTGACCACCGCATTGTCGAAGGACAGCGAGACCTCGAGCACGCTCAGGACCGCGCATAGCCACAACGCCTGCCATACCCCCATGCTGGAGTTATGGCCCCACCACGCCGCGGCACCCAGACAAAGTGCGGTAATGACGAACGACATTCTGAAATCACGAAACATTGAAACTCCCGACAGTGCTGAGACTAAAACGAGCGGTCACGACCTTGGCACGTAGGCAATGCCTACGCGTTTCGAGACGAAGCGAACAAAAAGGGGAATGCCACGTACCACTGCGTCGCGCCTGCCCACTGGCTTGATCCGCCCGTGGTGTGGCAAATCGCACTCCGGTGACGCGTGCGCATCTGGCACTGCGGCAGGGCTGAGGAGCGTCGGCCGATCATCGCCTTCCAACATGACATCGTCCATGAAATCGGAATCGGCTGCGGGTGGAATCCCGTGCAGCGAGAGTCTACGGCCATTCACAGCCCAGTACCAGCGAGGCCCTGCCTGCGCCTCAGCCGGCCACCGGCAGTGTCACCGCCATCAGGGTCGCATCGTCCGGATCCGGGCGGACCCCGAAGCCCAGGCTCTGGCACATCGCCAGCATGGTGCGGTTCTCGCGCAGCACCTGGCCTTCGATCTGCTTCAGGCCCAGCCAGCGCGCGTACTCGATCATGATGCGCATCAGCTGCCAGCCGATGCCGTGGCCCTTGAGGTCGGAGCGGATCAGGATGCCGTACTCGCCGCGCGCGTAGTCGGCGTCGGCATGCAGGCGCACCGCGCCGAGCATGTCGCCGGTCTTGGGGTCGATGGCCACCAACGCGATCGAGCGCGCGTAGTCCAGCTGGGTCAGGCGGGCGATGAATTCGTGGCTGAAATGCTTGACCGACTGGAAGAAGCGCAGCCGCAGGTCTTCGTCGGTGACCCGCGCGAAGAACGCGCGGAACAGCGCATCGTCTTCCGGGCGGACCGGGCGTACCAGCGCATGGGTACCGTCGCCGAGTGCGATCTGGCGTTCCCATTCCTTCGGATACGGGAAAATCGCAAAGCGCGGATGGCCGCGGCCCTTGTGCAGCCTGCGCAGCGGCGACACCGCCACGCGCGCGTCCAGCGCGATCACGCCATCGCGGTCGGCCAGCAGCGGGTTGATGTCCAGCTCGGTGATTTCGGGGATGTCGGCGGCCAGCTGCGCCAGCTTGACCAGCACCAGCGCCACCGCGCGCTCGTCGGCGGCCGGCACGTCGCGGTAGGCCTTGAGGATGCGCGAGACCCGCGTGCGCCCGATCAGCTCGTGGGCCAGCCGCAAGTCCAGCGGCGGCAGCGCCAGCTCGCGGTCGTTGATGACCTCCACCGCAGTGCCGCCACGGCCGAACACGATCGCCGGGCCGAACACCGGGTCGTCGGCGATGCCGGCGATCAGTTCGCGCGCCTTGGGCCGCAGCACCGTGGGCTGCACGATCACCCCTTCGATCAGCGCAGTGGGGTGCGCGGCGCGCGCACGCGCCAGGATGCCGGTGGCCGCTTCGCGCACCGCCGCCACGCTGGACAGGTTCAGGCGCACGCCATCCACATCGGACTTGTGCGCGATGTCGCTGGACAACACCTTCAAGGTCACCGTGCGGCCGACAGCCAATAACGGGTCGGCCAGCAAGGCGGCCTCGTTGGCGGTGGCGGCCACCTGCAGCGGCACGATCGGGATGCCGTAGGCGGCCAGCAGGCGGTTGGTGGCGACCGGGTCCAGCCAGCGCCGGCCGGCCGCCAAGGCGTCGTCGACCACCGCGCGGGCGATGGCCGCATCCACCACGAAATCTTCCGGCAGGCTGGGCGGGGTTTCCATCAACGCCGCCTGCGCCTCGCGGTAGCGCACCAGGTGGGTGAAGCCGCGCACCGCATCCGATTCGGTCGCATAGGTGGGCACCCGCGCCGCATTGAGCGCGGCAATGGCTGCATCGTCCTGGCCCAGCCACACCGCAAACACCGGCTTTTCGCGCTGGTAGCGGTTGCGTTGGTCCAGCGCGCGGGTCAGCGCCTTGGCCGCATCGGCCGAGGAGGTGAACGCGGTGGGCACGTTGACCACCAGCAGCGCGTCGTTCTCCGGGTCGTCCAGCAAGGCTTCGATCGCCGCGGCATACCGCGGCCCATCGGCATCGACGATGATGTCCACCGGATTGCTGCGCGACCATCCTTGCGGCAACGACTGGTCCAGCCGCTCCAGGGTCTTGGCCGACAACTCGGCCAGGGTGCCGCCGCGCAGCACCAGCTGGTCCACCGCCAGCTGCCCCACCCCGCCGCCATTGCTCAAGATGGCCAGCCGACGGCCGGGAAAACTGCCGAGCCGGCCCAGCGTTTCGGCGGCGGCGAACAATTCGTCCAGCGCGCCCACCCGCAACAGGCCGGCACGCGCGAATGCCGCGCCATACACCGCATCCGAGCCGGCCAGCGCCTGCGCATGCGTATCGGCATTGGGATTGATGCGGAACTGGCGCCCCGACTTGACCACCACCACCGGCTTGGCGCGCGCGGCGGCGCGCGCGGCCGACATGAACTTGCGCGCATCGCCGATGCGTTCGACATACAGCAGGATGGCGCGGGTGCGGTAGTCGGTGGCGAAGTAGTCGAGCAGGTCGCCGAAATCCACATCCAGCGTATCGCCCAGCGACACCACCGCCGAGAACCCCACCGAGCGCGCCACGCCCCACTCCACCAGCGCCGCGGCAATGGCGCTGGATTCGGAGATCAGCGCCAGATCGCCGGCCTGCGGGCAGTGCGCGGCGATGCTGGCATTGAGACGCGCATGCGGGGCGATCACGCCCAGGCAATGCGGGCCGAGGATGCGCATGCCCTTTGCCCGCGCGGCCGCTTCCATGCGCGCGGCCGGCGAGCCGGGGCCGCTGCCCAGCCCGGCGGTGAGGATGATCGCCGCGGCCACCCCGCGCCGCGCGGCGATGGAGACGATGCGCGGCACGATGCGCGCCGGCGCGGTGATCACCACCAGGTCCGGCACCCACGGCAGATCGGTCAACCGCGCCACCGTGCGCACGCCGTCGATCTCGGTATAGCGCGGGCTCACCCAGCCGATCTGCCCGGGAAACCCGGCCGCGCGCAGGTTGCGCACCACCGCCCGCCCGGCCGAGCGATCGCGCGGACTGCCGCCCACCACCGCCACGGTGGTGGGGCGAAAGACCTGCTGCAGGTGGTAGGTACTCATCGTGCGGGAGAGAGCAATGCCATCGCGCTACGGTACACGCACTGCCGTGCGAGGGCATGGGGCAAGGTTGGCGAACGCAAGATGGCGGGGCGGCCGACGGGTGCGCGAGCCCCCTGCGGCCAGGGACCTGGCGTAGCGATCTTGCCGCATGGCCGTCGTCGACAATCGTCGATCGTTTCTGACGAAGACCGTTCGGGCTGGCGATCCATTTGGCTGGTCAGTGCACCACGGCCTGCATCGTCGTCATGCCTGCCGCAGCGCAGCGCGGTGCCCGGCCTGTCGATGCCTGGCTACTTTGAAAGTGTCGGGGTCGATGTACGGCACTGCGGGGTGCCGTATGCCACAGCGTAGGGTTCGTCATAGCACTTGATCAGGCCATCGACGACATCCAGGTTTGGTGGCCAGCGTATTTTCATCTCAGCTCGGCCCTTCGCGGCTGGAAAAACCATATAGCCATCCTGCAGCGGCGGCGCATCCTTGGCCTGCGGATAGGGCACCGTCGCAAGCCGCGCACGTACGGCATCCAGACTGGCGCGGTCGCGTTTGAGGAACGCGAGCATCGCATCCACATACAAATTCCAGCCGGCCAGATCCTGGGCGGCTGGCTTGTAAGACTTTTCGAACAAGGCGATCGCCTGTGCCGTTTGACCAGCCTCTGCACGCATCTGGCCTTCGTGCCAGGTCACTACGCCGCCAGTGATCGCATGCGCCAGGCGATACTCGCGCAGCAGGTCGGCTGCCGCCACGGTGCAGCCGGGGCGGTCGGCGATGGTGCGCCAGCCGCCCTGCATATCTTGGTCGAAGGCGTTCTCATCCAGCGCCAGCATGGCGGCGCGATCATAGACGCAGGCCGGTGGATGGGCCTGTTCGGCCCATCCTGGCTGCGACATGGCCACCAGCAACGCCCCCGCCCCAAGTACATGCCGCAGCGCCTTATTGCCCATCGCGATCTCCTTATCGCCTGTGTTGGCAAACCTTACAACAACGTGCCACTCAAGATCGCCGCGGCAATGCTGAAATAGATCACCAGCCCGGTGACATCCACCAAGGTGGCCACGAACGGCGCCGAGGCACTGGCCGGGTCGAAGCCGAGCCGTTGCAGCACGAATGGCAGCATCGAGCCGGAGAGCGAACCGAAGGTGACGATGCCGATCAGCGCCGCACCGATGGTCAGCGCCACCATCTGCCAGTGCGGGCCGTAGTCGTACAGGCCGGCGGTCTGCCAGATGGTGATGCGCACGATCGCCAGGATGCCCAGGATGGTGCCCAGGGTGAGCCCGGTCGGCAGCTCGCGCAGCGCCACCTTCCACCAGTCGCCCAGGCGGATTTCGCGCAAGGCCAGCGAGCGGATCAGCAGCGAGGTGGCCTGCGAGCCGGAGTTGCCGCCCGAGCTCATGATCAACGGAATGAACAGGGTCAGCACCACTGCCTTGGACAACTCGTCCTCGAAGTGCTGCATCGCACTGGCGGTGAGCATTTCGCCCAGGAACAGCACGCTCAACCAGCCGGCGCGCTTCCTGATCATCTGGCCGAAGCCGATCTGCATGTAGGGCTTGTCCAGCGCTTCCATGCCGCCGAACTTGTGCACGTCTTCGGTGGATTCGGCGATCAATGCGTCGAGCACGTCATCCACAGTGACGATGCCCAGCACGTGGCCGTGCGCATCCACCACCGGGATCGCCAGCAGGTCGTGGCGGCGGATCAGGCGCGCGACTTCTTCCTGGTCAAGTGCCGGGTCCACCGTGACCGGCGGGTTGACCTGCGCCACCTCCAGGATCGGCGCATCCGGCGCGCCGGTGATCAGCCGGCGCATGGTGACCACCTGCTGCAGCACGCGGGTCTGCGGGTCGAGCAGATAGATGGCGTAGACGGTCTCGCGGCTGCGCTCCACTTCCCGGATGTGCTGCAAGGTGCGGCCCACTGTCCAGTCGGCAGGCACCGCCACGAATTCAGTGGTCATCAGCGCGCCGGCGGTGTTGGGCGGATAGCGCATCAGCGCCTGGATCGACAACCGCGCTTCGGCACTGAGCAGCCACAGCAGCGGCTGGCGCTGCTCGGCATCCAGACCATGGAAGATGTCGGTGGCGCGGTCGTCGGCCATCTGCCCGAGCAAGGATGCGGCCTGCTCGGCCGGCAGCAGCGCGACCAGCGCGCTGGCGGCGTGCAGCTCGGGCTGTTCGAGCACTTTCACCGCACGCGGCTGCGGCAGCGCGGCCAGCACCTGTGCGGCGGCGTCGCGGTCGAGGGTGTTGAGGTATTCCACCGCATCGGCCGTGTTGAAGTCGGCCATGGGTGCGATCAAGGCATCGACGCCTTGGGCAAGGCGCAGGGTTTCGTTGTACATGGTGGTTCGCCTGGTGACGACCGTCGTCGATGACAGCCGGCGAACCTGAGCCTCAGGCGCGCGCCAGCTGGGTCATCGACCCGGGTCTAGGGTGACTGTCGCTGGACATGGGTAAGGGCTCCGAAAGGTGCGCACCGACCGGTGATCCGGGCGGCAGCGCGGCGCAGTCTGCGCGCCTGCGCCCGCCTGGTCAATGCCCTGCGCAGGCCATGCTCAGCGGGCGTCCAGGCGGACGCCACGGCGCAGGCTCCGGCATGCCGGCAACGACTGCATCGCACACGATGACCGGCCGCCTGCCACCCACCGAGACGTTGTGTCATTGCCCGCAACGGTGGCTTGCATGCACGCGTGCATGCCCGGCGATGCGGCTCGCTGATGTGGAACGACGTGGTGAATCTGTTCCAGCGAGGCGATGCTGCCGGCTTGCATCACCGACGCAGAGCACACCGCCAATCCACACCGTTGCACGCAGCGCACGCCGATCCGGGCCAGCAGCTGCACGCCGGCGGCATAATGCGCACCTCAACGGAGAACGTACATGCATAGCGGCGGTCTGGAACTGGCTCTGGTGCTGATGCTGGCCGCCATCGTGGCGGTGCCGGTCTTCAAGCGCTTCGGCCTGGGCGCGGTGCTGGCCTATCTGGTCGCCGGCGTGGTGCTGGGCCCGGATGGCGTGGGCGTGGTGCAGGACGCCGAGCGCATCAGCGGCGCGGCCGAGATCGGCGTGGTGATGCTGCTGTTCGTGATTGGCCTGGAGCTCTCCCCGGCCCGCCTGAAGGTGATGCGCCACTCGGTGTTCGGCGCCGGCGCCACCCAGGTGGTGGTGACTGCCACGATCCTGGGCGGCCTGCTGATGCTGGGCAACCTGGGCTGGAAAACCGCGCTCATCGTCGGCGTGGCGCTGGCGTTATCGTCCACTGCGGTAGGCCTGCAGCTGCTGGCCGAGCGCAAGGCGCTGGGCAGCGACTACGGGCGCCTGGCCTTTGCCATCCTGCTGTTTCAGGATCTGATCGCGATCCCGTTGCTGGCGGCCATTCCACTGCTCGGTGGCAGCAAGAACGCCACCCTTGCCTGGCCGGATGTGGCCAAGGCGATGGCCGCGCTGGCCCTGGTGATCCTGTTCGGGCGCTTCGTGCTGCGCTACCTGTTCAACATGGTGGCGCGCACGCGCATGCCGGAGGTGTTCACCGCCAGCGCGTTGCTGGTGGTGCTGGGCACCGCGTGGATCATGCAGGAAGCCGGGCTGAGCGCCAGCCTGGGCGCCTTCATCGCCGGCGTGCTGCTGGCCGATTCGGAATTCCGCCACGAACTCGAATCGCAGATCGAACCGTTCGAAGGTTTGCTGCTGGGCCTGTTCTTCATTTCGGTGGGCATGGGCATCGACCTCAATCGCGTGGCTGCCGAGCCGGGATTGATCGCCGCCGGCGTTGCGATCTTGCTGGTGGTGAAGTTCTCGCTGCTGGTCGGCATCGGCAGCGTCGCCAAACTGCCGCTACGCAGCAGCCTGATGCTGGGCAGCGTGTTGTGGCTGGGTGGCGAATTCGCGTTTGTGGTGTTCAACGAAGCCGATCGCGTCGGCCTGCTGGACCCGGCCAATCATGACCGCCTGGTGGCCATCGTCGGTGTCTCGATGGCCCTGACGCCCGTGTTGCTGCTCGGTATGCAGCGCCTGCTCAACGGACCGCTGCGCGTGCAGGCGCCCAAGTCCGAGCGCCCCTTCGACACCATCGATGCGCAGTCGCCGCAGGTGCTGATCGCGGGCGTGGGCCGTTTTGGCCAGGTGGTGGCACGCCTGCTCACCTCGCGCCACGTGCCGTTCGTGGCACTGGAACACAATCCCGACACGGTGGCAGATATCCGCCGCTTCGGCGGCGAACTGTATTACGGCGACCCGACCCGGCCGGAGCTGCTGCGCGCCGCCGGTGCCGACCGCATCAAGGTGTTCGTAATCACGTTGGACGACCCGGAAACCAACATCAAGACGGTGCGCATGATCCGCCGCCTCTACCCGCAGGCCACCGTGCTGGCGCGTGCGCGCAACCGCCAGCACGCCTGGAAACTGATGGACCTGGGCGCCGAACCGTTCCGCGAAGTCTTCGCCACCAGCCTGGAACTGGGCGGACGTGTGCTGACCTCGCTCGGTGTGGCCGATGCGCTCGCACGAGAACACGTCGAGCGCTTTCGCAAGCACGACGAAGACCTGATGCGCGCCCAGCACCTGGTCTACGACGACGAGGCCAAGGTGATCCAGACCTCGCGCGACGCGCGCGAGGACCTGATGAATCTGTTTGAAGCCGACGTCAAGGCGGATGTGGATGGGGATGATGACGCGGTGGCGGCGACGCGGAAGACGTAAAAAAATGCATGCGTTGCCTCCGCGATTAACACATCCGCTGCCTGATTCCGTGCCGCAAACCGCTACGATAAAGCAGCGAGCTAGCCTCGACACGCCGTAAGCTCCCCCGTCAAGCAGGCACTTCAAAAGTAGAGCTTTCGGCGTGCTTGTTGCGGTACTCGACCGGGGTCATTCCGCCGAGCGAATCATGGGATCTTGCTTCGTTGTAGTCGATCATCCACCAGTGGGCGGCTTCGCGCACATCGTCGAGGCAGGCGAAGAAATTCAGGTCGAGCACTTCCTCGCGGAACGTGCGATTGAAGCGCTCAATGAAGGCATTCTGATTTGGCTTTCCCGGCTGGATGTACTGCAGTGCGACGCCATTCGTCTTGAGCCAGCTGGTGAACGCTTCGCCCAGGAACTCGGGGCCGTTGTCCGAGCGCACCACCTGCGGCAAGCCATGATCGCGTTTGATCTGCTCGAACACACGCACAAGCCGTTGCGAGTTGATCGAGGTGTCAACCTCGATGTGCAGCGCCTCGCGATTGAAGTCATCCACCACGTTGAAGGTGCGAAAGCGTCGTCCGCATGCCAGCGCATCGCTCATGAAGTCGACCGACCAGACCGTGTCTGGCAGCCTCGGCACGTAGAGCGGCACCCGCTCACGCTTGGGAAGGCGACGCTTTGCAGCGCGGCGTAGGTTGAGCTTCATGGCCTTGTAAACGCGATAGATGCGTTTGGGATTCCAGCCTGGTTGCTGCTTGCGAAGGTAGTCGCTGCACTTCCAGAAGCCACGACTGGGGTGCGCTTCAACGTAACGCGCGATCTCGGCAATCAGCTCGGCATCGCGCACCGTCCAGTCCAGAGGCGGTGCGTACCAGGCGGCACGCGACAGCCCGACGCATGCACAGGACCGGCGCAACGGCCGCGCGTGGACCTCGATAAGGAACCGCACCGCCTCGCGCTTACGCGCCGGCCCTAGAGTTTTTTTGCGATCAGGTCCTTCATTGCCGCGTTGTCGAGCGCCAACTCGGCGTACATCCGTTTGAGCTTGGCGTTCTCGGACTCGAGCTCCTTGACCCGCAGCAGCTCGGACGCCTCCAAGCCGCCGTACTTGCTCTTCCACTGGTAATAGGTCGCCGTGCTGATGCCGACTTGGCGACAGATGTCTTTGACTGGAACGCCTGCGTCAGCCTGCTTGAGCGTGGCGATGATCTGTGTCTCGGTGAACTTCGATGTGCGCATGGAACCTCCTGACTTGGGAACGATGCCAGAAAGATCTACTTATGCGGTGTCTGCCGATCGGGGGAGCTTACGCTTCAGGCTCCAGTTCCACACGGCAACGTCGCGGGCGGCATCGACGACAACACGCGGGCTGCCGAGGTGGTCGGGTTCGATGTAGTGCAGTTGACTGTCGTTGGCCAGCAGGCCCGCCGGCAGGTCGTCCAGCCAGATCGCTTGTTGCTTGGGTGCAGTATTGGTTTCGGGAGAACCGAAGTCAGATCGGCCTCATAAGTCAACCTGACCCCGTTCCCCGGAACCTTAGAGGAAAATGTTATCGAAAAAGCGTAACTACGATAACCACCAAACCTAGAAAAGAAACAATCGCCCCCGACGCCTTCTTCTGTGCTGGCGCTATGATCGACGCAATCACACCTGCTACGATAACAGCCAGCACCAGCACCGTAACTATTAAGGCTCTTTCTGCCATCGGAAACCAGCTTGCCGAACAGCTCTGAATGGTTAATGCATAGTCTTTTTGGGATAACTCGGTTACCCCTTCAGTCAACCTGTAATGGCGGGGACAGAAGTGCAGTATAAAATATCGAGAAGGGTATATTAATAGCAATGTCGCCACAAAGCAGATAGCAACCGATGGAATTAGAGCAATCCATCGTAGCCTTGTCATTATAGTCAGCTTATTCATCGTCCGCCAGCCGGAAAATTTCGCATGACTCCTGGGGAGAGATAATTCTTTGTGTGATAGTAGGGCACTTTCCCCAAATACCTGTAATGCCGTTATTGCTGTACCACATGTATTGCGTCGCACCCGAAGTGGGTGTTCTGTATTTTCTGGAAAATTGCTCTGCAATTGAATTTTCTCCTTGCCCAGAGCGACAACCCTTAAACTCTACTGGTTCTCCCTGCGTCCAGCCCGCACGCTTGAGCACCTGAGCTATTCCGTCTACATCGAGCTTGTTCGTCTGCCCAGAACTCTGATCAAGAATTCTGTCTGGTCCCATATGCCCATAGACTGACCATACCCCTGGGGTCTCAGTATCGACCGATGCCCCCTGATAGAAAACATTGGCACCTGGTGTAAATAAGACAAGCTTTTCCAGTCCGTACGGATCAACATAGCCGACCGGATTCCCCTCAACATAGGCATATGTACTAATCCCTCCAACCAGCCCAATCGGATCACTCTGCCCATACCGACCAGTAGCAGCATCGTAATCGCGGAAGTAGTTCTGATTGAACCCGCTCGCTGCATCAAACCGCTGCCCTGGGAAGCGCATGTCGAAGACCATCGCGGTGCCATCCCCATCCGGATCCTGGTTGGGCGCAGTGTTGCCGAAGGCTTCGCCCTTCAGGCTCCAGTTCCACACGGCAACGTCGCGGGCGGCATCGACGACAACACGCGGGCTGCCGAGGCGGTCGGGTTCGATGTAGTGCAGTTGACCGCCGTTGGCCAGCAGGCCCACCGGCAGGTCGTCCAGCCAGATCGCTTGTTGCTTGGGTGCAGTATTGGTTTCGGGAGAACCGAAGTCAGATCGGCCTCATAAGTCAACCTGACCCCGTTCCTCGATAAGTCAACCTGACCCAGTTCCCCGCTTTTACATAAGCAAATGTACTGATTCCCCCATCCAATCCAATCGGATCACTCTGCCCATACCGACCTGTCGCCGCATCGTAATCACGGAAGTAGTTCTGGTTGAACCCGCTCGCTGCATCAAAGCGCTGCCCTGGGAACCGCATGCCGAACACCATCGTGGTGCCGTCTCCATCCGGATCCTGGTTGGGCGCGGTGTTGCCGAAGGCTTCGCCCTTCAGGCTCCAACTCCACACGGCAACGTCGTGGGCGGCATCGACGACAACGCGGGGGCTGCCGAGGTGGTCGGGTTCGATGTAGTGCAGTTGACCGCCGTTGGCCAACAGGCCCACCGGCAGTAGGTGCGCGCCACGCCTGCGATTGCACTGAGGCGGTGATTGGTGGTTGGATAGGTGTAGGTCTGCGTGGCACCACCGATTTTGGAACTCTAACTTAACCCGACCCCATTATTGCAGATCCTGTTGTTGCTTAACACGCTGGCTACCTTCGCCAGTTGGCTGGCAGGAATGGGCTGCGAAGCCACCGGCATCGCGCACTGGCTATCGCCCCGTACCAGCACACGCAAACTCTATTCGACGCTGCGTGTCGGCCGCGAGACATTGGTCAGGCGTTGGCCGATGGAACCTGTCTCACGCTGGCTAGAAAGCTTGCGCACATTGCCCGACGCAGTGCGCGAACAGATGACGCTGGTGCCGTAAAAATGTGGGGATACCTAAGAACCTGACCCCGTTCTTTCGAACCTGTCTCACGCTGGCTGGAACGCTTGCGCACACTGCCCGACGCAGCGCGTGCGCAGATGAGGTTGGTGCTGTAAAACGTGGGGATACCTAAGAATCCGGCCCCATTTACTGTTGTTGCAGCAACAGGCCGCGGGCTGCTAAACACGAAGCCCCGCACTTGGCGGGGCTTCGATCTTCATTTGGCGCCAGCCGCTGTGCGGATTGCGCTCTACCGGCCTTACGCGTGCTTCAGCAACCGTTTGACATCTTTGGGCCTGACCTTACTGCACCGGATCATGTGGTCGCAGTAATCACCGACAGTTCGGATCGTGAACTGCCCCGTACCGAATTCTTTCGTGATTGCCCTATCCGCAACATCGCGAATGTCGTCATTGACCTGATCAAGCTCGTTACTCCGAAAATCAGAGACGAAGCTCGCCGCGAGGTCAGTGCCGAACCTTAGATCAGGGCTCAACTTGGTTACTGGCAAGTGAAAAATTTCGGCCAGCCTTGCGATAGCACTGGCCCGTATCATTTGCTCCAACGCATCCATGGTGTCCCCCTACTTACAGCTACAATCATCTTCAGTTGAAATCGCATCTACTGCCGCTTTGACTTCAATCGTCAGGTCATAGAACCCTTCGAAGATTAGTGCGCCAGTCGCAGCTACACCGAGCGCCTTTCCGCCGACAGTCCGACCGAGCTCACGCAGGTCCCTAATCCCTGTTCTGCCTGCCCACCGGCTGAGCTGACTCGTGTAAGGATTCAGCTGACTTTTCGGAACGCCCAGACCCCTGAGCTCAGATGGGGTTTTTGGCATTGTACCAGCACCCAACGTAATTCCAAGAGTCGCCGCAGTTTTTCCTAGATCGAATCTGTTTTCTTCAATGTCATTCACAAACTGATCGAAGTTAAAGCAAAGCAATCCCAGCGGATCGATGTTCGAGACTGGATTTCCCCCGACATAGGCATAGGTGCTTGTCCCGCCTTCCAATCCAATCGGATCACTCTGCCCATACCGACCTGTAGCCGCATCGTAATCGCGGAAGTAGTTCTGGTTGAACCCGCTCGCTGCATCAAACCGCTGCCCTGGGAATCGCATGTCGAACACCATCGCGGTGCCGTCTCCATCCGGATCCTGGTTGGGTGCGGTGTTGCCGAAGGCTTCGCCCTTCAGGCTCCAGTTCCACACGGCAACGTCGCGCGCGGCATCGACGACCACACGGGGGCTGCCGAGGTGGTCGGGTTCGATGTAGTGCAGTTGACCGCCGTTGGCCAGCAGGCCCACCGGCAGGTCGTCCAGCCAGATCGCTTGCTGCTTGGGTGCGCCGTTGGTGTCGTAGTCGCCGAGCCAGTGGCCGGCCTCGTCGTAAAGCGTATAGGTGTTGGTGGTGCCCAGATAACGGCGTACCTGCTCGCCTCGGCCGTTGTAGCGATAATTCATGACCGCGACGCCTGCGCGCTTGGCCTGGGTCATGCGGCCGGTGGTGTCGTACAGGTACTCGCGTGCCTTGCCGCCGATGGTGAGGGTGTTGCCCATCTTGTCGTAGGTGCGCGCCACGCCTGCGACTGCGCTCAGGCGGTGGTTGGTCGTCGGATAGGTGTAAGCCTGGGTGGCGCCGCCGACCTTGGCACTCAGGCGGTTGCCGGTGCCATCGTAGCTGTAGCCGTCAATCACGGTATTGGCGGCGCCGTCTTTCAGCGCTGTGAGCCGACCGAGAGCGTCGTAATCCAGTCGTAGCTCTGGTGTCGGATTGCCAGCCCGGGTCAGAGCGGTGAGGTCGCCAACCGCATCGAAGCCGAAGCCGATTTCCAAGCCGCCTGCGCGGGTGTCTTGGATGCTGCGGGGGCGGTAATCAAGATCGTACATGCGCGCCAGCTTGCGGCCGTTACCGTAGGTCCAGCCGGAGGATGGGCCGAACGGATAGTAGGTCGCTCCACTCAGCAGACGTTGGCGGCTGCCGCCTTGTGCCGTCACTCCAACCTCGGTCGTCTGGCCTTGCGCGTTGCGGACGTAATCGACCGTGGTGCCGTCCGGGTAGACCATCGACCGAAGGCGGCCGCCAGGCGTGTAGTCGTAGCGCAACACCAACACCTTGCCGTTGACCGTCTGCACCTTGCGCACCACCTCGCCGAAGCGGTTGTAGCAGTACTGGGTGGTACCGCTGCCATCCTGGAGCTTGGCCAGGCGCCCGACGGTGAACGTCTCACCGCTGGCGCACACGCTCTGCGTGACGTCATAGGTATAGCTGACATTGAAGGCGGCGGTTGGGTAGCTGATGCTCAGGACACGGTTGAGCGCGTCGTAGCCATAGGTGGACGTGATGCCGCGTGCATCGGTCTGCGTGGCGCGGTTGCCGGCACTGTCGTAGGTATAGCTGGTGACGCCGGTATCCGGGCTGGTCAATTTCAAGATATCGCCGAAGCCGTTGTACGTGTAGCGGGTGTCCAGGCGTTTGGGATCCTTGACCTGCAACGGGCGATCCTGCGTGTCGTAACCCACGTTGGTTTCAGCCTTGATGCCATCGACATCCTGCAACGTATGCTTAAGTCGGCCGAGTGGGTCGTGCTCTTGCTGGGTGCTACGGCCGAATGCGTCTGTGATCAAGCGCAAGTTGCCGTTTGCATCGTAGGCGTAGTCGGTGGGATTTGCGGCCGCGTCCGCCTGTGTTTCCAGTTGGCCCAACTTGTTGTAAATGCGGCTCAAGCTGCGCTTGAGCGCACCTTGAGCGTCCTTGGTCTGCTCCTCCAGGCGATTGCCAGCGTTATCGAGCACGTAATGGAGGGTGTTGCCCAGCGTATCGGTGATATCGGTAAGGCGTTGGGCCTGGTCGTAGACAAAGGTCGCGTAGCTGCCATCGGGCTGGGTGATGCGTTTGACCAAGCCGGTGGGCCAATACTCGAAGGTGGTGACGCGATTCTGCGCGGACGTCGCGCCATGCGCCGTGGTCGATGCCAACCAACCACGCGGGTGGTAGGTGTAATCGGTCAGCACCCCGTTTTCGTCAACGACAGAAAGAACGCGGCCTGCTGCGTCATAGCTCAGATTCTCGCGGATCTGGCCGCGGGCGTTGATGGTCTGCTTGAGGTCGCCCTTGCGATACGGGCACGGTCCGGTGCCGGTCTCGCATCCTGCGGCATCGATGGCGTAATAGTTGTAGGTCGTACGGTCGTCGATATCCGTGCGCGGGCCATCGATGGACTTTAGATAGCCCACGACCGGGCAGGTGCTACCTACTGCGGCGACATCGGACGCCTCGCAGTAGATGTAAGCCACATCGCGCCTCTCGCTTGACGTTGCGCCAGTTATCGACACTTGAATGGGCTGAAGCCGATCGTTGCGGGTGTAGGAAATGGTGCGTCCGGCACTTTGGATCGAAAGCACCCGGTTGGAGCCGGCGGTCGTCCGGGTCGTGGTCGTACGTTCTTGCGGAAGTGCAGACGCTTCCTGGACGGTGTGGACATTGATATCCACGCCATTCTCGGTCAGCTCCGAATAGCCATGCTTGGTCTGCACCCCAAGCTTGTCGGTCGAAGCGCTGAGTCTCCTGCGATAGTCAGTCGCCTGATCGTAATAGGCGTAGCTCATCGTGCCGTCGCTTTCTGCCATGGATGCGATCTTCGGAGATTCGCCGCCCGCAGGTGTCATGGTGTAATCAACCCTGCTGCCCAGCGCATCGGTGACCGCGGTGCCGGTGGACGAATACGCGAGCGTGACGCCATCGACGCCGCCAGCATGCTGGCTGGAGATTGCGCGGCCGGCATCGTCATAGGCAAAGGTACTGAAGCGCTGGCCGTCTTCCGTGGTAACGCCGGTCAGGTGCCGGGGAAAGCGCGTGTCCTCGTAGTGATAGGTTCGGCCCTTGCCATCGGCATAGGTTACGGTGACCAAGCGCTGTTGATCGTAGCCGTAGCTGGCGAGCTGTACGCCAGCGGCCATGACACCAGTGATCAGCGCGGCGTCGCTATCGTCGGCATAGACCAGTTCAATGGAGCGGCCCTGCAGCGAGGCAATGCTCTGCAGCCGGCCGCGCGCGTTGTAGGCATACACCAGCCCGTTGCCGTCCTCTGCGATGCGCGAGATCAGCTTGCCCTGGGCGTCGAAGGTGTAGATGGCGTTCTGGCGATACAATACCCATTGATTGCCATTGACGATGATGCGCTCGCCGGAGCCATTGGCAGCGCGATAGTCCGAGCCCACTTTGCGGAACGGCACGGCGTAACCGCTGCCCTCCACCAGGCCCAACGCGTCGCCCTGGACTGTCAGATGCAGGCTGTGCGAGAAAGTCCAGCCTGGTCCAAACCCTCCAGCGTTCAGTGCAATGCCCGAATGGTAGTAACGCGTCAGGGCGAGCCAGCCCAGATCGAAATCACGCTCGGCCTGGAATTTTTCGCCGGTCTTGACGTCGCAGGGATTGCCGACCATGCCGGAGTTGCTGCCGCCTGGCTGACCCTCACACTGCGGGGCGGTGACTTCGATCGTCGCCAAGATGTCCTTATTCGCGCAGGCTTGTTCGCTGATGTACCAGTTGGTAGGAGGCTTGGGACAGTCTGTCCGCTTTTGCCGGGCTATGGATGTAGTGTAGTTATAGCTAACGCTGCAATCGCTTGAAAATACATAGGCGGTGTAATATCTAGCCTGCATTTCCATACCCAGGTCGTACTCTGGGTATGGGCCTGCTTGCGCAATCCATCCGCCTTGCGGGGCGACGGACGCGGTCCCACATTGGGGCGCCTGTTCGCTCAACTTCTGCACTAGCACTGCAACGGCTTCTTCTTCCGTTGGAATCTTCGATCTGTCCCTTGCGATATAGGTCCAATCTTCGTTGTTCGCCTTCGCGCGCCCCATCCAATAGGTGATCAGCATCTTTCCGTCTTCCCTGACTATCTGGTCCTTGATAGTGTCGACGTACTGATAAGCATCCGGCGCGTATTGCGGCCCAGGGATCGCCTTGATCGCTGCCTCTGCCTGCGCTTGGGTGTCGTAGACTCCGCGGGACGCCCCTTGCGCATCGCGCACAAGAAATTGCGGTTTCTTTTCTTGGGCAGATACAGGAGGGGAAACCAAGAAAAGGCAGAGCATCGCCATGAGCAGCGCGGAGCGCATGGAGCCAGTCTCTTTCTGGTTACGGTGCGGAGCGGTCATTGCAAGTCCTTGCAAAAAGTCAATCGATCCAATCGAGTCAAATGCTGCAGACGGCAGCATCGGTCTGGCCGCCCATCGGTCTGGCCGCCCATCGGTCTGGCCGCCCATCGGGCTGACCTGGTGTCATCAATTTCCTCATGGGGCATGCTGGCCGCATGGGCAATGCTCTTCATCATCCCTGAGAGAGGCAGCGCGAAAAACGGGATACACACGTATCGCATATGACAATCCTTGTCAGCACAGGCTGCGATAGTACGTAATGGCCTCAAGGCTGACAAGCGACTTTGTTACTTACTAGCGACTTCAGACGGGTCAGGCGCTCGGTGGATGCATATGATGCTTGGCAATATCAAGCGCGCCAGGAGGGGTATCTGTCACGTCGCGCAGGGCAAATATGCCAGACGCTGTCCGGCCGGGGCCGCCTGCCATTTCAACCACCGGTCCGCCTGCGCGAAATGCTGCCGCGATTCGCCACGGCGATGATGCGCTGCAAGGGCTGTCCGGGCCGGTTATGCGCTTGCCGAGCAGGTTTTTATGGCTGAAAGTCAGGGCTAATCAGGCGTTGCAATGACATGGTGTCAGATAGGTAGAAGACGAGTATCGTGAAGCGGCAAACAGCGCACTTCATCGGAAGCCAGGAAAATGCGTCAGCCGTGAGGCAACGGCTGACGCGTACGGATCAGCTGCGCGGCCTGCGCGCATTTTCCATTTTGCTGGCTGACTTCTTCGCTGTCACCTTGCCGACCGCTGATTTGCTCAAGGTCTTTGCGGCAACTTTTGCAACTTGTTTGCTCGCGCGTTTGACGACTGCCTTTTTGGCGACCTTCCGGCTCGCGGCTGCTGCACCTTCAGTAGATGCAGCAGCACCCGCCGACGTGCGCCTGGCTGGCGCCTTGCCTGCCTTCTTTGCAACTTTCTTGGCGGCCTTCTTCACCGGTGTTGCAGCACCGGAACGCGCTTCCGGTGCCCGGCGCGGCGGTGGTTTGCGGCCAGGGGTGAGCGCGCGCCAGGCGTGTCCGCCGTTCATGGCCAGCAGCGCGTCGGCGGCCGAGGGACCGGCGCTGCCGGCGGCGTAGTTGGGGAAGTCGCTGGCTGGTTGTTTCCAGGCATCCAGGATCGGCTGCACGATGCGCCAGGCACCTTCCACCATCGCTGCGTCCTGGAACAGGCCGGCTTCGCCGTTCATGCAGTCCTGCAACAGGCGCTCGTAACCCACAGTGTACTCCTTGGGAAACCAGTCGCGGTAGCGGAAGTCCATGCGCACCGGTGCCAGCGCGACCTGCGCGCCGGGGCGCTTGACGTCGAACTGCAGCGAAATGCCTTCATCAGGTTGAATATGCAGCACCAGCCAGTCGGGGCCATAACCGCCCACTTCGGTGCTGCGAAACGGTGCCAGCGGCGCGGGCTTGAAGCGGATCGCGATCTCGGTGGTGCGCTCGCGCAGCCGTTTGCCGGTGCGCAGATAGAACGGCACGCCGGCCCAGCGCCAGGTGTCGACCTGCAGCTTCATCGCTACATAGGTTTCGGTCTCCGAATCGTCCGGCACGGTGTCTTCTTCACGATAGCCGGGCACGGCGCTGCGGTTGACCGCGCCGGATGCGTACTGGCCACGCACCACGTCTTCCGGCTTGATCGGGCGCACCGCTTCGATCACCTCGGCACGACGGCGATGCATCGCCTCGGTGGTGAAGGCGGCTGGCGGTTCCATCGCAATCATCGCCAGCAACTGGAACAGGTGATTGGGCACCATGTCGCGCAGGCAGCCGGTGGGATCGTAGAAGCGTCCGCGCCCTTCCACGCCGATGGTTTCGGCAGCGGTGATCTGCACATGATCGATGCGGTCGCGGTTCCACACCGGCTCGAACAGGCCGTTGGCGAAACGGAATGCCAGGATGTTCTGCACGGTTTCCTTGCCCAGGAAATGGTCGATGCGGAACACCTGATCCTCGTGCAGCACCTTGGCGACGGTGGCGTTGAGCGCGATGGCGCTGGGCAGGTCGTGGCCGAAGGGTTTTTCCACGATGACGCGGCGCCAGCCCTGGTTTTCGCGCTGCTTGACCAGGCCGGCTTCGCCGAGATTCAACAACACCGGCTCGAAAAAACGTGCGGCCGTGGCGAGATAGAACAGCACATTGCCTTGCGTGCCGTAGCGCTTGTGCAGTTTCTCCAGCGCGCCACCCAGGGTTTGATAGGCGCCCAGGTCGGTGAAATCGCCGCGCAGATAATGCATGCGCTCGCGCAGCCACTCCCAAGTGTCGGTATCGAACTCGTCAGTCTGGAATTCGGCGTCGCGGCTGCTGAGCAGCTGGGTCATCGACTGGCCCATCATCGTGCGCCACGAACGCTCACTGATATCGCCGTGATCCATGCCGACGATGGCGAACTGCTCGCCCAGTGCGCCGGAGCGGCGCAGGTTGTACAGCGCCGGCATCACCAGGCGCTTGGTCAGATCGCCGCGTGCGCCGAACACCACGATGATGCACGGCGGTGTGGTCTGTTGCTCGTTCATGGATGTTGTTCCTTTTCGCCCATGCGTCCATGCAGGCGCAATGCCGCATTGACCAGGGCCACGTGGGAATACCCTTGCGGGAAGTTGCCAAGCATGCGTTTTGCACGCGGGTCGTATTCTTCGGCGAGCAGGCCCACGTCGTTGCACAACCCAAGCAGACGCTCGAGCAATGCGCGCGCCTCATCGGTGCGGCCGATCAACGCAAAGTTTTCCACCAGCCAGAAACTGCAGGCCAGGAAGGTGCCCTCGCCCGCCGGCAGGCCATCGGCGCTGTCGTCGGCGCGATAGCGTTCGACCAGGCCATCGATGGTCAGCTCGCGCGCGATCGCATCGGCAGTGGCGGCAATGCGCGGATCCTCCGCCGGCAGGAACCCGACGATGGGGATCAGCAACAGCGAAGCGTCCAGACGGTCGGAACCATAGCTCTGCACGAAGTGCCCGTCCGGGTGCACGCCTTTTTCCAGCACTTCTGCGCGGATTTCGTCGGCAATGCGGCCCCAGTGCGCGCGCTTGTCGGCATCGGCATTGGTGATGCCATCGCGGCTGCCGCAATCGAATGCCAGCCACGCCATCACCTTGGAATGCACGAAATGCCGGCGCTCGTCGCGGATCTCCCAGATGCCTTCATCGGGCAGGCGCCACAGGTCTTCGAGCGTATCCAGGATCTTTTCCAGCAGCGATGCCGACGAGCCATCGTCATCGGACGGCGGGGCAACGCCTTTTTCTCGCGCGTAATGGAACGCGCCGATCAACTCGCCATAGACATCGAGCTGGAACTGATCCACCGCGCCATTGCCGATACGCACCGGCCCGGAATTTTCGTAGCCGGGCAGCCAGTGCGCTTCCCATTCCTGCAGACGACGCTCGCCACCGATGCCGTACAAGGCCTGCAACTGATCCGGCGAGCCGGCGATGGTGCGCTGGACCCAGTCGCGAAACGAAGCGGCCTCATCGCGATAGCCGGCCTGCAGCAATGCGATCAGCGTGAACACCGAATCGCGCAACCAGCAGTAGCGGTAATCCCAGTTACGCGTGCCGCCCAGGTGCTCGGGCAACGAGGCAGTGGGCGCGGCCACGATACCGCCGGTGGGCAGGTAGCTGAGCCCCTTCAATACCACCAGCGAGCGACGCACCTGCCCGGTCCACGGACCGACATCGGTGCAGCGGCGTGCCCAGCCATGCCAGAACGCGGCGGTCCGTTGCAGCGCCTGTTCCGGGTCGATCTGCGGCGGCGTGGGCTCATGCGATGCGCCGTGACTGAGCAGGAACCAGGTGCTTTCGCCTTCGCGCAGCGTAAAGTCCGACTCGGTGCCCATGTCTTCGCCGTGCAGTTCCTGCGGCGAGCGCAACGTGAGCTGGTCGGGGCCGGCAATGGCGCGGATGCCGCCGTCGATGCCGGTGACCCACGGCACGGTGCGGCCATAGTTGAAACGAAAGGTCAGGCGCATGTGCATCGGCACCTCGCCCTGCACGCAGCGCACGATGCGCACCAGATGCTGGTGGTTGTCGCCTTCGTCGCTGGCGACCATGAAGTCCACCAGCTCCACCGTGCCGGTGTCGGTGATCATGCGGGTGCACAACACCAGACTGTCGTCTTCATAGGCACGTTCGCTGCGAAAGTCGCCGGACGGCGATAACGCCCATTGCCCGTTTTGCTCGTCGCCCAGCAGGGATGCGAAAAACGCATCGGAATCGAAACGTGGCAGACACAGCCAGTCGATGGTGCCGCGGTGGTCGACCAAGGCCGCGCTGTGGCAATTGCCCAGCATGGCGTGGTCCTCGATACGCACGCTCATCGTAGAGGCGCTTCCTTCGTGCGAGGGAACGCCCAGTCTTGCATGCGCGGTGTCGGGATCAGGTTACGAATACGCCGGCAGGCGCAGCAACGGTGGCACCGTGTGTTCCAGCCGACGGATCAGTGCCGGATCCATGTACGCGTAGTCATCGGGAATCTGCAGCGACACCACGCGGCAATGGCGCAGATGCGCGGCGAAGCGCTTGCGCAGCAGCTGCAGGTGGCGGCGCTCCATCACCAGCACCAGGTCGGACTCGTGCAGCAACTCGGGGGTGACCTGTACCTGCGCATCGGCGGCCAGCCCGGCCGATTGGGTCTGCACGCCCGGCCAGTGGGCAAACACGCGCTCGGCGGTGGGGCTGCGCAGCCGGTTGCGGCTGCACACGAACGGTACCCGCAGCGGTGAACCGCCGCGCCGGCTCAGCGGCCTTCGCGCAGGAAGCGCGCCATCGAGGACACGCCCGGCAGCGCCGGTTCGAACTGGCCGGCCACATCGATGAAGCCGCGCATGATGGCGATCTCGCGCGGGGTGCGGTTGAGCGCGTCGCGGCGGTCGGCGTCGGCGCCTGCACGCAGCAGGCGCTGTACCAGCAGCGGCAGGCCGTGCAGTGCGGCCAGATGCAGCGGGCCGAAGCCGCGCTGATCGGCCACATCGAGCGAGACGTCTTCATCGAGCAGGCGTTCGACGCCGGCCAGCACCACCTTTTCGTCGCAGGCGGTGCCCGGTTCGGCGCGCGCGCCCAGCAACAACAGCAACGGGCTGACTCGCCCACCGGCCAGCGCATCCGGGTCGGCGCCGGCCAGCAACAAGGTGTCCAGCAACGCCAGCAGACGGGTGGTGTCGCGCGCGGTGAAGCCGTACAGCGCCGCGCAGTGCAGCGGTGCCAGCCCCTGATTGTCGGTGGCGTGCACGTCGGCTGCAGCCGTGAGCAGGCGCGCCACGATGTCCGGCAGGCCAAGCGCGCAGGCCAGCATCAGCACGGTCACTCCGCCCGGCAGGCGATGTTCGATCTGCGCGCCGGCCTGCAACAGTGCGGCGACGATGTCGGTCTGGCGCATGCTCACCGCCGCCGACAACGGCGTGGCGCCGCTGTTGGCCGCGCGTTGCGGATCGGCGCCGCGGCCGAGCAGATGCGCGACCACACCCAGGTGGCCGCCACCGGCCGCACGCAGCAGCGCGGTGCAGCCCTGGGCGTCGACGGCATCCACCGGCAGGCCGAGGTCGATCAGCCGCCGCACCGCATCGGTGTCGCCGGTCATCGCTGCCGCCGGCACGTCCGCTTCGCGCAGCGTGCGGCCTGGCAGCGACCAGATCCGCCAGTCCAGCCAGTCGGCCAGATCGCGCCGGCCGATCGACAACGCCACGCCCAGCGGGGTCTGCCCGTCGGCGGCCCGCGCTTCCGGCGAGGCGCCCTGCTTGACCAGCAATTTCAGCGAGGCGTCCCGACCAAGCGCGGTCGCCAGATGCAGCGCGGTCATGCCGTGGCTGTCGCGGGCCTCGCGGTCCACGCCGTGTTCCAGCAACCACTGCTGCAGGCGCAACCAGCCCAGCCGCACGGCCAGCGACAACGGCGGGTCGCCGGCTGCCGACGGCGCAAACGGGTCGGCGCCGCGTTCGAGCAACTCCAGTGCGAACTGTTCCAGCCCGCGCGAGGCGGCATCGTGCTGCACGCAGGCGCTGAGCAGCCGGGTCAGGCCGCCCGCACCGGCCGGCGACACGCCGTGACGCAGCAGCACCTGCAGCGCCGGCACCGCTTCCACGCCGCGCGAGAGCAGCGCAAACATCGGCACGTCGCCGCAGGCATCGCGCATCTCGGCATCGGCGCCGTGGCGCAGCAGCCAGTCCACCGCATCGGCGTTGAGCGCCAGATGCGCGTCATGCAGCAGGCCGCCGAGTTCTTCCGGGGCGCATAGCCGCGCCAGCGCGTCCAGGCCATCGCGTTGGCCGAACTGCAGGCCTTCGCGCAACAACACCAACGGCGGGCGATCGGGCAGCACCGCAACGCCGGGGGTATCGCCGTGCGCATCGCTGACGGCGGCCGGCACGGGATAGCTGGGGTCGAGCAGTTGCACGATCGCCCAACGCCCGGCTTCGGCTGCCACGTCCACTGCGCGACGGCCATGCACATCGACGCTGTCGGCCGGCACCTGCAGATCGAGCAGACGGCGGATCAAGGCCGGCGACACGCTGTCGGCGGCGCAAGCCAGCATCACCGCATTGCGGCCGTCGCCGTCGGTGGCCAGCACATCGGCCTTGCGCGCGACCAGGCGTTCGAGCACCGCACTGCGCGCCTGACGCGCCGCGTCCAGCCACGGCGTGCGGCCGAGCAGATCGCGCGCTTCCAGGTTGGCGCCGGCCGACAACAGCGCCTCGACGATGTCGCCGTGGCCGGCCAGCGCCGCTTCGTGCAGGGCGCTACGCCGCTGGCGGTCGCGCGCATCCACCCGCGCCTTGTGCTTGAGCAGCAACTGCACGCCGGCCGGGTCGTCCTCTTCGGTGCCGGCCGCGGCTAGCAACACCGGCGCACCGCCGTCCGGCTCGGAGTGGGCACCGCGTTCCAGCAGAAATTTCGCCAGCCGCCAGTTGCCGACCTGGCAGGCCATCGCCAGCGGCGAGTGACCTTCGTTGTTGAGCGCGTCCAGTTCGGCGGCGGCATCGCGCAGCAACGCAGCCACGCCCGGGTCGGAACTGCGTACGGCGTGATGCAGCGGGGTATTGCCGTCGTTGTCGGTGGAACGCGGGTCGGCACCGTTGGCCAGCAGGGTCATCACCGCATCCGGGCGGCCATGCCAGCTGTCGCGGGTGGCGGCCAGCAGCGGCGTCATGCCGCGATGCGGCTGGTTGACGTCCACGCGGCGCACGATCAGCTCGCGCAGCAGGCGCAGATCCGGCAGCACCGCGGCCAGCGCCGGCAGGCTGCGCTGGTCGCGCCATTCCGGCAGCGGCATCGCCTGCGGGTCGGCGCCGGCCTCCAGCAACTGCAGCGCGCGGTCCACCCGGCCGCTACGCGCGGCTTCGAACAATTCGGGCACCAGCTGATGCTGGGCGACCGGCTCCAGCGGGCGCGGTTCGGCGGCCGCTTCGGAGAAGAAATCGGCAGCCTGCCTGGCCACTGGCGCATCGCTGCGCGCCGGTGCGGCGGTGCGTTGCAGCAGCAGATGGGCGGCGGGCAGCAGCGCGCTGGCGGCAATCGCCAGGCCCCAGCGCAGGCCGCCGGACAACCAGCCCGGCCAGGCTAGCGCCACCACCACGGTGCACACCGCCAGCACCAGGGCGGCCGCCAGCAGGCCGCGCCAGGCATGCAATTCCTGCGTGGCCAGCGCGTGCCAGCGTGGCGCCAGCGCGCCACCGTCGCGTTCCACCTCGCCCCACAACGGCCAGGTGCGCCACAGGCCCAGCAAGGCGGCGCTCACGGCCACGCTCAGGGCCAACGCTGCGGCTAGGCTGCCGCTGTCGCGCAGCGCGGTCAGCGGCCAGCTGATCAATGCCGCCAAGGCGAGCAGGCCGACGCCCCAGATCGCCAGCAACGGCGGCAACGCCTGCGCGATGGCGCGCGGCTGCGTCGCCAGCGCGCGGGTGCCGCGCGCCCACGACACCGCCAGTGCAAAGGCCGGCTGCGCCAGCCACAGGCTTACCGCAGCAACGGCGCCGCCAAGGCCACCGAGCAGGGACAACACCACGCCGGCTGCACCTGCCAGCGCTGCGGCGCGCACTCGCGCGGCACGCTGCGGCTCAGTCATAGTCGCACTCGCCCGCCAGCACCACCGTCTTGGGCAGCTGCAGGTAGAACCCGTGCTTGCCGAGCGCTTCGCGCACGGTTGCCACATCGGCCTGCGCCAGGCGGCGCTCAGGCGTCAACGCCACCTCCAGCACGAATGCGAATGGCGCCAACTGCGCGTGCACGGCAGCGGGAAGACCGGAGAAGTCGTCGCGCGTGGCCAGGTAGACGAAGGTGTCCTGCTTGCGTTGGCTTTTATAGACGTAGGCGTGCATGCGCGCGTGATCGCGCTCTAAGAGCGGTAGGTCGCGTCGATTGTGTCCCAATTGCGGCGACGGCGAAAGCGCGGCCGCTGCGAAAAATCCCAGCCACGTCAGCGACATGACCGGCGCGTTCAGTTGCGCCGTCGACGGGGCCGGCGCACGCCGCCGATATACTGCGAGCACTTTTTGCCAGCCAGACCATCGTGAGCCAAGCGCAGCATTCGTCCCAGATGGCCCCGGTCGCCGTCACCGCCTACACCTCCACCACCGCGCTCGGCGCTGGGCTCGCGGCCCAGGCCGCCGCCCTGCAGTCGCGTCGCAGCGGCCTGCGTTACAACGATTTCGGACCGCAACCGCTGCCGTGCTGGATCGGCCGCGTCGACGGCGTGGAAGCAGTCGTGCTGCCCGATGCGCTGCAAGGCTGGGACTGCCGCAACAACCGGCTGGCCTGGCTGGCCCTGCAGCAGGACGGCATGGCCGACGCCGTGCAGGCAGCCGCCCAGCGCTACGGCGCCGAGCGCGTGGCGGTGATCATCGGCACTTCCACCTCCAGCATCGGCGCCAGCGAAGAGGCCTATACGCGGCTGGTCGACGACGCCGACGGCGCGCGGTTTCCGGACGATCTGGCCCGCCCCATCGTGCACACTCCGCATTCGCTGGGCGACTTCGTCCAGCACGCCACCGGCCTGCGCGGCCCCAGCGTGACCGTGGCCACCGCCTGTTCGTCCAGCGCCAAGGTCTTCGCCCAGGCGGCGCGGCTGATCGACGCCGGGGTGATCGACGCGGCGCTGGTCGGCGGCGTGGACACCTTGTGCGGCAGCGTGCTGTTCGGCTTCAACTCGCTGCAGGTGGTCGCGCCCGAACCGTGCCAGCCGTTCGACGCGCGTCGGGTCGGCCTGAGCCTGGGCGAAGCCGGTGGCTTTGCGCTGGTCGAACGCACCGCCGCCGCCCCGGAGGCGACGCTATGGCTGTACGGCTACGGCGAATCCAGCGATGCGCACCACATGTCCGCCCCGCATCCGCAGGGCCTGGGCGCGCAGCTGGCGATGCGCGGCGCGCTCGAACGCGCCGGCCTGGACGCATCAGCGGTGGGCTATCTGAATCTGCATGGCACCGCCACGCCGGCCAACGACAGCGTGGAAGCGGCAGCGGTGGCGGCGATCTTCCCGGACACCTTGCACGCCAGTTCGACCAAGGCCTGGACCGGCCACACCCTGGGCGCGGCCGGCATCGTCGAGTCGGTGATCGCGCTGCTGGCGCTGCGCGACGGCGTGCTGCCGGGCACGCTCAACAGTGCCGTGCCCGACCCCGCCTGCGGTCCGCAGATCCGCTTCGACAACGCCCATTCCCGGATCGATTACGCAATGAACAACTCCTTCGGTTTTGGCGGCAACAACTGTTCGCTGCTGTTCGGGCGGGCACGCTGATGCTGACCGCCACCATCGAAGGGATCGGTTTCTGGACCCAGGGCCTGCCAACCTGGGAAGCGGCGCATGCGTTCGTGCACGGCGCCCCGCTGCAGGAGACGCCCACGCGTCCGGCACCGCAACTGCTGGCCGCCAACGAGCGCCGCCGCGCGCCCGATACGGTGGCGGTGTCGCTGGAAGCCGCACTGGCCGCCTGCACGGCCGCCGGCCGCGACCCCGCCAGCCTGCCGTCGGTGTTCACTTCCACACACGGCGATCTGGCCATCACCGATTACATGTGCACCACGCTGGCCAGCGACCCGCTGGCGATCTCGCCGACCAAGTTCCACAACTCGGTGCACAACGCCGCGGCAGGCTACTGGACCATCGGCGCCGGTGCGATGACCCCGGCCACGGCGATCAGCGCCCACGCCGCCAGTTTTGCGCAGGGCCTGCTGGAAGCGCTGGTGCAACTCACCGCCGGCGTCGATGCGGTGCTGCTGGCCGGCTACGACGCACGCTCGGTGGGGCCGCTTGGCCGCATCTCGCCCAGCCAGGGCCTGCTCGGTGGCGCGCTGGTGCTGGGCCGCGCCGGCCAGGCCGGCAAACCGCAGCTGCAGGCGCGGCTGGACGATGGCGCGCCGTCTCCCGATGATGGCGCGCTGGCGCACCATGTCGCAGGCAATGCGATGGCGCCGATGCTGCCGCTGTTTGCGCTGCTGGCCGGCCACGGCGACAGCGCTGCGCTGTATGCCGGCCCTGGCCGCGTGCTGCGCGTGGAGCTGCAGCGATGAGCCGGGTGCCGTTGACCCGCGAGGACACCGCGATTCTGGTGCCCGCCCTGAACGAGGCATTGCGCATCCGCGAAGTGGTCACCGATGCCTTGACCTACTGCTCGCATGTGATCGTGATCGACGATGGCTCCGACGATGGCACCGCCGATTGCATCGCCGATCTGCCGGTGCGCCTGATCCGCCATCCGCAGCGCATGGGCAAGGGCGCCGCGTTGCGCAGCGGCTTTGCGCAGGCGCAGCAGATGGGCATGCGCGCGGTGATGACCATGGATGGCGATGGCCAGCACAAGGCCGCCGACTTCCCGCGCCTGCTGGCCGCGGCCAACCGCCACCCCGGCTGCGTGATCGTCGGTGCGCGCATGCGCAAGCGCGCCACCCAGCCGACCATCCGCCGGATCGGCAACGACTTCGGCGACTGGGGCATCGCCTGGGCCTGCGGCTTTCGCCTGGTGGACAGCCAGAGCGGCCAACGGCTGTATCCGGCCTCGGTGTTCACCCTGCCCGACGTGCCCGGCGAAGGCTTCGTGTTCGAAGCGCAGCTGCTGATTTCCGCCGCCCGCCAGGCCGGCGCGCGCGTGGTCGCGGTGCCGATCGAAACCCGCTACGCCGGCAGCGCGCCGGGCACCTTCCGCAAGAGCCATTTCCGGCTGGTGCGCGATCTTTGGGAAATCACCTCGCATGTGGTCAAGCAGGTGTGGGCCTATGGCCACATCTGGCGCGAGTACCGCAACGTGCGCGCCAACCCGGTGTTGATCGACGATGCCGACGCCGAATTTGCTACTGTGCCCTCGCCTACCAAGAGCGACCCATCCCCATGAATGCACAGCGTGCCGATGTCGTCATCACCGGGGGTGGCCTGGCCGGTCTGAGCCTGGCCCTGCAACTGAAGCAACGCGACCCGGAGCTTGCGATCACCGTGCTAGAGCGCCGTGCGCACCCGGTGCGCGAGGCGGCATTCAAGGTGGGCGAATCCACGGTGGAAATCGGCGCGCATTATTTCGCCGACGTGCTGGGCCTGCGCGAGCATCTGGAGACCGAGCAGATCCGCAAGTTCGGTTTCCGCTTTTTCTTCTCCGACAAGCGCGAGGACATCGACCGCTGCACCGAGCTGGGCGTCAGCCAGATCCTGCCGACGCCGTCGTGGCAGATCGACCGCGGTCGCTTCGAGAATTTCCTCGGCGAGCGCGCACGCGCACTGGGCATCAGTTTCCTCGACAACTGCAGCGTCAAGGGTGTGGACCTGTCCGACGACACCGCCGACCACGCGGTGCGCTACGAGCATGCCGGCGAGCCGGGCACGCTGAGCGCGCGCTGGGTGGTCGATGCCAGTGGCCGCGCCGGCCTGCTCAAGCGCAAGCTGGATCTGGCACAGGACAACGCGCATAACGCCAATGCAGTGTGGTGGCGCGTGGAGGGCCTGATCGACCCTAACGGCTGGTCGCAGGACAGCAGCTGGCTGCAACGCTGCACACCGCCGGACCGCTGGCGTTCCACCAACCACATGTGCGGGCCGGGTTACTGGTTCTGGTTGATCCCGCTGTCGTCGGGCGCGCATTCGCTGGGCATCGTCTGCGATGCGCAGATGCACCCGCTGGAGACCATGAACACGCACGAAAAAGCCATGGGCTGGCTGCGCCTGCATCAACCGCAGGTCGCCGCATCGCTGGACAAGGCCGACTACCGACTGCAGGACTTTCTGTTCCTGCGCAAGTTTTCGTATGGCTGCAAGCAGGTGTTCTCGTCGCAGCGCTGGGCGCTGACCGGCGAGGCGGGCCTGTTCCTGGATCCGTTCTATTCGCCCGGCAGCGACTTCATCGCCATCTCCAACACCTATATCTGCGAACTGATCGGCCGCGATCGCGCCGGCAGGTCGCTCAGCCCGTATACCGAGCTGTATGAGCAACTGTATTTCTCGTTCTACGACAACACCCTGACCCTGTACCAGGATCAGTACGCCTTGTTCGGCGACGAACAGGTCATGCCGGTCAAGGTGATCTGGGATTACACCTACTACTGGTCGTTGCTGGCGCCGTTGTTCTGCTCCGGACGCATCGCCGACCTGAGCCTGTTGTCGCGCATGAAGGCGGATTTTCTGTATGCGCGCGATCTGAACCTGTCCATGCAGCGCGTGCTGCACGACTGGGGCGTGCACAACACCGCACAGGGCATCGCCACCGGTGGTGGCCGCCTGCTGGACCAATATCTGATCGGCTGGTTCAACGAACTCAATGGCGCCTTGCACGACATCCTGGACGATGAGGCCTTCGCCGCACGCATCCACACCAACGTGGCGCAAATGGCGGTGCTGGCCCGGGAGATCCTGCAGCAGGCACGCCACCGCCACCCGGAGTTGCCCGACCATGGCCTGGACGCCCTGACCGCCAACGCCAGCGGCGAGGCGATCCTGACGGCGACGTGGTACGCCGACGCGGCGTGAATTTTATGATGTGCAGAGATGCGTGGATGAAACTTGGCTACTTCGTAACCTTGCTTGCGCTTAGTGCGCCGACGTACGCGGGGGAAATTGCTGCATGCTCGAATCCGTCAGGAAAGGGCTATTACGCCGAGACAGGCATCATCACGGCAAAAGACAGTGGCTGGAACGATGAAAAGATTACGGATGGCCTGACCAAACTGTCAAAGCATGGGGATGACTACGACCTGACGTATGTAGATGTACGTAAGGAGATAGTTTCAGCTCGCGAGGAGGGAGCAAAGGTCATGCTTCTGAGTCGCGGCACTAGCTCGGTGTCCGTGCTGGTTGTTTATCCTGGTAAGACTGCCGAGGTCTATACATTCCTCAAGACTTCTTCAGGGCATCCGGAATACATCCATACGCTTAGTCGGGCTGGAGATGAGGTGCTTATTACCAAGGCATCCGTGATGCATGGCGAATGCAGCTACATCAACTTCGATGCGGTCTAGCCCATTCCGCCATTGATGCCGATGACCTGGCCATTGATGTAACCGGCGGACTCCGAGCACAGAAACGCGACCAGTGCGGCCACTTCCTCGGGCTTGCCCACGCGGCCGGCCGGCACCATCTGCTTGATGATGTCCGGCGCGAAGCTTTCGCCGACCATCTCGCCTTCGATCACGCCCGGCGCCACCACGTTGACCGCGATACCGCGGCTGGCCATCTCGCGCGACAGCGACTTGCTGGCACCGTGCAGCGCCGCCTTGGCTGCGGCGTAGTTGGTCTGCCCGCGGTTACCCAGCACCGCCGCCACCGACGACACGCTGACGATGCGGCCCCAGCGCGTGCGCGCCATCGGCAACAGCAAGGGCTGGGTCACATTGAAGAATCCATGCAGCGACACATCGATGACCCGATGCCACTGGGCAGCGTTCATGCCAGCCATCGGCGCGTCGTCGTGGATGCCGGCGTTATTGACCACGATCTGGATCGGGCCGGCGTCCAGCAGGCGCTCGAGCGCCGCACCGCTGGCCTGCGCATCGGCCACATCGAAGGCCACCGCTTCGGCGCTGCCGCCGTCGGCCACGATCGCTGCGACCACTTCATCGGCGCGGGCGATATTGCGGTTGGCATGCACGATCACATGGCGACCCTGCGCCGCCAACTGACGGCAGATCGCACCACCAAGATCGCCGCTGCCGCCGCTGACGAGGGCGCGGCGCTGTGGAATGGATGTGCTCATGAAAGCCTCGATAAAAGCCGCAGACACGACGGCGGAAAGAGCCTCATCCTAACCACTCGCAGCAGGCGCAGGAATAGATCGCCCGCATTGATCGCCCGCATCTTGTAGGAGCGCGCTTGCGCGCGATGCGGCTTCAGCGGTAACGCTTCATCGCGCGCAAGCGCGCTCCTACAGGGCCTGCGCGGCGCCCAGCATCACCGTGGCGCGCCCTTCGGCGAGCAACTGATCGCCGTGGCTCAGACGAAAGCTGTATTGCTGGCTGTCCTCGCCCTGCATCAGCACCTGCGCTTCGCACTCGATGGCATCGGGCAACGCGTCCAGATGGGTCACGTGCAACTCTACGCCGCGCAACGCGACCAGCATGCCAGGGCGCACCGGCTTGCCGGATTCGCGACCCAACAGGCCGCCATGCACCGCCATGGCCTGCGCGCCGTATTCGCACAGATGCACCGCGCGCAGACGTCCATCGGCACGCAGCGGATGCATGTCGCTGCAATGCGCGTGACTGCGCAACACGATCCGCTGCGCATCCCAGTCGACTAACTCTTCCCACAGGCACATGCTGCCCTGGTGCGGGATCAAGGCGGCAATTGCGTCACGTCCCTGCATGCGATGCTCCACTGGGTGTGCGCTCCAGTGCCGGCTCGCGCGACACCAGCAACGCCAGGATGAAATTGAACAACACGCCCAAGGCCACCGTGCTGCCGATCGCGCGCAGCACCGGGATGCTGGAGGCGGCCAGCAGCGCGAACACCAGCAATGTCATCAGGCTGCAGACGATCAACGCATGCAGCGTGCGCAGCTGATCGGCATGATCGTCGCCGGCATGATCGAAGAACAAGGCGTAATCCAGGCCCAGGCCTGCGGCCAGAATCAGCGCGATCAGATGGAACAGGTTGAGCTCCACGCCGATGCCGCGCAGGATCGCCAGGATCAGCACGGTGGTCAGCGCCATCGGCAACAGCACACGCACGATACGGCGCGGATTGCGCAACGCGATCGCCACCGTCACTGCAAGCAGCAACGCCGCCACACCGAGCGCCCCCAGCACCCGGCCGCGGTAGGCGGCCACCAGCGATTCGGACGCGTCCTTGAGGTCCAGCAATTGCGCGCCGCTGCCCTGCACCGCCGCAGCCAACAGCGCCGGATCATGCAGGCCGGTCAGCGACACCAGGGCAGTCGTACGATCGCCGCGCCCCAATAGCAGGCCGCCCACCGACGTGGCCAGCGGCGAGCCGGTCAGATCCTTCGGCAGCAGCGGCGGCGCACGCTTGGCGGCATCCAGATCCTGCAGGAATGGCGCAAACGCATCGCTGCGGAATGGCGTGGCCGCCACCGCGCGCTCGGTCAGCGTGCGTGCCTGCGCCGCATCCGGCAACCGCGCCTGACGCGCCTGCTGGGTCTTGGCACTGGGCAGATACCGCGCGGCCATGTCGTAGCCGGTCAGGGCACCGTCGCGCACCAGCGCATCCAGCCGCGGCCGCAGGCGCTCGCTGGCCTGCAGCGCCGCCTCATCGCTGGCCGCAGACAGCGCAAGCACGTAACGCACATCGGGCGCACCCAGCTCCTGACGCAAGCGGGTGTCCTGCGCCAATGCCTTGGGCGGCACCGGAGTGAGTTTGGACAGGTCGTTCTGCCAGAACTGGCCGGGCGCCAAAGCGATCACCGCAATGCCGATCACCGCGATCACTGCAAGGCTGATGCGTGGCCGCGGCAAGCGCGCGATGCCGCGCCACAGCCCAGCCAACAGGCGCGAATCGGCGTAGTCGCGCGGGGCCGGGTCGATCAGCCACGGCAACAGCCAACGCGTGGTCACCGCTGCAGTGGCCAGGCCGGCAATGGTGAACACCGCCAGCTGGCGCAGGCCATCCACGCCTGAAAACAGAAAGGTCACATACGCAATGCAGGTGGACACCACGCCGGTCGCCAGCGTCGGCCACAAATGCCGCGCGTTCTCGCGCGGATCCAGGCCGGGACGTTGATGGCTGAACAGGTGGATCGGGTAATCCTGCACCACGCCGATCAACGTGAAGCCGAATGCCACGGTGATCCCGTGCACGCCGTCGAACAGCAGTGCCACCGCGCCCAGGCCGGCCAGCCCCGCGCTCGCCAGCGGCAACACGCCCAGCACCGGAATCTTCCAGCTGCGGTAGGCGATCATCAGCAACAGCACCAGACCCACCGTATCCAGCGTGCCGATCCATTGCGACTCGCCCTGGGTGCGCGCGGTGATCTCCACCGCGAATGCGCCCGGGCCGGTCAAGGTCAGCTGCGTCGTGGTGCCCTTGCTGACCTTGGCGAACGCCGCCTGCACGGCGTCGTAGGCCAGCTGCTGGCCGGTAGGATCGAAGCCGGCCGCATGCGTCTGCACGATCAGCAGGGCCGAGGTACCGGCGCGATCGAACCACACCCCATTGCGCGTTTGCGGGGCGGCCGCCGGCTGCAGGGTCTCGGCCAGATGCAGCACTTCCAGCGTCGGGTCGCGCGGCAGCAGCGGCTCCACCATCGCCGCTGCCGGCGAGCCCAGATCCTGCACGCGCGACTGCAACGCAGCTTCAAGCGTCGCCGCATCCAGCGCTGCGGTGTCGAAACTGTCGCTCAGCAGGTAGCGATACGGCAGCAAGCGCTCCGGAATCGCCTCCAATCCGGCAGTGCCGCCATTACCGACCAACTCGAACAGCGCCGGCTGCGCGGCCAGTGCCTGCTGCAACCGTTGCGATTGCTCGGCCAGGATGGCCGGGTCGCTATTGGACAAGGCCATCAGCAACAGCCGCGACCCCGGGCCTTCGCCCAGCTCTTCGATCAGCAGTTTTTGCGCCGGCGTACGCGGGGCAGGCATGAATTTTCGCAGATCGCCGGTGACCTTGAGCGTCTCGCTCAGCCAGAACCCGGCCACCACCAGCAGCGCCAGCCACAGCAAGGCCAGGCCAATGCGGCGGTTTGCGTTCAATTCAAAGGGCATGCAACCGCCTCACTGCAATGGCTGGACGTCCACCGGCCGCGCGCGCGGCATCGGGCCACTTCGGCGTTTTCTTTCTACGGAGGGCGGGCATGAATTTTCGCAGATCGCCAGTGACCTTGAGCGTCTCGCTCAGCCAGAACCCGGCCACCACCAGCAGCGCCAGCCACAGCAAGGCCAGGCCAATGCGGCGGTTTGCGTTCAATTCAAACGGCATGCGACCGCCTCACTGCAATGGCTGGACGTCCACCGGCCGCGCGCGCGGCATCGGGCCACTTCGGCGTTTTCTTTCTGCGGAGGGCGGGCATGAATTTTCGCAGATCGCCGGTGACCTTGAGCGTCTCGCTCAGCCAGAACCCGGCCACCACCAGCACCGCCAGCCACAGCAAGGCCAGGCCAATGCGGCGGTTTGCGTTCAATTCAAACGGCATGCACCCGCCTCGCTGCAATGGGCGACGTCGGCGCTGCGAACCGTACCGGCCAGCAGTACTGCGACACCTTGGCAGCAAGCACACGATCTGGCGATTTTGACGACGGCTAGCGAGACCTGCCCGCGCGTGGTCACGCGCCCGAACCGTGACAGAGCGCGGTCAGCGCTGCGGTATCGCTGACGCCGGCCGCCGCACGTGCCGCGCTGGCCAGCAGCGTGCGTTGCACGTCGCCCTTGGCTGGCACGCTTTCGATGCAGCGCAGCTCATCGGTGCTGCCGTAGAGACGCAGTTCGCGCACCTGCTTGGCCACTGCGGCGTCCTTGGGCTGCAGGGTCAGCTGCCAGACCTGCGCCGTGCCTTGCCCACCGAGGCGATACTGCTGCTCCAGCAACGCGCGATCTCCCGACAACAGCGCACCGAAGCCGGACTTCAAACCGGCCAGTTCGGGCACGCGGCTCAACGCGAACTTGCGCGGCGGTTTGCCCTCGCGTTCGAGCACGCCTTCGTCGCCCCGCAAGGTGGTGGTTTCGCGATACGGCGCACTGACCTCGCGCACCAGCGTCTGCGCATCCGGGCGGCGGTAATGGCCCTGCACGCGCAACGGCGTCTTCAGTAGCGCAGAACCGCGCAGTTCGACGAACTCGGTACTGACCGGGGCCGGGCGGGCCAGGCGCTGCAGCACCTGGCCGACGTCCAGCGTCTCAGGCGGTGCGGCGCATAGCGGTGCGGCGCTGAACAGCAGTATCAGCATCCACGGCAGGGTGCGGCGCATCGGCATGGTGAGTGTTCCAGAAATCGTAGAAGTTGAACCAGTTGTACGGCGCGTAGCGTGTGTAATGTTCCAGCCTGGCGGCGTAATCGCGCATGAGCACGGCAAGCACCGGCGCACGTTGCCTGCGCGGCACGTCCAGGCCTTCGCTGAAGGTCTCGAACGCCAGCTCGTAATGGTTGCCGCCGCGATACAGGCCGAACGCCAGCACCACCGGCACCTTGAGCGCGGCGGCGATCAGCCACGGCGAGGTCGGGAACATCGCGTTGCGGCCGAGGAACATCGCCGGCAACGCCGGGTCGCCTTCGCGCGGGCGATCGATCAGCAGCGCCACCAGCGCGCCGGCATCGGTGGCGTCCTTGATCGCCATGACGATCGAGGTCGCATCCATGCCGGCATCGATGATGTTGGCGGCCAGCTGCGGGTTCAGTGCGCCCAGCAGGTCGGTCATTGCGCGATTGTGGGCCTTGTCCAGCACCACCTTGACCTGCACGTCCGGCCGCTCGGTGGCCAGCACGCGCAGCGCATCGAAGCTGCCCAGGTGCGAGCCGAAAATCAGCACGCCGCGGCCGCGGTCCATCTGCGTGTGCAGCTGATCCAGCCCGGTGATGTCGACGCGGAAGCGCTGCATCTGCCCGCACAGCATGTACACGCGGTCCAGGATAGTCGACGCAAACGTATGGATATGCCGCGCCACATCGCGCAGCGTGGCCGGGCGATCCAGCACGCGGGTCAGATAGGCACGCGAGGCGCTACGTTCGGGCGCACGCACCACCAGGAAGTACAGCGTGATCGGGTACAACAGCGCGCGCCCCACCGCGCGTCCGGCGTGCTGGGCGATGCCACGGATCAGCCACAGCGCGAAACGTCCGCCGCCTTCCGGGCGTTGCTTCCACTGACTGCTCATTGCACCGCCTCCGCCACCAGTTCGCCGCTGACCAGCATCTGGCCGGCACGCTGCACGCGAAAGCGCCAGCGCGGGCCCTCGCCTTCCAGCACGACCGACGCGGTCTGGCCGGGCAGCAACGGCTGCACGAACTTCACCTGCGGCAGCCGTGCCGCAGCGCGCGGGCCATGCAGCGCTTCCACAGCCTGCAGCACATGGTCGAGCACGACCACGCCAGGCACCACGGGGCGACCCGGAAAGTGCCCGGGCAGGCAGGGATGATCATGCGGCACGACGAAATCCATAAGCGCGGAACTCAGATCCTGGGTTGAAGCATTGCAGCCACGGCCTTGTGTGCCTGCTCGGTCAATTGTTGGCGATCCGGCGCATCCGGCCCGGTGACCGCGATCGGCTCGCCGATGCGTACGCGGATGATGCCGGGACGCACCCTGAACACGCCATCCACGGGCAGCACCTTGCCGCAGCCGTCCAGCGCCACGGGGACAACCTGGACGCCAGCATCGATAGCGGCCTGCAGTAGCCCGGCCTTGAATGGCAATAATGCGCCGCTGCGGCTACGGGTGCCTTCGGGAAACAGACACAACTGTTTGCCTTCACGCAACAGCGCGGCCGCCTGGCGGCGCACCAGTGCACCGGCGCGACGGCTGTCGCGGTCCAGGAACAGCATGCCGGTGGCGCGCGCATACCAGTTCACGAACGGCACCTTGAGCATTTCTTCCTTGAGCAGGAAGCGCAGCGGCACCGGCAGGGCGTGGAACAGGGCGCAGATATCGATGATGGACTGGTGGTTGCTGACGAACAGATAGTTCCTGGACCAGTCGACACGCTCACGCCCTTCCACGATCACCCTGGCGCCCGCACCGCGAAACAGCACCGGCGCCCACATCCAGCTGCCCATGCGCAACAGGCGATCGGCATCGCGGGTGATCGCCAGCAACGCCAACGCATACACGATCCCGCCGGCGGTGAACGTCAGCGTGAACGCCAATTGCAGCAGATTGAACACACCCCACGCCAGGCGCGACGGCATCCTTGCCAACGGCATTTTTGTCTTGTCCCCGAAACTGTGCACGTACGTCGCTGCCCTGGCCACGCACTCAGCGCAGCAGATCGCGCCAGAAGTCCGGCCCGAGCCGCGACATCTGGCGCAAGAAGTCTGGCAGATTACGATAGGGACGCTGCGGAAACCAGCGCCCGCGCAATAGGTATTCCCCAACAAAGAACCCGCCAACCACGCCGTACACCAGCAAATTGGCGAACAGCGAGGCGCGTTCATCGCTGATCGGCAGCGGCGAGGCGTAGCCCAGTTGCGCCAGCACCCCGCTGGGCTCGGCGCACAGGCCAAGCACCAGGTTGAGCAGGGTCAGCGCGCACAACAGCAGCGCCCAGGCCAGGGTGAGGCGGCGCGTGTAGCGGTATTGCTCGGTCGTGATCGGCATGCCGGCCTGGCGATACAGCCCCTCGACAATGCGCGTGATCAGCGGCGTGCGCCCACGGCGCAGGCTGCGGCCGAAGAACCAGGCGACCCAGCCGGTAAATACCACCGGCGGCGCGGCCAGTACCAGCATCGCGTACGGCGAGTGCCACAACGCGCCCAGGCCCAGCAGGGTCAGCGCAGCAAGCACCCAGGCCCAGGCCCGGCGCGCGGCCATCGGTTCGATCAGCACCGTCAGCACCAGCAAGGCACCGGCGATGACGGCAAGCTCCGGGCGATGGCTGGCGTTGGCCCAATGCGCCAGCGGCGAATACGCCACCGCCAGCAAAACGGCCAGCCCCAGCACCCACGGGGGCGCATCGCCTGGCGCGGCGGTCGGAACCTCAGACGGTCTTGTTGGCTTCGACATGCGCCGACAATGCGCGCAGCGACGCGAAGATGCGACGGTTCTCGTCGTTGTCAGAGCGCAGCTGGAAGCCATAGTGCTTGCTGATCGCCAGCGCCAGTTCCAGCGCGTCGATCGAATCCAGTCCCAACCCGGTATTGAACAGGGGCGCCTCCGGGTCGATGTCGGCGGGCTGGACGTCTTCCAGGTTCAGACTTTCGACCAGGAGTTCGGCCAGTTCACGTTCGGCAGCGGTTTGCGAGGACATCCAGAGAGCTTCCAGGTGAGGGTCGGGCGACAGAGTCAGAGCGAGGGATTTCAGGACAACCACCACAGCGGCGCAGACAACCGTCAGGTCGGCTTGGGCGATGCTGCGGGGCACGGACAGTGTACGTTGCCGTGCCGGCCGATTCCGAACACCCGCCACGCCGGCCTTGCGGCCGCATTGTCGAGAGTGGCGATCGTTCTGCAACAGCAATTCGGCGGCCGGCATACCTGTCCGGGCCGCCGGTCAGGCTATCATGACTGCATGACGCTCGCCCGCTGCAGGTTCGTTCCAGGATGACTTCCACCGCTGTTGGCCCTACCCCGACCGCCAAGCCGGCAGCCGGGCCGGCTCCCGGGCCCGAGTGCCCGGATGTGCTGATCATCGGTGGCGGGCCGGCCGGCTGCGCGGCGGCCATCGTCCTGGCCCAGCAGGGCTGGCAGGTGACCTTGCTGGAGAAGGCGCAGCATCCGCGCTTCCATATCGGCGAGTCGCTGCTGCCGATGAACATGCCGATTCTCGAACGCCTGGGCGTGCTGGAAGAGGTGCGCGGCATCGGCGTACTCAAGCGCGGCGCGGACTTCCCCAACGACAGCGGCGGCTACAACACCTTCCGCTTCTCGCATGCGCTGGATGCCAAGGCCGATTTCGCCTTCCAGGTGCCGCGTGCGCAGTTCGACCAGGTGCTGTTCGAGCGCGCGCGGGCGGTGGGCGTGGATGCGCGCGATCAGGTCAAGGTCGAAACCGTGGAGTTCGACGGGCAGCAGCCGGTGCTGCAGGCGCGTGGCGTGGCGGGGGTGCAGCAGTTCCGCCCGCGCTATCTGCTCGATGCCAGCGGCCGCGACACCTTTCTGGGCAACCGCTTCAAGCTCAAGCGCGCCAATGCCAAACATCAATCGGCCGCGCTGTTCAGCCACTTCCGCGGCGTGACGCGGCGACCGGGCGAGGATGCCGGCAACATCAGCATCTACCGCCACGCGCATGGCTGGATGTGGCTGATTCCGTTGCCGGACGACATCATGAGCGTGGGCGCGGTCTGCTACCCGGAATACATGAAGACCCGCAAAGGCGAAAGCGAGGGCTTCTTCATGCGCACGCTTGCGCTCAACACCGAGCTCAGCGCACGCATGCTCGGCGCCGAACGCGTGGCACCGGTGCATGCCACCGGCAATTACGCCTACGAATGCACGCGCATGTCCGGCCCGCGCTGGTTGATGCTGGGCGATGCCTACACCTTCGTCGACCCGATGTTTTCATCGGGCGTGTTCCTGGCCATGCACAGCGCCGAGCGCGGCGCGGCAATGGTGGACCAGGCCCTGCGCATGCCGCAGCACGAGGCGAAACTGCAGCGCGCCTTGCAGCGCGAACTCAAGCGCGGCGTGGACGAGTTCAAGTGGTTCATCTACCGCTTCACCTCGCCGACCATGCGTGCCTTGTTCGCGCAGCCGCAGAACACCTGGCAGATCGAAGAGGCCGTGGTGGCGATGCTGGCCGGCGATGTGTTCGACAGCCCCAGGGTGCGCCTGCGCCTGCGCGCATTCCGCGCCATCTATGCACTGACCACCTTGTCGATGATGCCGCGCGCCTGGCAGTCCTGGCGCCAACGCCGACGTCAGGCCACGCTCGGCTTCGACGGCGACACCTTGCAACGCGACACGCAACAACGAGATACGCGATGACCGCTTCCCAGGCCCAGACCACGCACAGCGTGCGCCATCCCCGCCTGCAGGTCGACTATGTCGACCAGACCGAACCGTCCGCATTGCTGGCCGACCCGCAGGTGCTGGCCGTATTCGGCTTCGGCACTGCGGCGCCGCGCCTGGACGACCCGCGCTACCTGCGCGTGCCGCTGCAGCCGTATCAGGCCAAGGTGCTGGAAGTGTGGCGGACCGATGCGCCGGTGCGCAGCGGCCGCGACGGCAACATCGCCTGGTCCAGCGACGGCCGCCTGCAGTTCGGCGTGATCGAAATCGACGAGCAGGATGTCGATATCGAGGCCGCCGCCGCCAAGGCCTATGCGGAGATCACCGCCTTCGTCACCCGCAGCCAGACGCCGCGCCTGTTGCGTATCTGGAACTATCTGGACGCCATCACCCTGGGCAGCGGCGACCGTGAGCGCTACCGGCAGTTCTGCGTGGGCCGTGCGCGCGGCCTGGGCGCCTTCGACGTCGCGCAATTGCCGGCCGCCACTGCGGTGGGCCGCTGCGATGCCGAGCGCATCATCCAGATCTACTGGCTGGCCGCCAGCGACGCCGGCACTCCGCTGGAAAACCCCCGCCAGGTCAGCGCCTACAACTACCCGCGCCAATACGGCCCGCAGCCGCCGAGTTTTGCGCGCGCCATGTTGCCGCCGGCCGGCAGCGACATGCCACTGCTGCTATCAGGCACGGCCGCCGTGGTCGGGCATGCCTCGATGCACACCGGCCAGTTGCTGGCGCAGCTGGAAGAGACCTTCGCCAACTTCGATGCCCTGCTCGGTGCCGCACGCACGCACACACCGGCGCTGCCAGCGCAGTTCGGCGCCGGCACCCGCCTGAAGGTTTATGTCCGCGAGCAGGACGACCTGCCCAAGGTCGCGCAGGCGCTGGACGCCCGCTTCGGCGATGCAGTGCCGCGTCTGCTGCTGCACGCGGTGATCTGCCGCGACGAGCTGGCGGTGGAGATCGATGGGGTGCATGGCTGAGTCAGCGGCTGCAACTAGTCGGTCCCATGCTGGCAACGCCCCCGTCCGCTTCCACGATAATTTCGTTGGGCCTGTTTGCCACCAAGGACGACCACTCACGCGACCACTGCGCCGCCAGAGCGTCGGCGCGTACCAGATCTGCAGCACTGGCCCGCTGCTGAAGCCAAGCTACGTTGTCGTCGATGGCGCTGCGTGTCTGTGCGGGAGACTTGGCGGGTAACAGCTGCGCTCCACGCCGATATAGCGCCAGTGAACGTGCCATGTCCGGCTTTACGACTTGCGCCAGAAAAATGCGGCCTCCACTGTCGCGACGAGGCGAGTACGCCGCTGCCAGGACGAGCGATGTCCGCAGATCTCCTTTCGCGGCAGCCTGCAATGCCATTCCTTCCGCCTCGCGGCGATAACGCTCCAACTCCGGAACGACTTCGAGCAGATCACGGAATTTGAATGCATTGCCCACTGCGTAGTTCGCCAAGGCCGCAGGCTGCCCGGCCAAAGCCCCTTGCCGCCACAGTGATACCCGCTCCGCGGACGAAAGTTGCGGAGCGCCCTCGCAGTCTTTCACTACAGTCAGCAGACTATCGCCAATCGCTTCCAGCGATGCCTCCCTAGCTGGTAAGCCAGCGCGTTCGGCGGCACTCGTCGTACGCCTACCCTGCTCGAGCTTCCAAAGTTGCTCATCGTACGAGGCGACCTGTTCATGAAGATTGTCACACCGCTGTGACTCAGCCGCCAATCGGCACGCCGCGCGAGGATCACCCATCTCGGCGCGGCGGCGTAGATCCGCAAAAACGCTACGCAATGGCGTCCCAAGCGGCGGCAATGGCGTTGCGTTCCAATCGCGCGTTGGCGATGTCGACCGCTGCACAGGCGAAGTTGTCGATACAGGCGTGACCTCAGCGACGCCTTTGCGGTCAGTTCCACCGGACAGCAATAAAAACAAGCCCCCCAAGCAGACTACGACTGTGAGCACCGCGGCCAAACGTCCTTTTTTCATACGACCTCTCCTGTGCACCTTGCGCAGTATCACTCAGCCCTTGAGCAACCCCAGCACCACGTCGCGTGGCAGTTTGCCGGTCTCGTTGCGTGGCAGGACGGCGAGCTTGCGCAGGCGGCGCGGCAGAAACACCGGGTCGACGCCGACGCGCAATGCGGCCAGGATCTGCGCTTCGTCCAGGCTCGGGGCGACCACCAGCGCGGCAATGCGGCCCACCGACTGACCGGCATCCGGTGCCAGCTGCACGATGATGCCGTCGATCACGCCGGGGATGGCGAGCAGACGGCGGGTGAGGTCGGCCAGCGATGCGCGTTTGCCGGCGATTTCCAGCGAATCGGCCTGGCGCCCGCGTACCTGGAAGCTGCCATCGTCGGCCACGTCCATCATGTCGGCCAACAACACCGGCGTGGCCAGATGCGGCGCATGCACCAGGGTGCCTGTGGCCTGGGTCTGCAGACGCACGCCGGGTAGCGGGGTCCACGCGGCGTCCAGCGCGGTGCGGCGCACGGCGAACACGCAGGTTTCGGTGGAGCCGAACATCTCGCGGACTTCGCCGCCAAAACGCGCTTCGGCTGCGGCGGCAATCTCCTGCGCCAACGGCGCAGTGGCCGAGACGATACCGGCCAACGGCGGCAACACCACCCCGGATTCGACCAGCGCACGCAGATGCACCGGCGTGGTCACCAGCACGCGCGGGGCAGGAAGATCGGCCAGCGCGCGCGCCACATCGTCCGGGAAGAACGGGCGGCCCGCATGCACCGCCAGCTCGGTCACCATCGGCAGCAGCACCGACAATTCCATGCCGTACATGTGCTGCGGCGGCACCGTGGCCACCACGTGCGGCACCGCGTCGGTGTGCGCCCACAGGCTTTGCAGCGCAACCAGATCCTGCCGCGTGCTGGTCAGAAAACTGCCCCAGGTCTTGGGATTGGGTTGCGGGCTGCCGGTACTGCCGGAGGTGAAACCGATCGCCACCAGCGCATCGTCGGCCAGCTGCGGAATCGGGCCGTCCGCTTGCGGCAGCTCGTCCGGCAGTTGCCAGTAGCGCGGCGGCGCCAGCTCCAGCGCCAGATCGCCCAGGCAATACGCATCGGCGTGACGGGCCTGCACCTCGCCCACCACCGCCGGCGCGCGCGAGGACGGCAGCAGCGACACCTGCCCGCGCAGCGCGCAGGCATAGAACGCCACCATGAACCGATAGCGGTCTTCGCACAGATTGACCGCATGGCGGCCCTCCGGCAGCTGCTGCGCCAGGCCATGCACATGCGCGATGAAGGTCGCCAGATCGACCGACCGCCCCGCGCGCCACGCCAACGGCCGGCCAGGCGCGCCGACAGCCATGGGATGGGACACAACGGAGGCAGGCAGGCTGGACATGTGCATCGACAATCGCAAAAGCGCGCTAGCTTGGCCGCCACCTGCCCCGCTTGCAAGTCGGGAGGTTTCCTGCCGCGCCAGGGGAACGGCGGTCGGGAACCTCGGCGAGGCCCGTGCGCGAAGCACATTCCACTGCATTGCAGTAGCGCATCGCAGCTGGATTGCATCGATCGTAAAGCGCATGCGTACCCCGCAGAGCAACGAGCGCACAACCGCTTATGGTCGCGCCCGCCAGTCGCCCAAGCCTTGCCTGTTCGACGAGGCACTCCCCCACCGCGCGCATGACCTGTGGCCCAAGCCTCCGACGGAAGCGAGCTGCTAGGCTTGTCCGCTCCTCGTTGCGTCCAGTTGTTACCGATGCCCAGATTGTTGCCGCTGTCCTTGTTGTTGCTGGCTGTCACCGCGCATGCGCAATCCGCCACACCGCTCACCATCGAACAGGTGATGGCCGATCCGGACTGGATCGGGCCGTCGGTCGATCAGGCATGGTGGCAATGGGATGGCAAACAGGTGCAATACCTGCTCAAGCGCGATGGCAGCCCGGTGCGCGACACCTATCGCCAGGGCATCGACGGCGCGGCGGCAGAGCGCGTGGCCGACACGGCACGCGCCGGCCTGGATGCGGCCAATCCCAGCTACGACGCCACGCGCCAGCGCATGCTGTTCGCACGCAATGGCGACATCTTCCTGCGCGATCTGCGCTCGGGCGCGCTGACCCAGCTGACCCGCAGCAACGAGGTCGAGTCGCGTCCGCAATTCGCCAGCGATGGCGGTGCGATCTGGCGCGCAGGCAACAACTGGTACCACTGGCGGGCCGATGGCGGTACCGCGCAGGTGGCCGTGGTCAAGGCCGAGCGCGATCCCAACGCCGCGCCCAAGGCCGATGTGTTGCGCGAGCAGCAACTGGCCACATTGGCCACGCTACGCCGCGATCGCGAACAGCGCGATGCGCTGCGCACGCAGGAAGATGCCTGGCGCCGCGCCGACGTCACGCGCGCGACAGCACCGGTGTATCTGGGCGATGAGGTGGAGATCGTCGACAGCGCATTGTCGCCGGACGGCCGCCACCTGCTGGTGGTGACCCAGGCCAAGGCTGCCGACGAAGGCCAGGCCGGCAAGATGCCCAAGTACGTGACCGAATCCGGTTACGAGGAGTTCCAGGAAACCCGCACCCGCGTCGGCCGCAACATGCCGGTCGCGCATACGCTGTGGCTGGTCGATGTGGCCGCAGGCAGCGCGCGCCAGCTGGCCTTCGACGCGCTGCCCGGCATCGCCACCGACCCGCTGGCCGCATTGCGCAAGGCCGCCAAACGCGATGCGCTCAAGGGCAACCGCGCCGTGCGCGTGGAAAGCGATGGCGACGGCAGCGGCCCGGCGGTGCACTGGAGCGACGATGGCCGCAACGTGGCGGTGGAAATCCGTGCGGTGGACAACAAGGACCGCTGGATCGCCAGCGTGGATCTGGAAAATGCCAAGCTGCAGCCGCGTCATCGGCTGAGCGATGGCGCCTGGATCAACTGGGACTTCAATGATTTCGGCTGGTTGCCCGACAACCGCACGCTGTGGCTGCTCTCGGAAGAATCCGGCTATTCGCAGCTGTACACGGTGGAAGGCAACGGCAAGCCGCGTCAACGCACCCGCGGCAAGTGGGAAGTGTCGATGCCGGTGCCCAGCGCCGACGGCAGCGGCATGTATTTCCTCTGCAACCAGCAGTGGCCTGGCGATTACGAGGTCTGCAAGCTGGACCTGCGCACCGACCAGCTCACCGAAGTGACCGCCTTGAACGGCGTGGAAGGCTTCAGCCTGTCGCCGAACGGGCAGCAGTTGCTGGTGCGTTACTCCGGCGCCTATCTGCCGCCGCAGCTGGCGGTCGTACCGGCGGCGGGCGGCCAGGCCACGGTGCTCACCGACACGCGCACACCGGCCTTCAAGGCGCAGACGTGGATCGCACCGCAGTACGTGCAGGTGCCGTCCAAACACGGCGCCGGCACGGTCTGGGGCAAGTATTACGGCCCACAGACTCCCGAGCCGGGCAAGCAGTATCCGATCGTGATGTTCGTGCATGGGGCCGGCTACCTGCAGAACGTGTCGCAGCGCTACACGCCGTATTTCCGCGAGCAGATGTTCCATAACCTGCTGGTACAGCAGGGCTACATCGTGCTGGATCTGGACTACCGCGCATCCGAAGGCTATGGCCGCGACTGGCGCACCGCGATCTACCGCAACATGGGGCATCCGGAGCTGGAGGATTATCTGGACGGCCTGGACTGGCTGGTCGCCACCAAGCAGGGCGACCGTGCACGCGCCGGCATCTACGGCGGATCGTACGGCGGCTTCATGACCTACATGGCGCTGTTCCGCAGCCCCGGCACCTTCAAGGCCGGCGCGGCGCTGCGGCCGGTGGGCGACTGGATGCAGTACAACCACGAGTACACCTCCAACATCCTCAACACGCCCGAGCTCGACCCGCAGGCCTACAAGACCTCCTCGCCGATCAACTACGCCGACGGGCTGCAGGACCATCTGCTGATCGCGCACGGCATGATCGACGACAACGTGTTCTTCAAGGACTCGGTGGACATGACGCAGAAGCTGATCGAGTTGCACAAGGACAACTGGCAGGTGGCGCCGTATCCGCTGGAGCGCCACGGTTTTACCCGGGCCGATGCGTGGCTGGACGAGTACAAGCGCATCCTCAAGCTGTTCAATGCGCAGGTGAAGCCGCAGCGCTGATCGACGCACTGCGCCCGTTGCAAGCAGGCGTTGCCGGCACCGGCACCCACGCATGATCGCAGTGTCGGCGCAGCGCCCCACGCGCCCTTTTGCCGATGAGGCGACAGGCGCGTGTTTGACGGTCATCGGGATGGAGCATTCCGCCGCCTCGCCCGCAAGCGATCGCCGCACGGTCCAGCCACCGACGCAGATTGGACACACGGCAATGCGTCGCGCAGCCGGGCTGGTTGCGTTGCGCTCACCTCTCCCTACGCAAGGGGCTCTAAGCTTGGCCCAGGATCGGCAGAAGGTTGGTGCGTTTGGCCTCTGCACCGGTCTGCCGCAGGACCGGTGCGCCGCCGGCGTCGCGGCGACTTTCCACTCATTGCTGGCGCACACAAGGTAGACGCGATGGGCCTGTGGGACCGTTTGTTTGGACGCAAGACCGAGGTGGCGAAGCCGCCGCGTGCAGAACCCACCGTCGCGGCGGCGCCTGCCGACGATGCCGACCAGGCAGCTGCCGAGATCGACCCCGCACTGCAGCCGGCACTGACGGCGTTTCAGCGCGGCGACCACGTGGGCGCCTACAACGCGGCGCAAGCGCAGCTGCAGGCCGGTGCGGATGCGCAGCGACTGTGCGCGCTGGCGTTGAGCGCGCTGGACCGCTACCACGAGGCCTATCCGTATTGGCTGGCGCTGTACGCGCTGGAGCCCACCGCACACAACGCGCTGCAGCTGGCCACCACCTCGGTGATGTGCAACGACATCGAGCGCGGCGAGCAGTGGCTGCTGACCTTCGACGATCTCAACGCCCAGGAACGCTCTACCTCGCCAGCCACGGCGCGTACCAGCTTCCTGACCGCACTGACCCGCGCCGGTCACGGCGCGCATGCGCTGCCGCATCTGGAGTGGCTGCGCGAAGCCTATGCCGGCATGTCGATCACCGACAGCCATTTCTTGTACGTCCGCGGCCTGCCGTTCCTGGACGCATTCCTGGAGCGCAGCACACCATTGCTGCGCGAGTGCCTGCCGGCCGAGGCCCTGGCAGACTGGTATGCGCAGCTGCAGCCCGCGCTGGACCCACCGGGGCAGGCGGCAGTCGCCGCGCATATCGCGTCGCTGCAATGAACGCGGCGCTGCGCACATCGCACCCGTCTCGCGGCGGCTTCGTCTCGCCGCTGGCATGGGTCTCGTTGTTGCTGGGCGTGGTCAGCGCACTGGCCAACCTGTTTCAGATCGTTGTGCTGCTGGCGATGCCCGACGCCACTACGTTCGCCTTGCCAGCGGGCATGAGCTTGCCGCCGTCATGGCAGCGGGTGATCGACCACGGCATGGCCTTGTCGGTGATCGGCGTGGTGCTGTCGGTGGCGTTCGCATGGCTGAGCTGGGCGCTGCTGCAACGACGCGCGTGGGCACGTATCGGGTTTGTGCTGGTGCTGATCGCGACCGGGCTGCTCAATTTTGCCGGACTGGCGCTGATCGGGCCGCTGTTCGACGGCGTGCAGGCGATGCTGCCGGCAGATGTGCTGCACAGCCCGGAGTGGCCGCAACTGCAGGCACGCCTGCAGGCCACGCAACAGATGGCGCTGGTACTCACCGGCCTGGGCGCACTGGCCATCGGCTGCGTGCATGCCGCACTGGCCTGGCGACTGTGTACGCCTGCAGTCCGTAGCGAATTCGAACCACCGCGCACGCGGTGAGCGACAGACCAGGCGAGCGCGTCCCATCACAGCGAACGCAGAGCTGATCGCAACGCCGCTGCAAGCAAGCGGCGTGCGGCATCCAGCGTCTGCAGCCGAGCTGGCCGGCAGGCTCTTTCTGCCCGGCGCCGCAAGATCTTCTGCGGCATGGATGCCACCACGAGTCACATCGCATTTGCCGAACATTCCTTGCGTCCGGTGATCAAGAGGCTTGGCGTATTGGGGGGCCGAAGCACGCTGCGTCACGAGCGCGATGCGCTTGCGGCTTGCGGCTTGCGGCTTGCGGCTCACGCTGTACATCCATCCTTGGACGCGCGGTGGCGGCATCCATGCCGCCACAAGATCCGCAAGCGAGAAGGACACCGCACCGTTACGTTGCTTGGCCGGATTGGAAGAACGGTCGTCGCCATGTCGCGCCGATCTCGCAAGACCCGTTTGCCAATGTTCTTGTGGCGTACCCGCGATGGAGGGCGGCAGGGCCTTGCGATCTAGCGATGGAGTCGCTGGCCTGCAACGGCGCTCCAACACACCCGGGCGCATCGATGCAGCACAACGCGGCAACCGACCGGCGCGCATCGCATCGCCCTGCGACAAACGGGCACGGTCGGGCAGGCGCACCGGCTGCGATGCACGGCTTAGAATTGGGCCATGAACGAATTCGAGCGTGTACGCGATTATCTGACCGACCTGCAGGACCGCATCTGCGCGGCTGTGGAAGCCGCCGATGGGCGAGCGCGGTTCTCCGAGGATCTCTGGCAGCGCGAGGAAGGCGGCGGTGGGCGCACCCGCATCCTGCGCGATGGCGCGGTGTTCGAGCAGGCCGGCATCGGCTTTTCGGATGTGTCCGGTACGCGCCTGCCGCCCTCGGCCAGCGCCCACCGGCCCGAGCTGGCGGGCGCCACCTGGCGCGCCTGCGGGGTCTCGCTGGTGTTTCATCCGAACAATCCGCACGTGCCGACCACGCATATGAACGTGCGTTACTTCCGCGCCGAACGCGATGGCGAGGTGGTTGCCGCGTGGTTCGGCGGCGGCTTCGATCTGACCCCGTTCTACCCGGTGGACGAAGACGTGCAGCACTGGCACCGCACCGCACAGGCGCTGTGCGCGCCCTTCGGCGAAGAGCGCTATGCCGCGCACAAGCGCTGGTGCGACGACTACTTCTTCCTGCGCCACCGCAACGAAACCCGCGGCGTCGGCGGGCTGTTCTTCGATGACCTGGGCCAGGACTTCGAGCGCGATTTTGCCTACCAGCAGGCGGTGGGCAACGGCTTCCTGGATGCCTACATGCCGCTCCTACAGCGCCGCAAGGACGAACCCTTTGGCGAACGCGAGCGCGAGTTCCAGCTGTACCGCCGCGGGCGCTATGTGGAGTTCAACCTGGTCTACGACCGTGGCACCCTGTTCGGACTGCAGAGCGGCGGGCGCGCCGAGAGCATCCTGATGAGCCTGCCGCCGCGGGTGCGTTGGGAATATGGCTACACCGCCGAGCCCGGCAGCGCCGAGGCGCGGTTGCTGGACTACCTGGTGCCGCGCGACTGGCTGGGCTGACCGCCTCCCTTACGCCCGAAGGCGCTGAACGCTTTCTCCAGTGCGGGGATTGGGGTCAGCGCCTTGATCGGTTGGATCATTCGCCCATATTCACGCGTTCAGATTTCCCGACGACTAAAACTGAATTGGGGGAATGAAACGCTGTGTTGATTGAACGAATTAATCGTCGCCATTTAGATTTGTGATTTTCCACAAAATCACGGGCACTCTGCCGATGCTGTGCTGCAGCGTAATTCCGATAGTGTTCGTCCGGGTTCCGGAAATAAAAAAGCCCCGCAGACCAGGGGGAGGTCGGCGGGGCCAGGGAACGGAAACTTGGGGAGGAGTTTCCGCTCCGAGATCTGCTCCAGGGGATGGGAGAGATCTGCCGACAGGCGTTGCGCCCGTCGAGGGATATAACACCATTTTCCACATTGATGGATCGTGAAGATAACTGTTAAAAAAATGTAGAATTTAACGGTTATTCATTCCTCCAAATCTGCGACAGTCGCATTATGTTTTAAGCAATTATGTCTGGTCTGCGCATTCAGCATATCAGCGTAAATTCCTGCGTCAGTGCGCCTCGTCCCAGTTATCGCCCACGCCCGAATCCACTACCAGCGGCACGCGTAGTTGCGCCGCCGAGGCCATGCGCGCGGTGACTTCGCTCAGCAGCGTGTCGACGAAATCGGTATCGGCTTCGAACACCAGTTCGTCGTGCACCTGCAGGATCATCAGCGCGCGCTGCGCGTGGTCGGCGATCCAGCCGTCCACGCTGACCATCGCGCGCTTGATGATGTCCGCCGCGGTGCCCTGCATCGGCGCGTTGATGGCGGCACGCTCGGCGCCGGCGCGCTGGCCCTGGCTGCCGGCGTTGATGAAGTCCAGATACAGCCGGCGGCCGAATACCGTCTCCACGTAGCCCTTGTCGCGCGCCTGCTGGCGGGTGATTTCCATGAAGTCGCGCACGCCCGGGTAACGGCTGAAGTACAGCGCGATGTAGTCCTGCGCCTCGCCACGGCCGATGCCGAGCTGGCGGGCCAGGCCGAACGCGCTCATGCCGTACATCAGGCCGAAGTTGATCGCCTTGGCGGCGCGGCGCTCGTCACTGCTGACGGTGTCGATGGTGCGGCCGAAGACTTCCGCTGCGGTGGCGCGGTGCACGTCGGCACCGGACTCGAACGCGCCCACCAGGCCGGGGTCGCCGGACAGGTGGGCCATGATGCGCAGCTCGATCTGCGAGTAGTCGCAGGCGATCAGCTTGCGCCCGGCCGGGGCGACGAAGGCGCGGCGGATGCGGCGGCCGTCGTCGGTGCGGATCGGGATGTTCTGCAGGTTGGGATCGGACGAGGACAGCCGCCCGGTGGCCGCGCCGGCCTGGTGGTAGCTGGTGTGCACGCGCCCGGACTGCGGGTGGATCATCTCCGGCAGCTTGTCGGTGTAGGTGCTGCGCAGCTTGGTCAGGCCGCGGTATTCCAGGATCACCCGCGGCAGCTCGTGCTGGTCGGCGATGGCTTCCAGCGCCTCTTCGTTGGTCGAGGGCTGGCCCTTGGGCGTCTTGACCACCGCGGGCAGCTTGAGCTCGTCGAACAGCAGCGCCTGCAGCTGCTTGGGCGAATCCAGGTTGAACGTGCGCCCGGCCAGCTCGGTGGCTTTTTGCTGGGCGGCGAGCATGCGCTTGGACAGGTCCGCGCTCTGGCGGCGCAGTTCGGCCGCGTCCACGCATACGCCATTGGCTTCGATGCGGGCCAGCACTTCCACCAGCGGCATCTCGATGTCGCGGTAGACCCGCTCCAGGCCGGGCTCTGCGGCCAGCTTGGGGCCGAGCACGTGATGCAGGCGCAGGGTGATGTCGGCGTCTTCGGCGGCGTAGCGGGTGGCGTCGTCCAGGCTGATCTGGGCGAACGGGATCTGCTTGGCGCCCTTGCCGCAGACGTCCTCGTACTTGACCGTGTCGTAGCCCAGGTAGCGCTTGGCCAGGCTGTCCATGTCGTGGCGGGCGCTGCCGGAGTTGAGCACGAAGCTTTCCAGCAGGGTGTCATCGGCATAACCGGCCAGCTCCACGCCATGGCGGCGCATCACGTGCAGGTCGTACTTGCCGTGCTGGCCGAGCTTGCGCACCGCAGGGTCGATGAGCAGCGGCGCCAGCTGCGCCAGCGCCTGGGCACGGTCGAGCTGGGCCGGGGCGCCGGGGAAGTTGTGGCCGAACGGCAGATACGCCGCCTGGCCGGGCTCGGCGGCCACGCTCAAGCCGATCAGGTCGGCCTGCAGCGGGTCCAGGCTGTCGGTTTCGGTATCGAAGGCGAACTGGCCGGCGGCGCGCAGGCGCGCGATCCAGCTGTCGAGCTGTTGCTGGGTCAGGATGGTCTCGTACTGGCCCGGTGCCGACAGCGCCGGGTCCACTTCCACCGGGGCGCTGACCGGGCCGGACACGAAGCCGGTGCCGCGCGCGCGGCCGGGCTCGGTGCGGGCCACGGCCATGGCTTCGGTCTGCGCGCCGGCGGCCGCTGCGCCGCCCAGCTCGCGCAAGGCCTGGCTGAAGCCGTAGCGGGCGTACAGCACCGCCAGCGTTTCGGCGTTGGGCTCGCGCAGGTCCAGCGCGCGCGGGCCGCTGGCCAGCGCGACGTCGGTCTTGATGGTGACCAGTTCGCGGTTGAGCGGCAGCCGCGGCAATGCGGCGCGCAGGTTGTCGCCGATCTTGCCCTTGATCTTGTCGGCGTTGGCGATCACGCCATCGAGCGAGTCGTATTCGGCCAGCCATTTGGCGGCGGTCTTGGGGCCGCACTTTTCCACGCCGGGCACGTTGTCGATGGCATCGCCCATCAGCGCCAGCAGGTCGACGATCTGGTTGGGGCGCACGCCGAACTTGGCGATCACCGCCGCGTCCGAGTCCATGCGGCTGCCGCTCATGGTGTTGACCAGTTCGATGCCCGGACGCACCAGCTGGGCGAAATCCTTGTCGCCGGTGGAGATGGTGACGTTCAACCCATCACTGGCGCCTTGCAATGCCAGCGTGCCGATCACATCGTCCGCTTCCACGCCATCGATGCGCAGGATGTCGATCCCCAGCGCATGCACGATGTCGCACATCGGCTGCACCTGCGCGCGCAGGTCGTCGGGCATCGACGGGCGGTTGGCCTTGTAGTCGGCATACAAGTCGTCACGGAAGGTCTTGCCCGGCGCATCCACCACGAACGCGACATAGGCCGGGCGCTCCTTCAAGGTGGCGCGCAGCATGTTGACCACGCCGAACAAGGCGCCGGTGGGCTCGCCCTGGGCATTGGTCAGCGGCGGAAGCGCGTGGAACGCGCGGTACAGGTAACTGGACCCGTCGATCAGGACTAATCTGCTCATGCTTCAATTCTACGCTGCACATCCGCGCCACACCGCCCAGCGCATACTCACCGACGACCTAGAACGGATGACAACGATGAAGAGAGCATGTCTTTTGCTGCTGCCATTGCTGCTGCTCGGCGGCTGTGCCACCACCTCCGGCGGTACTGCCGGCGACGGTATCCCTGCCGGTGCAGATGTCACCAGCAAGACCATGGGCAACGGCGACAAGGTCGACGAATACCGCGTCAACGGTCAGCTGGAAATGGTGCGCGTCACGCCCGCACGCGGTGCGCCCTACTTCCTGTACGACCGCGACCACGACGGGCATACCGACGCGGAGAAGGACAAGGTCAACAAGGTGTATTGGCAGCTGTATCGTTGGTGATTCGGGATTCGGGATTCGGGATTGGGAATTCGCAAAAGCGCGGTGTGACTGCGTTTTTGTTCGGAGGTTGGCGGTGGGCTGGTTGGGCCGCCGCCGTGGGGCAGTCGATGGTGGTGCGGGCACGTTTTGTGCGCTGCCTGTTTGACTGGGTGGTTGGATGGGGTCGCTGATGTAATGACCGCGCTTGCGGTAAGCGAGAGCGGCCGCTGCTCTGAGCCGGCATGCATCACGCGTATGCTCCAGTTCAGCGCGTTTCATCCGTACCCGCCTGACGCTGGTTTGCCCGGTGTCGTCGTCGCCCTCAGCCGTTTTCCAGCGGGCCGGTGACGCGTTGCAGGTCGTCGATACCGGCCGGGGCCAGTTCCTTCATCAGCGCCAGGAAGTCGCAGCCCACCAGGCGCTGCGCACGCCGCAGCAGCATCGGGACCGGGCTGGACGGTTCGCAGCGCGCGTAATAGGCACAGATCTCGTCCAGACGCCGCAGCACATCGTCCGGGCCGGCAATGGCACCGGGCGGGCGGGCGCTGCTGCGTGCGCCGTCATCGCCCGCGCCTGCCGGCGCAGCGTCGATGTCTGCCGATGCGGGGGTGGCGCCGCCATCGCGCGCCTGCCAGTGCGGCAGCACGAAACGTTCCAGCTCGCGCAGGTCGGTCAGCAACGGGCGTAGATCCGGTGCGGCGGTGCCGACGTGTTCGGTGAGCAAGGCATCGATGGCGCGCGCGTGTGCCGACGCGTCGCCGATGGCCTGGGCAGAGGCGGCCAGCGTTTCCAGCGTGCAGTCCAGGCAGCAGGCTTCGATCTCGGCCAGGCTGGGGCCGGTCTGGCCCTCGGGCAGCTTGAGGGTGCCGTTGGCCGCGCGCAGGTCGCGCAGGCTGAAGCGGCCCAACCGCGGCGATTGCACGAACGGCGTGGTGCGCAGCGCGCCGAGCAGGCCCATCGGGTCGCCCAGCCCGACCAGGGCGTTGATGCGCGAGGTCGGGTCGTTGTCGTCGTCGGCATCCAGCTGCGGGTGCACGCTGTCCCAGTGCTGTTCCAGCAGGCCGCGGATCAGCGCCAGGGTATCGGCCCAGCCGGGCAGGCCGCGCAGGCGCAGCCAGGCCGCGCCCAGCTTGCCGGCGATGCGCAGGTCGCGGCTGCGCCGGCTCAGTTCCAGTGCGAGCGCCTGCACCTTGTCCCAGTCGGGTTCTTCGGCGGCGATGACGCTCTCGCCCAGGGTGCGCTCGGGGCGGACGGCCGCGTCGCGCTCAAGACGCAGAAAGTCCGGGTCGTATTCCAGGTCCGGGCCGGCCGGGGCGTCGTCGCTGATCGGCGCCAGCAGGGTCTGCAGGGAAGTGTCGTCGTGCATGGCAGGCTCCGTCGGGGGAGCCGCCGCGGTGGGCGGCGGCGCTGGGCTTATTGCGGGGTGCAGACCGCGTCCGGGTCGCCGGCGTCGCAGGCCGGTTGCTGGTCGTCGGGCAGACGCAGGCCGGGACGGACCAGGCCGAAGGCGCGATACGGTGTCCCGCTGGCGGACAGGTCGACGAAGGCGATGGTGCGGCTGGCCGAGCTCTGCGCGCGACCGGCAAACGCCGAGGCCGGGACGTTGAAGCTGGAGCCGCCGCTCAGGTCGAGCAGCCCGCCCTCGGCGGTGGTGGCGTTGAAGTACGCCGGTGGCGCGCCCACCGCGCCGATCACCTGGGCGCCGGTGCCGATCAGGTAGATCGGGTCCTGCTGGGTGCCGATGCGGCCGGTGGCGGAGAAGTTGCCGGTGCCATCGCGCAGGGGCGCGCGGCCTTCCTGCAGCAGGTCGCCCCGCACCGACAGCAACAACGCGCTGTTGCCGGCGTCCACGCTGTAGGAACTGCCATTGGCCAGCACCAGCGTGAGGTCGCCCGCGTTGGTGAGGCTGAAGCCATTGCTGGCGGTGAAATCGCCGAGCCGCACCACGCGGTTGTCGATGAAGGTGGTGGCATCGCCCAGCAGCACCGGGCCACCGGCGCTGCCGCTGAGCAGGTTGGTGCCGATCGTGCTGCCGGCGCGCTGGCGGATGCCGGCAGCCGCCTGCAGCCAGGTGGTCGCGGCACTGAGCTGACCATCCAGCAGCAACGCATCGCCGCTGCGCAGCCGCAACAGGTTGCCGCCGTCCACGCGCCCGCTGACCTGCAATGCGCCGGCACTGACCACGTCCAGGCCTTGCGCACTGAAAGCGCCGAGCGTGCCGATGGCATTGCCGGCGCCGGTCAGCGTGGCCGCGCCGGTGGCGCTGCCGCTGAGGTGCGCTGCGCGCAGGCTGCCGCCGCTCTGGGTGATGGCACCGCCGCTGCGCATGCCGAGGTTGCCGGCACTGCTGACGTCGTGACCCAGCTGCAGGGCGCCGCCGCTGCTCAACGCAACCGCGTTGCCGGCGATCGCACCGCTGGTGGAGAGCTGGCCGCCAGCCTGCAGCGCGACCGCACCGCTCGCCTGCGCCGCCACGGCCAGGTCGTTGCGATCGACCAGGGCGATGCTGCCGCCATTGGCCTGCACGCTGCCCTGGAAATCGTTGCCGGCGTCGGTGAGCACGATGGCACCGGTGCCGGCGTCGAGCACGCTGGTGCCCACGACCGTCAACGCGCCTTGCTGGGTGATGCCGGTGTCGGTTGCCGCAGGACGCGACACCGCTTGCGCGGTCAGCCTGCCGGTGCCGCCGGCTCCATTGCTGCCGCTACGTGCCACCAGGGTGCCGCCGATACGGCCCTGGCCCAGGTCAAGACCGGCACCGCTGGCGACATCCAGCGTGCCCACGTCCAGGTTGCCCAACGTCAGCCCATTGCGATCGCCCACGCGGGTGTCGCCACCGCTGAGGTTCACTGCCGACTGGAAATCGTTGCCGGCATCGGCAAGCGCAATGGAAGCGCCGGCACTGTTGATACGGGCAGCGCCGGTCACGGTCAGCGCAGCGGTCTGCGACACCGCACCGCCGTTGCTGGCGGCATCCAGATCGCCATTGACCAGGCCAAAGCCAAGGTTGAGCGCACCGTTGCTGGCGACATCGAGCGCACCGGTGGTCAGCGCACCCAGCGTCAGCGCATTGGCATCGCGCACCCGCGTGGCACCACCGCTGAGCGCAAGCAGGCCCTGGAAGTCGTTGCCGGCGGCATCCAGCACGATCGCGCCGCTGCCGGCATCGACGCTGCTGTTGCCTGCCACCTGCAGCGTGCCCGCGCTCTGGGTGATCGCCGCGTTGTTGCTGCGCAACGCCAGGCCGCCGGACGCAGCGATGCGATTGCCAAGCACGATGCCGTTGGCGCCGCTGAGCTGCACCTCGCCACCACGCAGCGCGCCGGTGGTGGTGAGCAAGCCGCCGCGCGCGATCGCATCGAGCGCACCGCTGCCGGTGTCGACTGTGGAGGTCAACAGCAGCGCACCGCCGGCATCCAGCGATACCGCGCCATCGCCGGTGCCTTGCACGGCGGCGAGTTGCAGGTCGTTACGGTCGACCAAGGCAATGCCATCGCCGGTGGCGGCGACGGCACCGACGAAATCGTTGTTGGCATCGGTCAACGCGATCGCGCCGCTACCGGCGTTGAGGTTGCTTGCGCCGTTGATGGTGAGCGCGCCGGTTTGATTGATGACACTGCCGTTGCTGGTGGCGGCGAGTGCGCCGTTGACGGTGCCCTGGCCGAGGTTCAACGCAGCGTTGCTGGTGACGCTGAGTGCACTGGTGTTGAGCGTGCCCAGGGTGAGCGTGTTGGTATCGACGATCTGCGTCGCGCCGCCGGTGAGCGCCACGGCGCCGGTGAAGTCGTTGGCATTGGCCAGTGCGATGGCGCCGGAACCTGCGTTGACGGTGGTGGCGCCGCCGACCAGCAACTGGCCGCCGGTCTGGTTGATTGCGGCATTGGTGGTGCGCAGGGTCAGCGCGTTGCCGGCATTGACGGTGTGCGCCAGGGTCAGGCCGTCGCGCGCAGTGAGCACGACGTTGGCACCGCTCAGAGCGCCGCCAGTACTGAACGCGCTGCCGGTGGAGGTGAGCGTCAGGCTGCCGGTGCCGGCGGAGATTGCCGATGCAGGCAGGTCGAGCGTCTGCGCAGTGAGCGCAATGTCGCCGCTGGTGTTGCCATTGATCGAAGAGACCTGCAGCAGGCTGCGGTCGGTCACGGCGATACCGTTGCCGGTCAGGCCGAGCGCGCCCTGAAACTCGTTGTTGGCATCGGTCAACGCAATCGTGCCGCTGCCGGCGTTGATGCTTCCAACACCGGTGACGGTGAGCGCACCGGTCTGGGTGATGGCGCCGTTGTTGCTGGTGGCGGTCAGGCTACCGGTGCTGCCGGTACCCAGATTCAACGCACCGGTGCTGCTGACGGTGAGCGCGCCGGTGTTGAGGCTGCCCAGGGTGAGCGTGTTGGTATCGACGATCTGCGTTGCGCCGCCGGTGAGCGCCACGGCGCCGGTGAAGTCGTTGGCGTTTGCCAGTGCGATGGCGCCGGAACCTGCGTTGACGGTGGTGGCTCCGCCGACCAGCAACTGGCCGCCGGTCTGGTTGATTGCGGCATTGGTGGTGCGCAGCGTCAGCGCATTGCCGGCATTGACGGTGTGCGCCAGGGTCAGGCCGTCGCGCGCAGTGAGCACGACGTTGGCACCGCTCAGAGCGCCGCCGGTACTGAACGCGCTGCCGGTGGAGGTGAGCGTCAGGCTGCCGGTGCCGGCGGAGATTGCCGATGCAGGCAGGTCGAGCGTCTGCGCAGTGAGCGCAATGTCGCCGCTGGTGTTGCCATTGATCGAGGAGACCTGCAGCAGGCTGCGGTCGGTCACGGCGATGCCGTTGCCGGTCAGGCCGAGCGCGCCCTGAAACTCGTTGTTGGCATCGGTCAACGCAATCGTGCCGCTGCCGGCGTTGATGCTTCCGGTACCGGTAACGGTAAGCGCACCGGTCTGGGTGATGGCGCCGTTGTTGCTGGTGGCGGTCAAGGCGCCGGTGATGCCGGTGCCCAGATTCAACGCACCGGTGCTGCTGACGGTGAGCGCGCCGGTGTTGAGGCTGCCCAGGGTAAGCGTGCTGGTATCGACGATCTGCGTTGCGCCGCCGGTGAGATTGAGCGTGCCGGCGAAATGATTGCCGATGTCGGTCAGTGCAACCGTGGCGCTGCCGGCGTCGATGCTGCCAAGCCCATTGACGGTGAGCGCGCCGGCCTGGGTGATGGCGCCATTGTTGCTGGTGGCGGTCAAGGCGCCGGTGCTGCCGGTGCCCAGGTTCAACGCGCCGGTGCTGGTGACGGTAAGCGCGCCGGTGTTGAGGTTGCCAAGCCTGAGTGTGTCGGCATCGACCACCTGCACGGCGCCGCCGCTCAGATTCACCGTGCCGGTGAAATTGTTGGCGCCATCGGTCAGCGTGATGTTGCCGCTGCCGGCGTCGAAGCGGCTGCTGCCGCTGACGGTCAGCGCGCCTTGCTGGTCGATGGCGGTGTTGTTGCTGTTGACCAGCAGGCTGCCGACGCTGCTGTTGCCCAGGGTAAGCCGATCGCGATCGACCACCTGCACGGCGTTGCCGCTCAGACCCACTGCACCGCCGAAGTCGTTGTCGCTCGCATTCAGGGTGATGTTGTCGGTGCCGGCGTTGAACTGCGCTGCACCGCCCACTGCAAGCCCGCCGGTCTGGGTGATGCCGCCGCTGGCGCTGGTGGCGGTCAGCGTGGTGGTTGCGCTGCCCTGGCCAAAGCTCAGCGCACCGCCGCTGCGCAGCGTCAGCGCGTTGGCGTTGAAGCTGCCCAGGGTCAAGGCGCCGAGCGCGTTGATCTGTACCGCGCCACCGGTCACCGACAGCGCACCGGTGAACGCGTTGGATGCGCCGTTCAACACCACCGCGCCGCTGCCGGCATCGACCGAGGTGGTGCCACCGATGGCGAGCGTGCCGGAGAGCTGGGTAAGCGCAGCGCCGGTGGTGCCCAGCTGCAGGTTGCCGCTGGTGGTGATGTCATGCGACAGCGTGATGCCGTTGCGCCCGTTGAGGCTGACATTGCCACCGCGCAGCGCACCGGCGGTGGATACGCTGCCGTTGTCCGAACGCAGCTGCAGCGTGGCGCTGCCGGTGTCGATCGATTGCGCCGGCAGGCTCAGGGTGCCGCCGGCGGTGAGCGCGACCGCGCTGTTGGCGGCGCTGGTCAGCGAGACGATGGACAGGTCGTTGCGGTCGTAGATACCGATGGCGCCACCGGTCAGGTCCAGTCCGGCCTTGAAATCGTTGCCCGGACCGAGCAGCGAGATCGCACCGGTGCCGGCGTTGACGGTGCCGAGCGCGCCAGCGCTGATCGCACCACCGCCCTGGGTGATGGCCGCATTGGTGGCGGTCAGCGCCAGGGTGCTGTCGGCATCGATGTCGTGGTCCAGGGTCAGCCCGTCGCGTGCGTTCAGGCTGATCTGGTTGGCACTGAGCGCGCCCTTGGTCGCCAGCGCGCCGCCCTGCGCGCTCAGCCGCAGATTGCCTGCGCCGAGATCGATGGCCTGCGTTGGCAGCACCAGGTCGGCGCCGGCGGTGAGGGTGACATCCCCGCCGCTACCGGCGGTGAGCGAGGTCACGGTGAGCGTGTCGCGGTCGCTGACCGCGATGCCGGTGCCGACCAGGGTCAGCCCGCCCTGAAAATCGTTGCCGCCGTTGTCCAGTGCAATCGCGCCGCTGCCTGCATTGAGCGTTGCAGGTCCGGTGAGGGTCAGTGCGCCGCCCTGGATGATGGCGCCGCCATTGCTGTTGGCAGTGACGCTGCCGCCGATGCTGCCCTGGCCCAGGTTCAAGTTGCCGTGGCTGGTGGCGGTGAGCGCGGTGGTGGTGATGGCGCCCAGGGTGAGCGCGTTGCTGTCGTTGACCAGCGCCGTGCGGCCGGTGAGCGAGACCGCGCCGCCGAAATCGTTGCCGGCACCGTTCAGGCTGATGGCGCCGGTGCCCGCTGCCGCTGTGGCGTCGGTGGTGCCGGTGACAGCGAGCAGGCCGGCGGTCTGGGTGATCGCCCCGGTGTCGCTGGTCAGCAGCAGGTTGCCGCTGGCCTGGATGCTGTGGCCAAGGTTCAGCGCATCGCGCGCACGCAGGTTGACCTGATTGCCGGACAGTGCGCCCGCGGTGCTGAGCCCGCCGCCGAGCGCACTGAGCGACAGGGCGCCGGTGCCGGTGGCAATGGCCTGCGCGGGCAGGCTGAGCGCGCCGCCGGCGGTGAGCGCGACGGCGCCGTTGCTGCCATTGGTGAGCCCGGCGATGGTGAGATCGTTGGCATCGCGTACTGCAATGCCGGTACCGGTCAGCGTGAGCGCGCCCACGAAGTCGTTGCCGACCGCGGTCAGCGCGGTGCTCGCGCTGCCGGAATCGAGCGTGCTGGTGCCGCCCACCGTCAATGCGCCGGCCTGGCTGATCTGCCCACCATTGCTGGTGGCAACGAGCGCGCCGGTCACCGCGCCACTGCCAAGATTCAGCGCACCGCTGCTGGTGGCGGTGAGGTTGCCGGTGGCCAGCGTGCCCAGGGTCAGTGCGCCGCTGTCGGTGATCTGGGTGGCGCCGCCACGCAGGCTGACCGCCTGCTGGAAATCGTTACCTGCAATGGTCAGCGTGATGGCTCCCGTGCCGGCCCGCAGATCGCTGCTACCGGTGACGGTGAGGCCGGCATTGCCAGCCTGCTGGATCGCGCCATTGTTGCTGGTCGCGCTGAGGGCGCCGGTGACCCTGCCGCTGCCGAGATTGAGCGTACCGGTACTGGTGGCGGTGAGGTTGCCGGTGGCCAGCGTGCCCAGGCTCAGTGCGCCGCTGTCGGTGATCCGGGTGGCGCCACTGGTCAGGCTGACGGCGCCAGCGAAATCGTTGCCGCCATCGGTCAGCGTGAGCGCCTGGCTGCCCAGCGAGAAGTTGCTGGTACCGCCCACCGTCAACGCGCCCTGTTGGGCCAGATCGATGCTATTGGTCAGGCCCAGATTGCCGGACACATCCAGGAATCCCAGGTTGGCGATCCGGTTGGCGCCGCTGAAGCTGGCATTGCCGCCGATGCTGCCGAAGAAGGTGCCAGCGGTCAGCACGCCGCCCTGCTGCACGCCAACGTCGCTGACATAGCTGATGGCACCGCTGCCGGCATCGATGGTGCCATTGCCGACGATGCCGTTGCTGCCGCCGCCATTGGCCACCAGCGAGACGCTGCCGTCGCTACCGCCGGACAGCGCCGCAGCGCGGACAACGCCGCTGTTGTTGACCAGCGAGTCGAACACGCCCCGTGCCGCGCGCGCGCTCAGCGAGATGGTGCCGCCCGGCGCGATCAGGCTGCCGGAGTTGTCCACCGCGAACTGGTCCAACTGCAATTGCAGCGCTTTGTCGATGACCACCGCAAACCCGCCGCTCTCGAAACTGAGGGTGACCTTGTCGGCGCCGACCAGGTTGATGTTGCCGGCGCTGGCGGTGATGGTGCCGCTGTTGGCCACCTTGCCGCCGATCAGGTCGACGGCGCCGGCGGCGGCGTTGATGGTGCCGGCATTGGACATCAGCGCGACCGTGTTGCCGCCGGCATCGAGCACATCGTTGCCGCTCATGAAGTCCGAAGCGGTGGCTCCCAGGGTGCTGGCCACCAGCCCGCCGACATTGATCTGCGCGGTGCTGCCGAAGATCATGCCGTTGGTGTTGATCAAGAACACCTGACCGTTGGCATTGAGATTGCCGAAGATCTGCGTGGGATTGCCGCCCTGGACCAGGTTGAGCACGGCCGCGCTGGAGGATGGCTGGTTGAAGGTCACCGTGGCCGCCGAGCCGATGTCGAACGTGGACCAGTTCAGCGCCATGCGGTTGGAGGTCTGGGTGATGACCTGGCTGGCCCCGCTGGGCGCGTTGATGGTGCCGGTGCCGCCGGCGATGCTGCCGCCGGTGGGTAGTTGCGTGCTGGCCACCTGCGCGACGGCAGGCGCGCTGAGCGTGAACGCGGCGGCCAGCGCCAGCGCCAGTGGCGATCGACGCAGCAGGCGTTCGGAGCTGCGGGCTGCAACGATGGAAGCGATGTGGTTGGCGTGCATGCGCAGATCCCTCAGAAGGTGAAGCCGAAACGCGTGTAGATGCGGGCGTCGTCGCGTCCATCGGACGCATCGCGGCTTCCGGTCGGCAGTGCGGCGGTGAGGCGCCATTCGAAATTGGCGTACTGCGGCAGGCGGAAGGTGAAACCGACGCCGGCGGCATCGAACGTGGATGGCGCGACCGCACCGTTGGCCGCGTAGACGCGCGCGTGGTCGGCGAACACGTCCAGCTCCAGCAGTTCGCGCCACGGGCGGCCGTTGAACGGCGAGGCGGCATCGGCAAAGCCGGGCGCATCGACGTGATATTCCAGCGCGGCGTAATAGCCGCGATCGCCCAATGCATCGGACACCGGATAGGCGCGCACGCTGTCCGGCCCGCCCACGGCGAACTGCTCCAGCGGCGCCAGCGTGTCGTCGCTGTATTGGCCGCTGAACTTGAAATACAGGCGCTGGGTGCGGGTGAGATATTGCAGGCGCGTGTAGGACAACCGCGCCAGGGTGAAGTGGCTGTCGCGGTCGGGGCTGACCAGATCCGGATCGGCCGAGCCATCGCGCAAGGCCTGGCGCACGCTGAGCTGCAGCAGGTCCACGCCGCGCCAGCGCAGATCGGTGCGGCGCAGCGAGGCGCCGAGTTCGGCCACGTCGAAGGATTGGTCCGACAGCGTGACGCCGGCCGCATCCAGCCGCGATTTCTCGCGCAGGTAGCGCGCCGAGCCTTGCAGCTGCAGCAGATCGTGGTTGATGAATTTCCAGTCGGCGCCGGCATACACCACCGACGTGGGGCCCTTGAGGCCGAGCCGGGCGAACACGCCGTTGCGCACCTCCAGCTCGCTGCGGCTGGCGCCGACCACCGCGCTCAGGCCCGACACCTGCCCGACCGGCAGCGCATACGACAACGCACCGATCTGGCTCTGCCGCGGCGCCAACGAATAGGCGTAGTTGGCGGCGAACACATCGCCCAGCCCGAGCGGGCTGTTCCAGGTGATGCCGGCCTGGGCGCGATAGCGGCCGGTGAGTTCGGTGCCGTAGTTGTTGCCGCCCAGGCTGATCACGTACGGGCGCGCGGCTTCGCTGGCGACCAGGACCACGTCGGTCTCGCCGGCGTTCTGGCCCGGTTGCAGTACCGACGATAGCGACACACCGGGCAGATCGCGTGCGTACAGCAGCGCGGTGTCCACGTCCTGCTTGCGTAGCGGGCGGCCCTGCAGCTGGCGCAGCGGCGCCGACAAGGTGTTGCCGCGATAGCGCGCAGCACCTTGCACGGTGACCTGGCCGATCCGGCCTTCGAGCACGCGGATCTCGATCACCTGGTCCGGGCCGGGGGTCTGCGCCGGCAGGTAGGCGGTGCTGACGATGAAGCCGGCGCTGCGATAGGCCTGGGTGACGGTGTCGGCCACCGCCTGCAGCTGGTCGAAGCGCAGCGCCACCACCGGCTGGCCCTGCGCCAGCGCGGCGAACGCGGCATCGGCCACCGCCTGCACGCGCGCCGGATCGATGCCCGCCTCGGGGTAGTTGCCCACATCGCGCACGCGAAAGCCGCGCACGGGCAAGGTGGCTGCGGCATCGCCGCGATCCTTCACCGCCGGCAGCGTGGCGGCGCCTGCGGGCGCGACATCGGAGGCGCTGTGGTCCTGCGCCCGCGCAGGTGCGGCCAGCAACAGGCACGCGGACAGCGCCGCGGCCAGACACGTCATACGCATACGTCACTTACCCCTGAAAACATCCGTTGTCGCGCAGACCCCACGTCCCGTGCTGCGCATGCGGCGGTCGGCATGCCTGCATGGAGATCGGCGTGGTTGCGCTCGCCCCTGACTGAACGCCGGTCGAACCCTGGCGTACATTTATGGAATGTTAGCAACATTAGTGCGACGACGGTCACTGTTACGACAATTGCCATGGCACGTCTGCGCAATCGGCTGACGCGATCACGCTGCCGCGGCGGACTGGAGCGGTCGTCAAGCAGCCGCGGCTGCGGGTTGCGCAGGGTCGTCCCCTGCGCCTGGCGCGCGGCGTCCAGCACGCTGCGCCGACGGGCGCGGTACTGCGCGCGATCGATCTGGCCCAGCTGGTGCGCCTGGGCCAGCGCATGCAGCTGGGCGTTGGCAGGGTGCTGCGTGCTGCCGCTCATGGCAGCTCCCGCAGCACGCGAAAGCCCACGTCCGGTTGCGCCGAGCCGTTGTCGGCGCGGCTGGCCTGCACGGTGCAATCGGACCAGTAACTGGCAAAGCTGCCGCCGCGCGCCTGCACGCCCGCGCCGCTGGAGACCCACTCCCAGACATTGCCGGTGAGGTTGATCAGCCCCCAGGGATTGGCATCGCGGCCACGCGCCGACACCGGCGCGCGTACCGTATCGGCGGCGCTGGCGGTGGGCGGCACGCAGTTGCTGTCCTCGGCCTGGCGCCAGTTGGCCGCGGCCTGCGCAGCATGCAGCCATTCGGCATCGCTGGGCAGGCGATAGCGCCAGCCGCCGCTGCCGATGGTCAACCAGCGCAGATAGGCACGGGCCTGGGTCAGGCTGATGTTGCGCACCGGTGCACGCGCCAGTTCGGGGGTGCTGGCGGCCTGCGCGGTGCAGCGGCCGGTGGCCTGGCAGAACAGGTTGAAATCGGCCACCGCCACCTCGCCGCGCGACAGCGCATACGGCTTGCCGCCGCCGATGCCGGGCACCACCACCAGCATCGGGCCGCGGGTGTCGCCCAGCGTGTCGAAACAGGCCGCGCCACGGCCGGGCAGGCCGGCACCGCCGCAGGGGTCAGGGCCGGTGGGCACCGGCGGCAGGCTGGCGTCGTCGTCCACGCTTACGGGCAAGGCGGCAGTGGCCGTGGTGCCGCGCGCTGCGCCGGTGGTGGCATTGGTGGGCTTGGCCGTGGATTTGCCGCGCGCTGGTTTTGTTGTCGGGGTGGGCGCCGTTGCATCGGTGGCGCTGCCGGCGGGCACGCTGTCGGATGCGGGCGCATCGACGGCAGGCGCACGTTGCAGGCGTGCGGACAGCGTGCCTTCGGGCAGTTGCCCGGCGGCTTTCATCTGCGCTTCCAGTTGCGCCATCGCAGTGGCATCGCTGCGATACAGGGCCTGCAGGCGCTGCCCCAGTTGCTGGCGTTGGTTGGCCGGCAGGTTGGCGGCGCTCATCACCGCCGCGATCGCCGCGTAGCGTGCCTGCGCACTACGCAGTTCGGCACGTTGGCCGAGCATCTGCACGGCTTGCGCAAGCAGGTCGGCGGCCTGTGCATAACCGCCCTGCGCGAACGCATCGCCGGCGTTGTTGCGATACACCTGCGAGAGCAGTTGCGGGCCTTCGCTGCCCAGCAATGGATGGCTCGGTTGCAGCGTGCGGATACGCGCCAAGGCATCGCGGGTTTTGCCCAGATCGTTGGCGGCGGCAGCGCGGCGCAGCGATTCCACCCGCCCTTCCACTTCGGCCTCGGCGCTTTCGCGTGCCAGTGCCTGTTGCAGCTGTTGATCCAGTGTCTGCAAACGTGTGCGCTGGGCGAGCAAGGTGCTGGATTGCGGAGCCAGCTCCAGCCCGAAGTCGACCAGGGCCTGCGCGCCGGCCAGCTGCGCCGGGTCGCTTTGCGGGGCGACCACGCCGCTGATGGCCGCGGCCACTGCGCTGGCCTGTGTGCTGCGCTCGGTGGCCGGCAAGGCGGCCAGTGCAGCAGCGATGCGACCGCGCCAGGCCGGATCGGTGCCCGGGCGTGCCAGATCCGCTGCCAGCGTCTGACGTGCGCTGCTGGCATCGCGCGGCAATGCAGCCACCGCGCTGCGTTTGGCTTGCTGCTCGGCCACCGCGACCTCGGCGCTGCGCAATTGCAGGCGCAACGACTCGGGGAAGGCGGCGCGCGCCTGATCGATCTCGGCCCGCGCGCTGGTGAGCTGCCCCGCCGCAACCGCCTGCGCAACGGCGTCATCCAGCCGCACTTCCAGCGCGGCGTGATGCAACAAGCTGCTGCCCGGGTCGATGCGGCGCACCTGGTCGAGCGTGGCCAGGGCGTTGTCGGCCTGGTTGCGGAACAACAGTCCGGCGTCGAGTTGACGATTGAGCGTGGTGTCCAGCGCATTGAGGCGCTGGTTCTTTTCGCGCTCGATGGTCTGCCGGCGCGCATCCAGCGCCGGCGAATACAGCCGCAAGCGATCACGCAGGGCAAAGACCTGCAGCGCGCCGCGGTAATCGTCGCGGCCGTTGGCCGGATTCCACAACGTGTCCAGACGACGCAGCAGGAAATCTTCGATCAGATCGCTGCGGTCGGTAAGCAGGCGGCGACGGTCGTCCGGCTCCAGGCTGGACAGCGCCTGCATGGCCTGGGTTTCGTCGCGATAGTGCTGCGGGTCCTGCGCGCCGAAGCGTGCGATGACCTCGGCCAGATGCTGCTGATGCAGGTAGCGCTGCACGCCCCACCCGCCCGTGCCCAGCACCGCCAGCGCGGCGGCGCCGTAGCCGAGCAAAGGCAGCGCGCGTTCGCGCAGCGGCACCTGGCGCAGGCCGTCGAGCAGCTGGTCCACGCGCTTCAACCGTTGCGCCGCCGGGAACGCCACCGCGGCGCACAGCGTGGCGTACTGGCGCCGGGTCAGGCCGGGCACCGGCGGCGGGCGACGGCCATCGCGCAGCGCCACTTCGGCGCTGAGTTTGTCGAACGGGTGCCTGCCGGTGAGCAGTTCGAAACACACGCAGCCCAGCGCGTACAGATCGTCGGCCGGTGTGGGCGCCTGCCCGCGGATCATTTCCAGGCTGGCGTAGGCCGGCGTCAACGCGCCGAGCGTGGCGGCATCGAACACGGTCTGTTCGCCGGACACGTCGGCGGCGTGTTTGCCGGCGCGCGCGATGCCGAAGTCGAACACCTTGGCCACGCCTTCGCGGGTGACCATGACGTTGCCGGGCTTGAAGTCCGAGTGCACCACGCCGGCGGCATGTGCGCGGATCAGCGCGCGGCCCATGCCATCGATCAGCGGCCACGCCTGCCTGAGCGGCATGCCGTTGTAGGCCTGTTCGCGGATCAGCGTTTTCAGGTCGCTGCCGTCGATGTACTCCATGGTCATGAAGACCAGGGTGCGATCCTTGTCGAAGTCGTACACCCGCACGATGTTGTCGTGCGCCAGCTTCTGCGAGCGGCGTGCTTCGCGTTGCAACGCGACCAGCGAATCGGGATGACGGCGGAACTCGTCGCTGAGCACCTTGACGGCCAGCCACGGGTCGCGATCGCGCGCTTCCACCTTGCGTTCGTCGCGCGCCAGATACACCACGCCCATGCCGCCGCGCCCGAGTTCGCGCTCCAGCAGGAAGCGCCCCTTGAGCAGGCTGCCGACGCTGGCATGGTCGCCGCCGGCCGCTTCGGCCAGATGCTGCCAACTGGACAGGCTGGCGGTACCTGCAGTGCCGGTACCGGTGCCGGTTTGCGTGCCCACGCCGGTCTGGGTGCCCAGGCCCAGGCTGGTGAGGCTGGGCAGATCGCCGGGCAGCGGCTGCGCCGGTTGCACGCGGGTGATGTCGTCTTCGAACGGCGCGGCAGCGGCGCGGCGCGGCATCACCACGGTGGCATCGTCGTCGACCGGTGGCGCGGACGGCGCAGCGGCTGGCGAGGTTACTGGCGGCGCTGCCGCTGCGCCATCGCGCAATGCATCCAGCCGGTGCATCAAGGTGGTGACGGTGACATCGTCCAGCAATTGCTGGCGTTGCAACTGCGACAGCGTTTCCACGCCGTCGCGGTATTCGGCATCCGGCACGGCCGCGCGCTTGCCCAGCGCGGCCAGCACGGCGTCCAGGTTCAATGCGCCGGTGCGCATGGCGGTGACCAGTTCGGTCACGGTGGCGGTGTCTTGGTGCATGCGCTCACTCCTGCAGGCGGACGACGACGGCGGTGACGTTGTCGCGCGCCGCCCTGCCCATCGCCAGTTCGAACAACCGCGCCAGCAGCGCGCGTGGATCGCCGAAGCGATGGCATTCGGCGTCCAGCTCCGGGTCGGGGATTTCCTTGTTGATGCCATCGCTGCACAGCAAGAATTGCGTGCCCGGCAGACTCGGCAGCAGCACCCAGTCGACGAACAACGGCTCCTGCGCGCCCACCGCGCGGGTAAGCACGCCTGCCGCCGCAGCGGCGGCCTGGGCCGTACCGAACTGGGTGATGTCCTCGCGCACGCCGTGCACGTGATCGCGGGTGAGCTGGCGCAGCAGGCCGCCGTGTTGCGCATAGATACGGCTGTCGCCGACCCAGCCGCACAGCATGAAATCCGGGTCGTGCACCAGCACCACCACGGTGGTGGCGATCATGTCCACGCGGCGTTGCCGCGCAACCTGCAGCAGCTCGGCGTTGATCTGTGCCAGGGTGTCGTCGATGGCATCGATGAAGTCGCACAGGTCCGGCGGGCGCACCAATGCGCCCAGCCGCTGCACCAGCAACTGGCTGGCGTAATCGCCGGCGCTGTGGCCGCCCAGGCCGTCGGCCACCACCCACAGCCCGGCATCGTCGCGCAGCAGCAGTGCGTCTTCGTTGAGCCGGCGCACCTTGCCGGTTTCGGTATGCCCCGCGGATTGATACAGCGCGCTCATCGGGTGACCTCGGTGATGTCCTGGTCGGCGAGCAGCCAGTCCAGATAGCGCTCTGCCGTGGGCAGGCCTGTGAGCGCCTGCGCAGCGCCGCCCGGCGGCCACCACAGCGACTGGCCGTGCGCTGGTGCATGCGCGGTGGACGGCGTGGCCGGCACTGCGAGCGCGCGCACGGCGGTGTCGAAGCTCACCGCATCGGTGCGCGCGCGCAGCGCACGGCCCAGGCACGCCGCCGATGCGTCAAACCAGGCCACTGCGGGCAGGCAGGCAGGCGGCACCGGCATCGCCACGATCAACGGGAAGCAGCGCCCCACACGGTCTTCGCCCGGGCCCAGCACACCGGCCCAGGCCTGCGGACCGCACACGCCCGGCCCCAAGGCGAAGGCGCGCATACCGCTGCCGCGATAGGCGCCCGGCCAGCGTTCGCCGAGCTGCTGCCGCACGCTGTCCAGGCAGCTGGCAAAGTGCGCGTCCCACGGTTGCACGAAGCTGGCCGGCAAGCGCCGCTGCACGAAGTCGCCCACGCCCGGCAACTTGCCGTGGAAGCCGATCTGATCGCTCGCCGGCATGGTCATCCGCCGCACGCAAACTGCTGGACGTCGCTGTCCAGGAACGGGTGACGCAGGTTGCCCGCGCGCAGCGGCACCTGCACGTCGTGGCCACCGAGCGCGAAGCTGGCGACGAAGCGCAGGTCGGACGGGTTCTGCAGATGCCCGGCCTGCAACGCGCGAAACAGCGCCCAGTCGCCTTGATAGTCGAGCGTGCCCAGCGCCACGCCATCGGCACCGAAGGCGGCAATCGACACATGCCCCGGCACCGGGCCGGGCCAGATCATCGGCATGCTTTGCGCCGCACCGGGCTGGTAGTCGTACCGCTGGCCTTCGATGTCCAGGGTCAGCCGGGTGACGCCCTCGCCCAGCGTGGGCGCCAGCACGGTAAAGCCCACCTGCGGCACCGGGCCGCCGCGAAAGTATTTCTGCCGGATGCGCTGCGCCAGTTGCAGCTGTGCAGGCAGTCCGGGCGCGCCAACCACCGCATCCGGGCCTTGTTTCCAGCGCCATTGCGGCGCCTGCGTGTCCAGCAGCGGCTGCACGGTGCCGGTGTAGAGCGTATCCAGGCGCCCGCCGGTGCCGAACAATTCGCCAAAATTCTGCAGCGGAAGGTCTACCTGCGCATCCGGATCGAACGGGTAGCGCCCGCGTACGAAATCGCTGCACACCTCGCCCACCGATTGGCGCACCTGCGCATCCAGCGCGGCGCGTGCGCCCTGGGTCATCAAGGTCGCGCTGCTGCCGGCCAGGGTCTGCAGCCAGTCGGTCAGCGGCGGCGGCAGCTGCGCCATTTCCTGCCGGGCCAGGGCCAGTTGCGCGTTGGCGGCTGCCGCATCGCCACCGCCTTGCGAGACCACCAGCAACTGCTTGCCGAGTTGATCGAGCACGCCCAGCAGATGATCCAGCGGTGTGCTGCCGGGTGCACCGGCAGTCAATGCATTGAGCGCCAGGAAGTGCTCGCTGATCGCCGCGCCCGGCAGCGCTGCGTTGGCGGCGGCAGGATCGGCAGCGGTGGCCAGCGCGGCGCTCATCGCAGCGCCGCCAGGCAGCGTTGCCGCTGCCGCATTGGCCTTGGCCGCCGCCTTGCCGGCCGCCGCAGCCACGGCGCGCTGCGCCGGGTCTGCCGGCGGTGCGCGGTCCATCGCCTGGGTGTGCTCGGCCACCACGCCCAGCAACAACCGTAGCGGCGAGCCGGGGCCGGCCAGTCTGGCGGCGCTGGCGCTGGCGCCGGCCAGATCGGCCGCCGGGCGCAATTGCAGATCGGCCAGCAGCGCGTCCCAGTAGCGGATGTAGTCGGCCTCGTAACGCTGGCCGACCTCGCGCACCAACGCGGCCTTGGCGGCCGCATCCAGCGGCGCCCCGCCGAACACCCAATCGTCGCGTCCGAAGCGTTCCACCGCCTGGCCGATGCCATCGCGCTGCAGGCCGGCGAAGACCGGCTGGGTGTACAGCGCCGCCACCGGTGTGGACAGCGCAGTGCCGCTGCGCCGCACGAAGGTATCGGCCAGCAAGCCCAGCGCCTTGTCCAAGCGCAGCGGCGTGCCGGCCGGCGGTGTCAGCAGCAGGTTGCCGTAGATCAACGTGGACAAATCGGCCGCACGCAGGCTCGCACGCGCCTGTGCGATGCGCTCGCCATCCAGCGACAGCGCACGCACGCGCCCGGGAGCCTCCAGCAAGGCCTGCAGGTGCGCGCTCACTGCCTGCTGCTGCGCCACATCGCGCGGAAACAGTTTGCCGGCCTCGATGGCCGCCAGCGCGCTGAGTTGCGCAGGATCCAGATGCTGCGGCTGGCCGAGCATCAGGTACCCCTTGAGCGTGTAGTAAAGGGCCTGCGGTGCCTGCGCGTTGTCGGCCAGACCATCGCGAAAGCGCACCGCCAGCGCCGGCAGCAACGTGGCGTTGAGCTGGCGCAGATACCCGGCCTGCAGTTCGTCGCCCAGCGTGGCTCCCTGGAACAACCCCATCCGCAGCGACCACGGCGTGCGCTGGCGATACTGGCGTGCCACCTGCACCACGGCCTGCGTTGCCGCAGCCTGCTGCAGCGTGCGTGCCATGTACTCGGGCATGCTGGTGGCGGCATTGGGATCGGGCACTGCCGGGCGTGCCTGCAGTGCCTGACGCACGTGTTGGAGATAGGCGCGATTGCCCAGGTAACTGACGCTCAACCCGGCCAGCAGCACGCCGCTCAGCAACACAACGCCGGCATAGGCGGCCGCCTGCAGCCATGCCATGCGGCGTTGCTGCGTGGGCGGCGTGTTGGCCAGCCCGGATTCGCGCAGCACCACCTCGCGCAGCAAGCGCTCGACAAAGAACGTGCGGCGTTGCGCGCCGGGGGCGTGCACCCGCGCATCGTCCACACCGAAGGTGCGTGCCACCGCGCCCATCATGCGGTCGATCGGCGTGCCTTCCTGGGTGCCGGAAGTGAAGTACACCCCGCGCAGCAGCGGCGCCGGCCCGTAGGCGGTGCCGGCAAAGGTGCCTTCGACAAACTGCCGCGCACGTTCGCCAAGCGCGGCCACCTGCTGCGGAAACGACAGGATCGTCGCACGCCGCAAACGGTCGCGCTCCAGATTCAGCCGCTCGAACAGGCGTGCGCTCAACTGCTGCTGCAGCAGATTGAATTCCTCTGCAAAACCGCGCGCGGCGCGGCCGTCGAGCGTGTGCGCGAGCGCAAATGTCATGCCCCAGACCTGGCTGCGCTGGCCGGGCGTGAGATCGTCGAAGAATTCGCCAAAGCCACCGATCAGATCGCACTTGGTAAAGATCAGGTACACCGGCACGCTGGCCTGCAACTGCTCGGCCAGCTCGTCCAGGCGGCGACGGATCGCCTGCATGTGCGTGTCGCGTTCGCCATCGTCCAGCAGCAACAGGTCGGACATGCTCATGGTCACCAGCACCCCATTGAGCGGCCGGCGCGGGCGATGGCGCCGCAGCAGGCGCAGGAAGTCGCGCCAGGCGCCGGCATCGACGGCCTGGTCGGAGTCCTGCGTGGTGTAGCGCCCGGCGGTATCCAGAAACACCGCTTCGTCGGTGAACCACCATTCGCAATCGCGGGTGCCGCCCACCCCGCGCAACGCCGCATCGCCCATGCGCGCTGCCAGCGGAAACTGCAGGCCCGAATGCTGCAGCAAGGTGCTCTTGCCCGAGCCGGGCGGGCCGATCAACGCGTACCACGGCAGCGTGTACAGATCGCCGCCGCCACGGCGCTTGCGCAGCAGTTGAATGGCCTGCTGGAAGCGCGCCTGCAATTGCGCGCGCTCCTGCCCGCTGCGCAGTTCGCGGTCATCGTCGCGACCGGGTGCGGCCAATGCGCTGGATAGCCCGGCCGCGCGCCGCTGCGCCCGCCAACGTCGCCATCCCAGCACGCCCAGCCACACCCCGATCAACAGCACGATTGCCAACAGCCGCGCCGCTATGCCGGTCAGCGGGCTCCAGCCATCGATGGCGACATACGGCCCGCCCACCCACAGCAGCAGCGACAGCAGGCACAGCGCCAATACGCTCACCACCAGCGTGGCACTCAGCTTGGACAACAGCGTCTTCATCGTCATTCCCCAGGCTGGAACAGAATCTCGACGCGGCGATTGCGCGCGCGATTGGCAGGCAGCTGCGCCGGCTGCGCCACCGGTTGCGAGTCGCCGGCGCCCAGCGCTTCCACCCGCCCCGGCGTGGCAAGATGGGTGCGCAACAGCTGCGCAACCGCCTCGGCACGCGCCCCCGACAAGGCGTAGTTGTCCTGATAACGCAGCGAGCGCACCGGCACGTCGTCGGTATGCCCGACCACGATCACCCGTCCCGGCAATTGATCGATTGCCGCCGCGATCTGTGCGATCAGGCCACGTTGCTCCGGCTCCACCTCGACGCCGCCGGAGGCGAACATCGCCGCGCTGCTCAGGCGCACGCGCGTCTGTCCATCGGACTGCTCATCCACGCGCAACAGGCCGGCGCGCTCCTGCGTGGCGAGCAACTGTTTCAGACGCACCTGCGGCGGCGGCAACGGCGTTGCCTGCGGTGGTGTGGCCGGCGCCAGCCCCCACTGCGCAACCTGCGCGCTGATCGGCGCCGACAATGCGTTCAGGCGCGTCTGCATCCACGCGAAGGCCACCACCAACACGCTCAGCCCCAACAGCGCAGCGGCCCACAGCGGCAGGAAGCGGCCCAGCCGGCGGCGGTCTTCCACCCCGCGCCAATGCGGCGCCAGGCTGTCGGGTGCGGCGCCGCGCGCCGCGCGGATACGGCGGAACAGGTCGTCCTGAATCTCGCCGAGCTTGGCCCGCCCGCCCGCTTCGATCTGATACCGGCCCACGAATCCCAGCGCCAGGCACAGGTACATCAGCTCGATCAATTCCAGATGCCGCGACACATCCGCGCACAGACGCTCCAGGATCTGGAAGAACTTGGCGCCGCCGTACGATTCGCCATGAAAGACCACCAGCAAGGTCTTTTGCGACCAGCCACTGCGCTCGCCCCACGGCGCATTGAGCACCGCCTCGTCGAGCAAGGCGCACAACACGTAACGCGCGGCGGTGACCGCTTCCACCGGCGCGCCGCCATCGCGGGCGCGTTGCTCGAAGCGGCGGATCTGCGCCATCACCTGCTCGCGCAGACGGACCACGTCGGGAAGCTGCGCGCTGTGACGCAATTGCACCGCCAGCAGCAACAACGGCGTGGCCGCCTGCACCAACGGGTTGACGCTGCGGCCCAGCAACTCGCTGATGTCGGTGTCTTCGGCAGCCACCACGCTGGCCGCAAGCGGCGCAACCAGGCCGGCATCGATGTCGGTCATGGAACGGCTCATGCGCTCAACTCCGGATCGCCCACAGCTGCAGGTCCAGCCCGGCGAATTCACTGCCGAAGTGGAATGCGATGCCGCCGGAGGTCTTCAAGGTTCGCCACAATGCGGCGCTCTTGTCGAACTCGAAGTACAGGTAACCGGCGTGGTACGGAATCTGCCGCGGCGCCACCGCCATCGGCGTTGCCACGATGCCGGGCAACTGCAGATTGACCAGATCGCGGATCTGCTCCACGGGCCCGATCTTGGCGTGCGCGGGCAGCTGCCGGCGCAATTCCTCGCTGGGCATGTCGGCCTTTGCGGCGAGGACGAACGCGGCGCTGTCCAGCAAGCCCGGGTCGGGCACCATCGCCACCCACACGCCGAACTTGCGTGCCTGCATCGGCAACGGGGTGGCGGTCTGTTCGAGCACCGCGCTCAGGCTGGAGCGCAAGGCGCCGATCACCGGTTCGAAGCTGTCCTGCTGCGCCTCGTGCCGATAGGCCGGCCATGCCGGCGGGCGCTTGCCTGGCGCGGTAAAGGTGCTGAGCTCGCCGGCCAGCCCCACCAGGGCACGGAACAGCTCTTCAGGATGCGCCAACAGTGCGGCGGCCCAGTGCGCAATCTGCGGTTGCCAGCGGTTGATCACCTGCAACAGCAGGAAATCGGCGATGTCGGCAGCGCCGCCGCGGTCGGTCAGCGTCACCCGCGCCGCCAGCGCCTCGCCGCGCTGATGCAACAAGCCAAGCAGTTCGGTCAGGAACGTGGTCAACCGTGAGGCGGCCTGGCAGACCATCGCACTGGGAATGAAGTGCGGGTCGAGGATCACCTGACGGTCCGAGCGCGATTCGATGATGCGCGCCACCGCGATACGGTCCAAGCCGTCCAGTGGCTGCGATTGCGGCAGCAGCCGCGTGCTCAGCCCACCGACTTCCATCAGCACCGCCTCGCTGGTGCTGCCCGACGCATCGCCGCTTTCGGTCTCACGCACGCGGTAGCGGAACAACTGATCGACCGGCGATTCCGGACGCCCCAGTTCCGGCTGCGCCGGTACCCGCAAGGGCAGCGTGAGATACACGATCTGATCGCGGCAGTTGGGGTCCACCTCCAGCGCCACCGGTAGCGGATCGTCGCCCGGCATCGCGAACGGCGTGCCGTCGGCAAACACGCCACGCGCACGCCGCAACCCCAGCTTGCCCACCGCCAGCAGATCGGTCTCCCATTCCAGCTCGCTCAGGCCCCAGGCGTACGGCCGCAGCCGCGCCGCACGCAGATCCACATAGCGCTCCAGGTAGCGTTCCTGCTGCTGCAGATGCTGCGGGCGCAGAAACAGCCCTTCGCTCCACACGACCTTGTTGTTGTGCATGATCCACTCGCTATGGAAACGCCGCGCGCCACCGCACGGCGTGCCATGCGCAAGCGTCATGTTGTGGGTCGGTTGCATCCCGCTGGCGATCGCGATGGCTGCAGTCGCCAGGCCCCGATGGGGCGCGTCGACGGGGTGATTCTGCGGCGCAGCTGCCAGGCGCACCCGTCAAAATGTCTCAGGCAATCGACCGCCATCGGCGACATCGGTACCATTCGTCGTACCCGCACGATGGACATCCTCAGATGTTCCATGCGCTGCGGACGAGTCGCCGGGGGAGCGCCTTGATCCTGATTTTTGTTGTCGAGAAGCGTCAAGTCACTCAAGGCTGCGGCTTTGTCGCCGACTTTTGCCTGATCTGTCGCAGCGCCCGGGCATTCGAGGTCCAGCGCGTCGGCCTGGCATGGTCGATGTTTGGCCTGCGTCTTGGCGCGGCGAGGTATACGCATGAACAGCAGGTGTGCCAGAGCTGCAGGCAGGCGCTCCCGCACGATCCATCGTGGTTCAGGCAACGCGCGTCGTCGCCAGAGACCATCGATAGATTGATCGACATCACCCAGCCGGCGCTTGTGACACGCCTGGCGAGCCGGCTAGAGATCGAGGACCGGATTCGCGAGTCGGTCGGCTCGCTGGACCCGGCGCAGCGAGCCGCCTTGTTGCGCGCGCCCTTTTTGCTGCTGTATCCGCAACTGCATCAGCGCTTTGCAAGCACTCGACTCGATTGGCGCCAACTGGCGGTATTGGTCGTTGGCCTGCCATGCGCGCTGCTGCTCCTGCTACCTATCGGGTTCCTGCTCGAGCGCATCGGCGTCCCGATCGCACAGACGGGGCCGTGGATCTCGTTTGCCGCATTCACCGGCTATGTGGGGCTGGCGATATGGGTGTTCCGACGGCAACGCAAACTGTTTTTCGAGCGCGAGATTCTTCCGGCGTTCGCACTTGCCGTTGCCGGGCTTTCCCCAAGCCGCGAAGAATTGACGCTCGCGCTGGCAGACAATCGCAGCGGCCCGCTGCGGCATTGGCGTCGCCTCGCGCCGGCCTGGTTGGACACGGTTGCCCGGCTGCCTGCACCGGCCAGGTGGCCTTCGCAGGTTCCGGGGGCTGCGGCCGACGATGATGCGCGCTGGCGGCGGCCGGCCTGATGGCGCGTCGTTGCCGGTCCTGACCGCAACGGATGCGGTTGGCCGACACGCGGCTGGAACTTGGCCGATTGCCGGATGCCTCACGCCCGACGCTGACGGCGCTGCGGTTCAACCAGCGGCCGCCGCCACGCACTGAAGCATCGTGCGCGGCCTTGGGCTCATGCTCCTGCCACGCGCGCCAGCAAGGCACGCGTGGCAAGTTCATCGCACAGTCTCGGCGGGTGGCTGCAGACACCGCGTACGCGGTATACCTCAGTGCGAGGAACCGACTTCGGTGGCAATACCGTCCAGCGTTGCCACCTGCTCTGCGGACAGGGTCAGCGCGGACGCGGCGAAGTTCTCCCATAGATGCGGCACCGAGGAGGTTCCGGCGATCGCCAGGATGTTGGGCGAGCGCTGCAGCAACCAGGCAAGCGCCACCTGTTTCGAGGTTGCGCCGACCTCCTTGGCAACGCCCGACAGTCGGTCCGATTGCAGCGGCGAAAAGCCGCCCAGCGGGAAAAACGGGACATAGGCGATGCCCTGTTGCGCGAGTGAATCGATCAAGGCGTCATCGTCGCGTCTGACCAGGTTGTAGTGGTTCTGCACACAGACGATGTTGGTCAGCGCCTGCGCCTGCGCGACCTGCCGTGGAGTGACATTGCTCAGGCCGATATGGCGGACAAGACCTTCACGTTGCAACGCTGCCAGGCACGCCACCGGCTCGGCGATCGAGCGCTCGTCGGTCTGCATCGGTGCACCCAGCCGCAGGTTGACGACATCGAGCGCCTCCAGCCCCAGACTCGCGAGGTTTTCATGCACTTGTCGCCTCAGACTCTCGGGCGAGGCGTCGCCATTCCAGGAGCCGTCGCTTCCGCGGCTGACGCCGATCTTGGTGACGATCACCAGGTCGTCGTCATAGGGATGCAGCGCTTCGCGGATCAGCGCATTGGACACATGCGGCCCGTAAAACTCGGCGGTATCGATGTGATTGGCGCCCAGTGTGACGGCCTCGCGCAGCACCGACAACGCCGCAGCCTTGTCGCGCGGCGGACCCCAGACATGGGGCCCAGGCAATTGCATGGTGCCGTATCCCATCCGTTGCAGGCTGAGGGTGGTGCCGGGCAGGGTGAAGCTTCCACCAAGACGCGCAGTGCTGTTCATTCGAAGTTCCTTGCAGTGAGTGGACGGGCTTGCTGCTGAATCGTTGCCGGCACGCGTGCGATGCCGATGGTGTGCGGCCGGGTTGCATGGGCGGCCGCACTCCGGGACAGCAATGGGTGCAGGCATTGCGGCGATGGCAGGCTGCGGTGTCGCGCTGGATTGGCAATCTACGGGCGCCGCCGCTGTACGACAATCTGATATAAATCGAACAAGTCGTACGGAAATCCGAACAATGCCCAATCGCCTGGCAGACATGGATGCATTCGTGCGCGTGGCGCGGGCAGGCGGTTTCCGGGAAGCGGCCAAAAGCGCGGGCCAGAGTGCGTCCAACTTCAGCGATGCGATCAAGCGCATGGAGTCCTGGCTCGGCGTGCGGCTGTTCAACCGCACCACGCGCAGCGTCGTGCTGACCGATGCAGGCAAGGCACTGCTGGCCCGCATCGAGCCCGCATTGATCGAACTCGATGGCGCCAAGGAAGTCATGAGCGCGTTCCGCGACACGCCGACAGGAACACTGCGGTTGAACGTGCCGGTCAGCGCGGCCTGTCTGGTGCTGCCACGGATCCTGCCGCCGTTCCTGGCGGCCTATCCGGATATCACCGTGGAGATCCTGACCGAAGAGAGTTTCGTCGACGTCATCGCCGCAGGCTGCGACGCCGGCATCCGCTACGGCGAGCGGCTGCAGCAGGACATGGTGGCCATCCCGATCGGCCCACGTGTGCAGCGCAGCGCAACGGCGGCCGCGCCCGGCTACCTGGATCGGCGCGGCCGGCCGACGCATCCCCGGGAGCTGGTCGGCCACGACTGCATCCGTGGCCGCTTTCCAAGCGGCGTGATCGCCGAATGGGAATTCGAGCGCAACGGCGAAGTGGTCACCATCGTTCCGCGCGGGCAACTGCTGGTGGAGATCGGCGGGGGAATCGAGCTCGCCATTCAATCGGCGGTGGCCGGAAGCGGGATCGTCCACCTGTTCGAGCAATGGCTTCAGCCGCACCTGGATGCGGGCGCGCTCGAACCGGTGCTGCGTCCCTGGTGGCAGCCGTTCCAGGGGCCGTACCTGTACTACCCCAACCGCAACCTCACGCCACCGGCGCTGCGGGCCTTCATCGAATTCGTCAAGCAGTTGCCGGACTGAGCGTGCGCGATGCACGGCTGCCCGGCGTGTCGCACCCTTGGCTGCATCGCCCACTGCATGCGCTGGAGTCAGCGCGCGGCGGGCTGCCGCCGTGCCGACTTCAGGCGCGCCAGCTGGGCTTCGTAGGCGCGGGCGAACTCGTCGCCGAACAGGCGGCGGAAGCAGTCGTCCGGATCGCCGCGCAGTTGTTCGAAGTTGTCGCGGTAACGCTCCCAGTAACGGCCCTTGCCGCCGAAGCTCAGGCGCTTGCCGCCGGCGTCGGCCTCCTGTTCCAGACGGTCGGGGCTGAAGTGGAACAGCATCGCGTCGAAGGCGGCGCGCATGCCCGCCAGCATCGCCATCTGGTGGCAGCGGATGTCGTCGAAGGCGTCCTCGAAGGCAGGCACACCGGACAGAAATGAAGCGCTTGGCGGGGCCAGCAGTTTCTGCAGCGCGTCTTCGGCGGTGGCGGCGAACTTGAGCGGGTTGTTCTCCGAGCGCTGTATCACCGTCACCGGCAAGCGAAAGGTGTTCTTGATCTCGGCGCGTGCGCGCAGCACGTCCATGACGCCATCCACCACGATGGTGAAGATGCGCTCCAGCTCCGGTGGCACGGCCAGCGTCGATGCCGGCGCGCTGCCTGATCTCTGCAAGGCCAACGCTGCCACGGGTGGCGCAGGGACCGTCGACGCGGGCGGCGCAAAGTCGCCCATCGTCAGGTCCCAGTTCTCCGGTAGCGTGGCGCGCGCCTCACCGTTGCCAGGCGGACGGAAGTGATCGTGACTGGCGTTGCTGTGATTCCATGCGCTGGACCCCACGCTCGGTGCTGGAGCCGGTAACGGGTCGAGCAGCCGCAATGGATCGAGCTCGCGTGGCGTGCTGCCGAGCAGCAGGCCTTCCAACGGGTCGTCGGTGACAGGATGCGCAGCAAGCGGCGCACCGAAGTCCAGCAGGTCGAACGCGTGCGCAGGCGTGGCGGTGCGCATCGGCGATGGCGGTGGCGCGACCTGGGTGCGGTCGTCCATGGCGTCCGGCAGCGGATCCAACGCAGCTGCGAGGTCCGGCGCGGCGCCCGGGGAGTGCACCTGCACCTGGATTTCAAAACTGTCCAGTTGCAGGCGATCGCCATCGCTCAACGCGCAAGGATCGGCACGCGTGAGCGCCACGCCGTTGAGCGACATGCCATTGGTGCTGCGGTCTTCGATGAAGTACATGCCATTGAGGAAGCGCACCACCGCATGCGTGCGCGAGACGCCTGGCGCCGCCAGCACCCAATCGCTTTCATCGGAACGGCCAATGCTTCCACCACTGCCGGCAAAGCGCTTTTGCGCGCTGGCCCCGAATTGCGCGGCATGCACGCCGCCGACGGTGAGAATCAACTGCGAACTGGACACGACACGGACTCCTGCAAACGATGGTGGGCGTCAGACAGCGATGCGCTGCAATTCAAAATCCCTTGCTGGACGCCACACACCGCACCGCGCACCCGGCACGGCCCGGCGACAACCCGACGGCTGGCAGAGGACGGCTGCGCCGCGGCGACTGCAGCGCCGCTTCGATGGCGAACACGGCAATGCACCCTGCAGACCGTTGATGTCAGGCCGACGCACGGCGCACGGGGCCAGGCCCTGGATGCGAGCGGCACATCCCGACTCCACGCCAGGCATGCCAACCTGTCCGCTAGGTGGGTTTGAGCCTGCTTCCCATGCCTGGTCATCACTGCACCTGCGCATTGGCCAGCAACTCCAGCGCGTGTGCGGCATACCCCGTGCGGCGCGTCTGCAGCTGCGCCGGCTCACGCGCGGCAAGCAAGGTGATTGCGGCGGCCACCGCGCGTGCGGTCAGGTGCTCGGGCGGTGGCACCGGCGTGGCCTGCTGCGGTGGCGCCAGGCTGCCGCCGGACCAGGCCACTGCCGCCGCCAACCAGGCGCCCAACGAGACGTAACCGCCTGCATGCGCAAACGCCTGCGCGGCACGGCGGTGCGCTTCGCTGGGATCGCGCACCCACTTCTCGGCCAGCGCGGCGCCGACGCGGTCTTCCTCGTCCAGCGTTTCGCCGCGCACGCATTGGCACAGCCAGGCCACCGCATAGCGCTTGGGCAGCAGGCGCGCGAGCAGCTTGATCGCATCCTCGCCATGCCCCTGCGCCAGCAACGCACGCACCGCTGCCTGCGGCGCCATCGTCGCGCCCAGCTGCGCACGTGCAGCCGCGGACACCTGCATGTCCGCACACGCCTGCGCCAGCGAGAGATCGGGCGCGCTCATCCGATCATGATCAGGCCGCCGCCAACCTGCACCAGCGCATCGGCCTTGATGTTCACCAGCGGGCCCTTGACCGTGGCAGACGCGCCGGCTTCGGCGCTGAGCATGCCGCCCGAAGACAGCTTGAGCGTACCGTCGCCCACCACTTCGGTCGCCGGCGAGGTGGCCTGCAGCTGTGCATCGGCAATCAACTTGATCGCCAGCGAGGTGGTCTTGGCTTCGGAGGTCGCATCGACCAGGATCTTGATGCCGCTGAGCACGATGTCGCCGTTGCGCTTCATCAGCAGGCGCGAACTGCCGGTGACCAGCTCGATCTCTTCGCCGGCCTTGAGCAACAGCTTCTTGCCCACATCCACGCTGTCGTTGTTCTCGATGCGGGCACTGCGATCGTGCCTGACCGTGAGGACCTGGTCGTTGGTCACGGTGGCGGTGTGGTCGTTCAGCACCTCTTCGCGCAGATCGCGTTGCGCGCGCAGATAGACTTCTTCGTGGCCGGCCTTGTCGTCGAAGCGCAGCTCGTTGAAGTCCGCGCTGCCGCCGAGCAGGCTGCGGCTACGCATACCGCTCTGGGTCTTGTTGTCCGGCAAGGCGAACGGCACTGCATGATCGGCGTTGTAGACGCTGCCTACGATCAACGGGCGGTCCGGATCGCCTTCCAGGAAGCTCACCACCACTTCCTGCCCGACCCGCGGCAGGCTCATCGCGCCCCAGCCCTTGCCCGCCCACATCGAGGCCACGCGCACCCAGCAGGACGGTGCACCGTGTGGGCGCGCGGATGTGGCCCAGTGAAAGGTCACCTGCACACGGCCATGCGCATCCACCACGATGTCTTCGTCGGTATCGCCGGTCACCACCGCGGTCTGCAGGCCGGCGATGCTGGGGGTGGGCGTGCGCCGCAGACTACGGAACGGCAGCCGGCTTTCCATCACCTGCACGGTGCTGGAAAACGGCGCTTCGTCGCCATGCTCCGGCGCGGCCAGCGTGGTCTGTGCCGACAACACCAGATATTGCTGGTTGACCGGAGCGCATGGATGCCCGCGCAGGGTGAACAGCGCACCGACCATCAGGCCGCAGGCATTGGTGGTTGCGTGGTGGCTGGCACGCTGCACGTTGAGCGCCTCGGTACGCACTTGCGCGTAGCGGCTGCCGTCGGCTTGCAGTGCATGCGGACCCGGATAATCGAATGCGTTCAGCGCGTCCACCTGATGCAGCTCGTCCCCGCTGGCGTCGGCCTCTGCTGCCAGTGAGGCACGCGGCTGCTGTGGGTCGTAGTCGGCGAGCGCGTGACGGGTGGGATGCAGCGCGCGGGCGCTGCGCCACTGGCTCACCACCGAGCGCAGGATGCGCCGCTGTTGCATTTCAGGCGGCACGTACGGCAGGGTGTCCACTCCGTTGCGTACCGCATGCGCGCCAAGCGCGTCGCAGAGCACCAGCGTGTGCGCGTTGCGCGCATGCGTGAAGTAGTAATAGATGCCTTCCTGCTCCAGCAGCCGGCTGATGAAGCTGAAGTCGTCTTCGCGGTATTGCACGCAATACACCCGCTTGGGGTATTGCGCGCTCAGCTGCTGCTGGATGTCGCTGTAGCCGCTCTCGCCCAGCACGCTGGTGACGATCTCCGGAACGCTCAGGTCCTGATAGATGCGGCAATCGCGGCGCTGGGTCAGCAACCATGGCCGCGGGACCACATGCAGCTCGAGCACGGTGTAGGAAAGCGCGTCGATCACGGTGAAGCCGGCCTGTGCGCAGGTTGCCACGATGCCGTGGTACCAGCGCTGCGTGCCGTTGTCGTCGGCCAGCTCCACGGCGACCGGTGTGGCCAGCAGCGCGCGCAGGTTGGGCTGTGCGTCCGTGCACAAGGCGTCGATGCGGAACTCGAACAGCTGCCCCAGCGCTTCGCTGGCCTGCATGCGGTGCAGCAGCAGGCGCTCGCCAAGGTCGGAGTGCAGCGTGATGGTGCGCGGCATCGAAGCATCCACAGGTGAGTGAGCAACGCACGACGCGCTGACCGGCAGCCCCGGAGTGACGGCCTGCAAGGACCACCGCATGCCATTGCTGCCGGGGTCATGCTCACACGCGTGCGGCCGGCAAAGCCGACATTTCGTCTCAGGGCTGTACAGCTGTGCGTGCGGTCACGACCCAGCCATGCACCGGCTGTCCGCGCTCGCTGCGCAGCACATCCAGCGCGATGGCAATCGGCTGCAGGCCGGCGCTGTGCAGCGCGGCCAGCACATGCGCATGGCTATGCCGGTAGCGGCCGCTGGCATCCAGTTCCACCGCATCGGCGGCGGTCTCCAGGGCTTCGACGGTAAAGCCCAGCACGCCGCCCGGCCGCAGCGCTGCGGCTGCGGCGGCAAGCACCGGGTGCAGCGCACCGAAGTACACCAGCGTGTCTGCCGAGGCGATGACGTCCCAGTGCGTCGGCCGGCCTTGCAGGTAGGCGGTGAGTTCGGCAACTTCCAGCATGTCGTAGCCGCCGCGCTGCCGTGCCTTGGCCACCATGCCCGGCGACAGGTCCACCCCGACCAACTGCTGCGCATACGGGCGCAGCAACGCTGCGCACAGCCCGGTACCGCAGCCTGCATCCAGGATGCCGAGCGCAGCCTGCGGCGCGGGCAGACACGCGGCCAGCGCCTCGCTCAGCCGCTGCGGCGCGCGGTAGTCCAGGTTGTGCAGCAATTGCTCGTCGAAGCTGTCGGCGAAGCCGTCGAACAGCTCGCGCACATAGGTGTCGCCTGCACGCGGCGGCGGTGCGGCGCCACCGCAGGCTGCCAGCATGTGCGTGGCCACGGCATTGCCCGGGTCGCGCGCCAGCCATGCACGGTAGACCGCCTGCGCCTGGATGTGTTCGCCCAGCAAGTACAGACCGGTGCCCAGGGCCTCGCGCGCATGCAGGTGCTCCGGCGCCACGCTGCAGGCCTGCTGCAGGCATTCCACCGATTGCTGCAGGTGCTCGGCGGCTTGCGCGTTGTTGCGCAGGAACAAGCCGAGCAGGTAGTGCCCGTGCGCCGATTGGGGATAGGTGTGCAGCAACGCAGCGTAGGTCAGGAAGGCTTCCTCCGGGCGGCGCTGCGCTTCGAGCACGGCGGCCAGATTGGCCAGCGCATCGGCATGCGCCGGTTCCAGCGCAAGCGCACGGCGATAACACTGTTCGGCATCGCCCAGCCGGCCGCATTCGCGATGCACGTTGCCCAGGTTGTTGCAGGCATCCGGCTGCGCAGGCGCCAGCCGCAAGGCCTGGCTGATGGCCTCCACCGCCGCTGCGCTCTTGCCTTGCTGATGCAGCAACACGCCCTGGTAATGCAACGCCTGCGCATGGCCGGGCTGCACGTTCAGCAGTTGGGCATACGCCTGCGCGGCCTGGTCGAGCTTGCCGGCGCGATGGGCCTGCATCGCGCTGTGCAGCACGGCGTCCAGGTCGGTGTGTGTGTGGGCGATCGCGTGGCGGGCAGGCTGCATGCGGCATCTCCTTGGTGGCTAGGACGCAGGCGATGCGTCGAATGACGGCGGATCGGGCAACGCTGGCGTGCCGTTGCTGGCGATGCATCTGCGCGTGGACACTGCGGTCGCAACGCTCAGCTGTTTTTCGTAGCGTTTTTAACTCTTCTGAAGACGCGCAGAGGCCGATCATGACGACCGCTCGGTTGCATGCGCACGCAACCGGTCGCTGCGATGGCGCCGCTGCGGATGCAGCGACGATCGCCGACGTCTCGCGCGCCGCGGCGCCATGTGTCAACCATGCAAGCCCAGCGCACTGCGCACCCCGGCCAGGCCATCAGCCGATCAACACCGTAAAGCAGCCCAGGCTGATCACCCCGCCATGCGCGGTGCTGTCGCCCAGACGGGCCGCCGGTTGGCCGCTGATGATCACGGTCGGCGCGCCCACCACGATGCTGTCCGGCGGGCCCACGCACACCGCCGAATCGCCGATGCGCGCGGCCGGCAGGCCACCGATCAACACCGTCGGTGCGCCAGGCCCGATGATCGGCCCGCCCACATGCGGCACCACCCCGGTGACCATCGGGCAGACATGCAGATCGGTCAGGCGTGCGGCAGGTTGCACGGGGGGCGCTCCGGCGCTGGCGGTACGGGCACTATCCCGCCGCGTGACGCCGCTGACCCGGCAATTCGTCTCAGCGCCGCGCCACCGACGTTGTCGTCTCTACGCTGGATGCGGCTGGCTCCGCCAGCGCCAGGGTCTGCCGTGCCGCACGCAACGGCTCTTGGGCATCGCCAAAGATGCCGGTGAGCACCTGCACCGCCTGCTGCGCATGCGCGCGCGCGGCGGCGGTCTGGCCGAGCGTGCGCTCGGCCTCGGACATGCCGCGCAGGATCTCGGCGGTCTGCGGATGCGCGCGGCCCAGCACGCGCAAGCTGGTGGCCAATGCGGCACGCTGTTCGGCCAGCGATGCCGCAGCCTGCCCGGCATCCAGCAGCCAGAACGCGTGATTGCTGCGCATGGTGATGGTGGTGGGTGCGTCCTCGCCGAGCGCGGCGCGCGCGCGCTCGAACGCGGCACGATAGTGCGGGCCGGCCTCGGCCAGCTTGCCCTGCTGACGCAGCGCGCCGGCTAGGTTGCCTTCCACCATCAGGGTATCCATGGCGTTGTCGCCATAGAGCTTGCGGGTGATCTGCAGCAGCGGCGCAAGTTCGGCCTGGGCGCCGGCAAAATCGCGTTGCATCAACAGATACACCGACAGGCTGTTGCGCATCGACAGCACCAGCGGATGCTCGGCCCCGTGCAGGGCGATGCGCTCGCGCAGAAGGCTGCGCTGCAAGGCGATGGCCGGGAGCAGCTGGCCGACGTCGGCCAGCAGGGCGGCATAGACGGTGCCCGCATTGATGCGCTGATCCGCGCTGGTCGCGGGGTTGGCCAGCGCCGCCACATAGGCGCGCCGGCTCTCGGTCATCGCCTCGCCCATGCGGCCCTGCTCGCGCAGCGTCCAGCCCAGCCAGGCGCGCATTTCATTGCCGATGGCCTGATGTTGCAGATCGCCGCGCTCGGCCTGCGCAATGCCCCGACGCAGCACCTGCGCCGCTTCGTCGCGCTGGCCTGCACCGCGCAGTGCCTGGCCGAGCATGGAAGCCGTCTTCAACGCCGGTTCGCTGCCCGCGCCCATGCTCTGCTGTGCCAGTGCATGGGCGGTGCGCAGATGCTGCACCGCCTGCGGAAAATCGGCCAGCGCGATCAAGGTACCGCCCAATGTCTTTTCCACATCGGTGCGCGCATCGGGCTGGCTGGCCAGTTCGTGCGCGGCGCGCTGCGAGGCCTGCTCCAGCACACGCAGCATCAGGGTCTTGTCCAGATCCCTGGCGATCGCCGGGTCCACGCTGGACAGCACCGAGGTCATGAAATCGCCGGTGACGCGCGCACGTTGCGCATCGCGTGCGGCCTGCTGCAGCGACCACAGCGTGGCGCCCAGGCCGGCGACCACGGCCATCGCCACCAACCCACCGGCCAGCACGCCACTGCGATGGCGCTGGGTGAACTTGCGCAGCCGCAATAGCCGGCCAGCGCGCAGCGCCCGCGGCGGGTAGCCATCGAGCCAGCGGTGCAGGTCGTCCAGCAGCGCCGACACCGAGGCGTAGCGCGCCACCGGCTCCGGCGCCAGGGCGCGCAACACGATCGCATCGAGGCCATCGCGCAGTTGCTGCTGCAGACGCGCATGGGTGGTCGCGCGCGCCGCGCAGATGCGCGCCTGCGCCTGCGCCGGCACCGATGCCACGCGCTGCGATGGCGGCTGCGGCAGCCCGTCGCGTCCGGCCACCGGTACCAGCCCGCAGCTCAGTTCATAGAACATCGCCCCCAGTGCGTAAATGTCGCTGCGCGCGTCCACCTGCTGCACGCCGCGCGCCTGCTCCGGGCTCATGTAGCCGGGCGTGCCGCGCCCGTGCGCCGAGGTCACGCCGGGGTTGGCGGCATCGACGGCGATGCCGAAGTCGATCACCCCCGGCATCGGCCGCCCATCGATCTCGCTGACCAGCACGTTGCTGGGCTTGAGGTCGCGATGGATCACGCCTTTCTGATGCGCGTGCTGCACCGCCTCGCTCACCCGCAGCATCAGCAACACGCGCGCATGCAACGACAACCGCTGCGCATCGCACCACCAGGTGATCGGCTCGCCGCGCAGGTACTCCATCACCAGGTAGGGCCGGCCCTGGGCGTCGGTGCCCACATCGTGGATCTGCGCGATGGCCGGGTGCACCATCTGCGCGAGCAGCCGGCATTCGAACTCGAACAACGCACGGCCCTGCACATCCAGCGCATCGGCGGCCACCAGCTTGATCGCCACTTCGCGCTCGTAGGCACCGTCGGCGCGATGGCCCAGATACACTTGGCCCATACCGCCGGCACCGATCAGGCGGTCGATCGCCCATGCACCAAAACGCGTACCGGCCGGCAGTTCCGGCAAGGGCGCGCGCAATGCGGCGGCGGCCTGTTTCAGCGGCGCACGCACGCGCAGCGTGGCCTGCGATTCCACCGCCAGCATCGCCAGCAATTCATCGCGCAACACCGCATCGTCACCGGCCTGCGCACGCGCAAAGGCCTCGCGCTCGTGCGCTGGCAGCTGACAGGCCTGATGGAACAGCGCTTCCAGCCGCTGCCAGGCAGTGGCCGCCACGCTCACAGCTGCGCCGCCAGCCACACCCGCGCAAAACGCAAATCGCGTTCCAGCGTGGGCACCGACACCTCCAGCTGCTCGGCCGCCTCGGCCACGCTGAAGCCCACCAGCTCGGTCAACGCAAAGGCACGGGCCTTGCGCGCATCCACCCGCGCCAGCTTGTCGAAGGCATCGGCCACCACCATCAGCGCCTCCGGCCGCGCCGCGCCGTCGGACAGGCTGATCGTCAAGGTCACTGCCTGCCCGAGCCGCTTGGCGCTGGCCTGCTGCCGCGCCAGGTCCACCAGCAGGTGGCGCATCTGCAACGCCGCCACCGCATAGAAGTGCGTCCGCGAACGGAACGCCTGCTGGCCTAGCTGCAGCCGCATCCACGCCTCGTGCACCAGCTCGGTCGCCTGCAGCCCGGCGCGCGCATCGCGACGCAGCTCGCGCATTGCGGTGGCGCGCAGCACCTCGTAGACCTGCCGCGCCAACGCATCGCCCGCCCCGGGCGCGTCCTGCTGCCAGGCCTGCAACAACTCGGTGATCGGCAGCTCGGACATCGGGGCCCATCTCGCCTGCGTGGGAGCGCAGTATCCCGCATTGGCGGCTGGGTGGATCGTTCAATCCGTAACGGTTTAGCTCGCCCGGGGCGAAGGCTGGGCAATCCGCCCGCCCGGCGCGGAGCGGCCAGCAGGTGGCGCACATCGCTGCGGTGGAAACCGGCAGCGGCTAGGCACCGGCCATGTGCATTCGCGGTTGCGCAGTCGCCATTTGGGGTCAGGCGACCATCAAGGTGCGCGCTGCCAGGTCGGACCCTGACAGATAAAGGCCACGCAGCCTTCCACCTTCAGGGAGCCGTCCACCTCACGCTTGATCTTGGCGGCATAGGTCTTGCCGGACTCGGGGTTGTAGATCTTGCCTTTCCAAAGATTCCCTGCGTCCACCAGCTCGCTGAGGATCACTGTTCCTTCCATGGGGGTGTGGCGCTTGGCCGGATCCGGATTGAGCGCATCGGTTGTCCGGCTACCGGGCTTGGCCCGCAATACCTTGACGATGGTGCCGCATAACGACGCACCGCACGGCTGGATATCGACCAGTGCCTGCTGGTTATCGGTGAACCACTTTCCAGTGATCGGTTCGGCAGCGAATGCGGTTGCGCTGGAAGCGACGAGTGCAAGTGCGAGATAGCTTGTGACAGCGATCGGGTTCATCGGAGTTTCCAACCATCGATAGGGGGAGTGACTTGCGGATTGCCGATTGATGCAACGGCGCAGCCCGCACGGCCGCGTCGCTGGATTCAATGGCAAGCGGATGCTATCGATGCACTGTTGGAAGATGATTGGCTGCCTGCAGCCCAGCAAGGCTTCTCAAGATGTGGGACTTCCGGGAGGCGTGAGGTGCCCTGGATGCCCAGCCATCCAACGACGCCTGCGTGGCTTTGTCGGAAACCTGCAATGTCCGCTCCCCTGAGAGAGCTCACCCCGGTGCGGGTCGCAATGATTGCAGCGCACGCGTCTGGCGTGCCTGACGCGCTCAACAGTCGGGCACGTGCCCGGCCGCATAGCGCAGCCCCTGCTGCAGTTGGCCCAGAAAATCCGCATTCGCATACACCGCCGCATCATGGCCCAGCCCGGTGTACCAAGCCCGGCCGCCGTCGAAGGCATGGCACCAGGCAATGGGATGGTCCGCGCCCATCGTACCGCCGGCATAGAGGCGCTCGTCTACCGTGGCCACCACCTGCACCTGGCCGCGCGGATTGTGCCGGTAGTTGTAGATCTCGTCGGTGATCGGCCAGGCATCGCCCACCGAATGCCCATCACGCTGGCGCTGCACGCGGGTGGACTGCAGCCCCGGCGGATGTTTCTTGAACCATGCCCCGACCAATCGCCCATACCAAGGCCACTGGTAGCCGGTATCGGCGGCCGAATGTACACCCAGGAATCCACCGCCCTGCCGAATGAACCCCTCGAAAGCCTGCTGTTGCGCCGGCGCCAGAATTTCGCCCGTCGTGCTGGCGAACGCCACCACGCGGTAACGCGCAAGGTTGTCGGCAGTGAAGACGTCCGCGTCCTCGCTGTGGTCGGCCACCATGCCCTGCGCTTGCGCGAGTTGCCGCAGCGTCTCCACCGCCGTTGGAATCGACTCGTGGCGGAACCCGGCCGTCTTGGTGAAGATCAGCACCCGCTCCGGAGCGGACCCGGCAGTGGCGGTGAGGGAGGCGAGCATGCAGATCAGGGCGAGCAGGAGTCTGTGCATGCGTGCATTGTTGCGCGATATCGGTTCCAACGCGCGTCTTCGCTGTTGCCTGCGCTGATCGCATGCGAGGCTGATGACCAAAGTGACCGACCGCGCGCTCCTTTCATCCTCACCGCTTGAGGTTTCGCAGGTGCCGCGCTGTGTGTTGCCATCCGCGCGCAACCCCGCGATGAGGTCTCGAATCTGGATCCGTACAGGCCTTCACTGTCGTGGCGCAAGCCGAGACGGGCATCGAGGCCTGCGACTTTTGTGTTGAAGTTGCCGTCACCTGCGCACCGCCTGCATTGCAGCCGTTGTGTCCCGTGCGCAGATTACTGACGCGACCCGGCACACGAAGCGTTCGAAGTCGCTCGTGAGCGCTCTTGGCTAGCTGCGCGTGTTTGTCCGGCGCGATGGACAGCAACACCCGGGGAATGACATGACAGACAGGGGGCCTACGCAATTTGCCACGCGGTGTCGAGGCGGCGCCTACCTACTGAAACCGCCCATCGGCGCGACCCCGTCTGCCCGCGCTAACCTGCGCGCAGCAAGGCAGGCCATCTCACGCTTAGCGCTTGGCCGCCTCGCACAGCTTGCGATTGAACCAGGTGGACCGGGCGATGGGCAGGTAGGCGTCCCAGTCGCTGGGCGGAAGCATCGTGCTGTGTTGATCCAGCTCCGCCTGGAACGAGGCCTCGTCGCGACTGCGACCAGCCATGGTGCCGTCCAGCGCCGCCAGGCACTCCTGCGGGCGATTCAGGCGCAGCAGGGTGAGGGCGCGGTCGTTGGAGAAACGGTCGCGATCGAGCCAGGTGAAAAACTCGCCGCACTCGCCCGCAAATGCCTGCATGCCGGTAAGTGCTTCGGCATAGCGCTTGCCGCGATAGTCCCGCAGATACGCCTCACGTCGTCGGCTGCTAGCAGCGGACGTGCAGCCGGCCGGCAACTGCAGGTAGTCGCCTTCGAAGCTGGCGCGCATGCCGCAGTAATCGCGGCAGCTATCCTGGGTGAGTGCGGCAATGCTGAAGCCACCCGCCACTGGCTTGAACGACAGCTTGCAAGGCGCGTCGCTGGCATCGCTCACCTCGGCCTTGTCGCCCTGCAGCGTGCCCTCCAGCGAACAGCTGTGGCCGTTGGCACCCACGGCGAGAATCTCGAAGTGGCGCGCACCACCCTTGTCGCTGACCTGCAGGCTGCCCCAGCCTTGCTTGGTGCCGTATTGGCCGGGCGTCGGACCAGCCGCCACCGCGCCGAATGCCGCCAACCACAGCAGTATCCCGCTCCATCCATATCGCCGTGCCATCGCCGCGTCCTGTGTTCGACCAAGCGGCAAGTGTGCGGCATGGCGGCGACGCCAGGCCAGGCCAGGCCAGTCAGGTATAGACCATCAAGCCCAGCAGATCCAGCGCGCCATGCGCCAGGATCGCCGGCCACAACCGCCCGCGTCGGGCCACCCACCAACCCAGGATCAACCCGATCATCAGGATGCTGATGGCGCCGATCGGACCCTGATACAGGTGATACGAGGTGCGGATCGCCACGCTTACATTCACCGCGAACGCCCGCCCATGCCGCGGCTCCAGGGCGCGGATCACGTAACCGCATACGAATACTTCTTCGAAGATCGGATTGATCAGCGAGATGGTCAGCACAGCCGTGATCGATAGCCGCCCGACGACCATCGCATCGAATGGATTCGTGTTGCTCCCCGAGCTCCAGTTCAACAGCGTCAGTGGATAGGTGACCAACAGGCACACCGCCAGCAAGCCGAGCCCCGCCGCCAAGTCGCGCCGCTGCCACTGCAGCCCCAGCGACTGCGGCCTCCATCCACGGAACCACAGCATTGGCAACAAGATCGCCAGAACGAGCAGTTCGTAGAACACCATGCCCCACAGGCTCGCGTCGGAGAAGACCGGCTCGACGGCATCGCGCGCGACTGCCGAAACGCTGGACCAGATCGAAAGCCCAAACGCAATCGTCACCACGAGCAACAACTCGCCCCATCTGGCAGACGCTCCTTCACGTTGTTGCATCGATCTTCCTTGGCATGCCTTGATTGCAGATACTCAAATTGAAACGCCCCTGTCTAGCGGCAAGCCTGCACGACCGCTCGCTCGACAGCCTGCATGAAATCCGGATCGCGACGCATCGTAGTATCGGCGCGTGCGCTATCGCGCACATGGGTAGCGCGCGTACACGCCTCCGGACTCGGCTGGCGCTCGTAACTGATCAGGCGTAACCCCAGGTTTGATTCCTGGCCTGCAGCAGACGCCGTGTTCGTGTCTGCCTGCGCCGCCGCAGCCGTTGCTGTCGGGGTCGCTGCGGGTTGCTTGTTCCAACGCTTCTGCTCGGCGCCGTCGGCGCACGGCGTGGACTGGTAAACGGTCCCCAGCTTTGCATCGCTGCACTTGTAGGCCGACTGCGCCGCTGCCGGCAACGCCAGCATGTACATCACTATCGCAAGACTTCTTTTCATTATCCCCCTCCTAAACGGCATAGCTTACCGATAGCAGGGAGCGAAGCGTTGTCTCTTGGAGCACGCGTTCTGTTCTTAGGTGGCGAAGATGGGTAAAGCGCACCTGGCGTCTTGTTACCGACCGGCTTGCATCGCCACAAAACCGGCACATTGCCGATGGCAGCGCCAAGCGGACGCATAGCGCTCGCTGACCAATGTCGCATGTACTTTTTTTTTGCGGCGGAGACAAATCCAGACGGCGATGGAAGCGCAGACGAATTGCATTGACCGCCGACGCGCAAGCACAGCGGCCGTTGACGCATCTTTTTGCGGGCATTAAGCGGCTCGTCGGCACCGCAAGTCGCCGTTGTCGACCGATAGGTTAACCTGGCCCCGTTACTCCGGCTTTGTGATACCAGGTTAATTACTTCGTACTTTCGTTCTTTCCGGCCCATTGCTGACAAATGTGGTTTTCAGAACGTCACAATGATTGGACAGTGGTCTGATATGTCGTCGAGCGGGTTGATGCTTTTAGAAAAGTTAGCCACTGCGGGAGCAATATTAAGCACCTCGACATTGGTCGCAACATTATTTCCGGAGACTGCATAATCGTACGTCTTAGAAACTCCAACCTTAGCGTTATGCGTGTCCCCATTAAAAGAAACATTGAAAGAATTAAGATCGGAACCACTCTCTTGCATGGCGAGGATGAGAGCAGCAGGCTCACAATTCAGATCTCCCATTAACACAAAGGAGCCGTTGTGCAGCTGATGCAGTGCTTCGGCTACCCACCCAACTAAAAAGGCTGCCTTCCCGCTAGCATTGGCATGGTAAACATATAAATTTACCCCGTTCAAAGCCCCCAGAAACGCAACATGACGCTTGCTTTGCTTCGTGAATTCACCGCCGCCTTTTTTCCAGGGCGAAGTCCCGAAAACGTCCCTGAAGCTTGGAGGATTAAAGCGCATTAATACACTTTCATCCAGTTCATCATCGATGGCTGCGTAGCCGAGCTGAGCCTTGGTCCCCTTTGCGCTACGCTTGGCAGTGACTACCTGCTTATTGATGGTCACGCCTCCAAGCTCAAGGTCGCTTGTAACTTCACATAAGACAGCAAATTCGGCATTGTGCAAATGAAACGCCTCGGCGACAACTTGCTCCATTATTTTTTGCTTGCTGCCTGGCGTGCCCGTGCCAAGCCGCTGAACATTCCAAAATAGGATTCTCATTCAATGCACCCTGTGAAAAAAAGCGACTGATAGCAACGCCACCATCTCCTAGCACTGACATTAATCATCGCAGCCCTCCTATCCGAATGAGTGTCATCTCTGGCAACAAATAGTTCTCCAAGATCACATCGATCATTCGTCTATCCGCTTCACTACCGCGGCGCACCGACTCACAGCCAGCTCCATCAGCGCATCGTCATACTCGAAAGGATGCTGTAACACTTCTAGACCCACGTCTTGATCCCGTTCAACGGGAGACGAACGGTGTCAGGAGACGAGCAGTATCAGGTTGACTTCTAAGAGTGCACCTGAGCCCCTTCTTTCGGGAGACAATCGACAAGTAAATTGATCGTGCTCGGACGAATATTTAAGGCTTTTCAGTTTTGTCCAGCCGAGCCATTCTGACGACGTCCGTGATCGTGCCGGTCGCCTTTGGGACCTCCGCGCACTTCCGGTTTGGTTAGGCTGTCATGATTTCCTTGGTGGTCGCGGCCAGTCAGGGCCTTGCGCGCCGTCGCTTTTTCCCGTCCCTCCGCGGCAAGCGCGGACTTCTGGACAACCACGCTCTGCTGCGCGACCACCGTTGCACCGACGCATTTGCGGTGGCGCTGGTCCGATGGATTCACCGGCTTCGTTACCAATCCCAAGGCAGTCTTTTTGCAGACGCTACATACCAAGTCAACCATAAATCACCTCGTATTTCGTGGTTAGATTCTAGAATTTAATGAAATAGCGGGGTCGCACCGGAGACACAAATGTTAGTCAAACCATTGACGTTCACGGCATTCAGCTCCTGAACCCACAGGTCGCACATCAAGTCCACAAAGCAGCACTTATTCATGCGACCTAATTAATTCCACCCGCTTTGTAAAGGTCGGTAAGGCGAGCGGATGGTTGCATTGGCTCGTTCCTCGTAAATCACGTTCGCGGACAAAGCTAACCTGACCCCGTTACCCTCTAAAGCGCAGGGAAACCTTAGACTCTGACCCCTTTGTCTCGGGTCACCATCGGGCAGGTATGCAGGTCGGTCAGGCGTGCGGCGGGTTGCATCGGCACTCCTGTCCAACCATGCCTTCGGCGGATCGGCCGCCACGTGGCAGCCATGCGGGAAAATCACGCCCATCGCCCTTCAAAGCGCCTTTTCCTGTGAGCCCACGTAGAACTTGTCGCGCCCGGTCATGACTCTGTTCGCGTCAAGGAAGTCGTTGATTTCCTTCTCGATGCCTTCGGTGAGCGGCGTGACCGGCAACTTCCTCAGCCGTTCGATCTCGGCCTTGCTGTCGGACACGCTCATCAGCAGGAACCCCGGGGTGACGGCCAGGCCGTAGGCCAGCTTGGCGGCGAGCAGGAACTTGGTCTGCAACGAATAGCCATTGGTCGCGACTTGGCGCGAGATCATGAACCCGGTGAGCAACGGCCAGCGGGTCTTCGCCGCGTCGTCCGGCTTGCCAAGGTAGAGATTGAGCTTTTCCGGACGGCGGAAGTCGTTCACGTCGGAAGGATCCGTACGGTCGAATACCTTCAGCCAGACAGGCCCAGAGCGCTGGAACAGCTCCCCCGTGGTCTTGTCGCCATTTCCGCGACACGCCAGCTCGAGCGCCCCGGCTTTCTTGGAGATGCAGTACCACTGGATGCGGTGCGTGTATTCGCCATGATCGCCACCCACGTAGTCTACCGCCAGATGGCGCCCCCTAATGTTTTCGGCGAAGTCGGAATCGGTCAGGTTTCCGAAAAACTGCATCGGATGTAGCTTGCTATCCACGTTCTCTATGTCGGCAAACTTCTCCTGCAATTCGTTCTCCGCCAGTACCGACTGCAAGAGGAACGCGGAGTGCCCGCTCGCCGAATCGCTGAGCCAGGACTGCGCAACCACCCCCTTCTGGATCTTTGTCAGCTTCTTGCCGCTGCGCCGCTCGTACAGCGCAACCATCTCGGCTTCGAGGGTGTCGAGCGCTTCCTTGAAGAGCTCTTCGGCATAGAGGAACAGCGCGACCTTCTTCAGGTCCTTGATAAACCAGAAACTACTGCGCGCGACAGTTTTCCCCGTTTCCGGCTCTTCGTACTTCAGTCTCAGCTTGGCATAGGCCGCCTTGAAGTCGGCGTCGATTTCTTTCTCTGTTGGCTTTCCCATGGCATCAGCTCCAATCTAGTCCACGTATCCAGGCACAGCCCGTGCGCACCGCCTTGCCGCCGGCGAATGTCCTCGCCGGAAGCAGCATCGCCTCAGTATTGATATCCGCCGTAGGACGGCGGCGAATCCGCCTGCGTAGTGCCAACGATCTTGTGCCCGCTCCGATAGGCCCACAAATCCAGCCTTGACGACTGCTCCCCGTTTACTTTCCCATTCTCGTCGCACCAGCAGATCACCACCGAAGCATAGGAATTGCGGATCTTCTCGAACTCGCCATAGATCCTCCTCGCCCGCCGCTTGGCCTCGTGGTAGTCGTCGTACTCCAGGGTCACGTATTCCCTGCCCTTGGTATCGGTCCAGCCCTCAGAGTCCTGCGTCCGTTTAGGATTACCCATGTGCCGGTCCATGCAATTGGACTTAAAGTTCTTCAACTCCATGCCCTTGCTTACGAAGATGGTGAAAGTCGCGCCATGCAGCGATTTCTTGCCGTTGATCCGCTCCTTCAATGCATCCAAATGTCCCGCGTCGCCAGCCTTGGCGTTGATGTCCCGCTGCAAAGTTTCTGCCTGAGTGGGGGTCATGCGCAGCAATCCCAATCCCTTGTTGTTGACTAGTAGGTACTTACCCTGGCTCTGTGAGAACTTCGATCCACCCACATCCACTATCAGAACGCCGCAGCTGGACTCGCGTCCGCACTTGCCTACGAATTCGCCCCACATCCGCCCTTCTGCACTGCTGTAGTTGATATTTTTCGTAGTCATCAGCTCATGGTGATGTTCTTCCAGCTGCTGCTTGCTGATAACCGGGGCTCCCTGCGGCACGTCGATGTCCACCGAGACCTCGATGTCCTTGCTGGCCAGGCTCCCAGCATTCGGGCTGCCGTCGTAGGCGAACCAGGCACATCCCTGCATCCCCTTCCATGGTTTGAAGGGTGGATTGCCACGCAAGTAGTTCGCGTAGATACGTTCCGCCACCGCCTGAGTCACCATCGCCCTGACTGTCGTCGCCATCACGTTCCTCGTCGTGCATTTCCCGGGTCACCGACGCCTTGGGCGTCGGAGGGCTTCGTATCCACGCCAGCTCACTGGAGTTCGTAGTTGAACTGCCGGTCGGCCGCGCGTACGGCCACCTTGGCCAGCGGCACGCCCCTCACCATCCTGTTCAAGAACTGCCGGCTCACCTCTGGCAACATCGAATTCGTCAAAATCGCATCAATCATCCGCCCCCCCGACTCGCTCTCGGTACACCGGCTCACCACCAGCTCCACCACCGAGTCGTCGTACTCGAACGGAATCCTGTAGCGCTCCTCGATGCGCTTCTTGATGCGGTTCAACTGCAACCGCACGATTTGGCCGAGCATGTCGTTGCTCAGCGGGTAGTAAGGAATCGCCACCAACCGCCCGAGCAATGCCGGCGGAAACACCTTCAACAACGGCTCGCGAATGGCCTTGGCCATGCCTTCGGGATCCGGCATCAGTTCCGGGTCTTTGCACAGGCTGGCAATGAGGTCGGTGCCGGCGTTGCTGGTGAGGATGATCAAGGTGTTGCGGAAGTCGATGCGGCGGCCTTCGCCGTCTTCCATCCAGCCCTTGTCGAAGACCTGGAAGAACAGTTCGTGCACGTCGGGGTGGGCTTTTTCCACTTCGTCCAGCAGCACCACCGAGTAGGGCTTGCGTCGTACTGCTTCAGTGAGCACGCCGCCTTCGCCGTAGCCGACGTAGCCCGGCGGTGCGCCCTTGAGCGAGGAGACGGTGTGGGCCTCCTGGTATTCGCTCATGTTGATGGTGATCAGGTTCTGTTCGCCGCCGTACAAGGTTTCGGCCAGTGCGAGCGCGGTTTCGGTCTTGCCCACGCCGGAGGTGCCGGCGAGCAGGAACACGCCGATCGGTTTGTCCGGGTTGTCCAGGCCGGCGCGGCTGGTCTGGATGCGCTTGGCGATCATCTCCATGGCGTGGTCCTGGCCGATCACGCGCTTGGCCAGCAGTTCGGGCAGGCGCAGCACGGTGTCGATCTCGTTGCGCGCCATGCGCCCAACCGGGATGCCGGTCCAGTCGGCGACCACGGCGGCCACCGCCTGGTAGTCGACCGTTGGCAAGATCAAGGGCGATTCGCCCTGGAGTGCGCCCAGCTCCGCCTGTACCAGTTGCAGGCGTGCGAGCAGCGTGTCGCGGTCCACCCGCACCGGTGCGTCGAGCACGGCGGTGTCGCCAGACGCTGCCTGCGCGGCATCTGCATCGGCATCGGTGTCAGCCTCGGCCTCCGCTTCCAACGCACTGCCGGTGCCTTCCACCGGCGCATTGCCGCTACGCAGTTGTGCACGCAGCGACAGCAGCTCATCGACCAATGCTTTCTCGCCAACCCAGCGCTGCTCAAGATCACGCAGGCGGCCGTGTTCGGTTTCCAGCAAGGCTGCACACGCGGCAGCACGCTTCTCCACCACGATGCCAATCGCACGCTCGCGCTCGATGATGGCGTGCTCGGTGTCCAGCGCTTCGATGCGGCGGCGGCTGTCGTCCACTTCCGCAGGTGTAGCGTGCAGGCTGACCGCGACGCGGGCGCAGGCGGTATCGAGCAGGCTCACGGATTTGTCCGGTAGCTGGCGCGCAGGGATATAGCGGTGGCTGAGCTTGACTGCCGCTTCCAGCGCCTCGTCCAGGATCTGCACACTGTGGTGTTGCTCCATCATCGAGGCGACGCCGCGCATCATGCGCACCGCCTTGGCCTCGTCCGGCTCATCCACCTGCACGGCCTGGAAGCGCCGGGTCAGTGCAGGATCTTTCTCGATGTACTTCTTGTATTCGGCAAACGTTGTCGCGCCCACCGTGCGCAAAGTGCCGCGCGCCAACGCGGGCTTGAGCAGGTTGGCGGCATCGCCGGTGCCGGCTGCGCCACCGGCGCCGACCAGGGTATGCGTTTCATCGACGAACAAAATGATCGGCTTGGGGCTGGCCTGCACTTCGTCGATGACCGCGCGCAGGCGCTGCTCGAACTCGCCCTTCATGCTGGCGCCGGCCTGCAGCAGGCCCACATCGAGCGTACGCAGTTGCACGTCCTTCAATGCGGGTGGCACATCGCCGCGTGCGATGCGCTGTGCGAACCCTTCCACCACTGCAGTCTTGCCCACGCCGGCCTCGCCGACCAGGATCGGGTTGTTCTGGCGGCGGCGCATCAGGATGTCGACCACCTGGCGGATCTCGTCGTCACGGCCGATGATCGGGTCGAGTTTGCCCTCGCGCGCCTGCGCGGTGAGGTCGGTGGTGAATTTCTTCAGCGCTTCCTGCTTGCCCATCGCAGCCGGGGCGATGGCGCCGCTGGCCTCGCCCGGTGCCGCCGCCTGGCCCAGCGAGAAGCCATCGCTGGGCAGCAAGCCGTCTTCCGGCGAGCCGGCGACGATCTCGGCGAAGTGCTCGTCCAAGACAGCAGGCTTGAGCTTGTCGAACTCCTTGGAGATCGCCAGCAATGCATTACGCAAGCCACGCACGCTGAGGATGCCGATCACCAGATAGCCGGTGCGCACCTGCGCCTGCCCAAAGCTGAGCGAGGCATACACCCAAGCGCGTTCCACCGCTTCTTCGACATTGGCAGACAGGTCGGTGACGGCGGTGGAGCCGCGCGGCAAGCTGTCGAGTGCGGCGGTGACATCGCGGGCCAGCGCGGACGGGTTGAGCTGGAAGTGTTTGACGATGCGGTGCACGTCCGAGTCCTGCAGCTGCAGCAGCTGATGCAGCCAGTGCACCAGCTCCACGTACGGGTTGCCGCGCAGCTTGCAGAACACGGTGGCGCTCTCGATGCCGCGATACGCCAGCGGGTTGAGCTTGCCGAACAGGGCACTGCGGGAGATCTCGGCCATGGTGCGTCCTTCGAAGTCGGTACGTTGCGTGTGAGTGTGAGTGGCAGTGGCAGTGGTAGCGATGCGGTCAACCGGAGGGGTGAAGCACCACCTCGTCGGCGTCGGCGATGCTCCAGGCGCGGCGGCCGATCCAGGTATCCAGGCCCAGCCGGCTATTGCGCGCCAGCTGCGGGGTGGGCACCTCGTCGGCCTTGAGCAATAGCTGCAGCTCCCAGTCGAACTCGTCGCCCAGATAGCTGCGCACCGCGGCGGTAAGCTGGCGCAGCGCCTGGCCACCGGGCAGGAAGCGTTGAAATGCGATGCGCGGCAATGGCCCCAGCCGGATGCGCACGCGCTGTTGCGCACCGCGCACCTGTGCACCGACCACGCTATCCACACCCAGCCGCGCATTTCGTGGGCCCAGGCCTAGTTGGAACTGCGCACCGGCGGGAAGCCGCATCCATTCGGCAATGAATTCCTGCACCTGCACCGGCCAGTCGAACAGTTGCTGCAGCACGGCACGCAAGCCTTCCGGTGTGCGCGTGGCCGCGCCAAACCGGCCGGCGTGATAGCGGCGCGCTTCGTCCGGCAGCGCATCGCGCTCGCGCAGGTGTGGGCTGGCGATGCCCACCAGTGCATCCAGCCATGCGCGAAACTGATCGCTGGCTTCTCGCTCGGCCTGCACGCTGGGCTGCGCCTGCGCCCAGGCGCGATAGAACAGGCTGAGCATGCGGTGATGGAACACATCGGCAAACGCCGCAAAGGTGCCGTCCTTGGCTTGCTGCGCACGCTCGATGGCGTATTCGGTCAGGTGCAGCGGCAGCGGCGCGTTGGGGCCGAATAGCCCCAGAAACACGCCATACAAAGCCGCTGGTCGATCGCCGGTTGCCGGCACGTAACGCTCAAGCGCGCGCGGCGCGAAGGCCAGCGATGGCGTATGCCGCAAACGCAGCACATCGTCACTGGCGCGCGCCGATTCACCCAGGCGCGGCTGCTGCGGATGGCAACGCTCGATCGCGCGCAAGGCCGCGAACGGGGTGAAGTCCTGGATCCGGGTCTGCAGCGCCTGTGCCAGCGCGGCAGCACCGGTGCTCACAGGCGCGGTCGGGAGCCGGGCTGGGCTGGCCATCGTGCCACCTCGTTGCGTTCGGTGGTGCGCAACACGGTTTCGGTAAAGGAATTCACCGAAACGTAGCGCGCAAAGAAGTGCCGCAGTACCGAAGCCAGTAGAAACGCACCGGTGCCTTCGAAGGCTGCGTCTTCGCAGGTGAGCGTGATCTCCAGGCCGCGGCCGAAGGTGATCGGGCCGGGCACCGGAATCCGCCGCACGATCGGCGTGCCGGTAACCTGCTTGACCCCTTCGATCTGCCGCTGCGCCGAGGCATCGAACGGGTCGCAGTACAGGGTGAGGATCTCGCGCAGCGCCGCCGCACCGTTGGGTCCATCTTCGAACAGCGACAGGTAATTGAGCTGCAACTGGCTGAGCAGGCGCCACGCGGTCTGCCCGTCGGACACCGCCGGGCGCGGCTTGGTCGGCCCGGCCACGCAGCGCACGCTGCGCACCGGCACACCGCTGTCCATGCTGAAGTCGGTAGTGCCCTTGCCCACCGGCATGTGCAACGGCAGGTCGCGGTTGCTGCACCACAGCTGCAGCCCGAGCTGACGCAGGTTGCTGGCGCGGGCCTGGTCGTTGGCATCGACCAGGCTGACGAACACCTCGCTGCCTACGTAGCTGGAGCGCGCGCCATCGCGGCGTTGCCGCGCCGACAGTAGCCGTGGCTCGCGACGCATGCTGTAGAACGCGCCATGCCGCGCATGCCACGTGCGCGCATCGCCGCCATAGAACGCGGTGAAGCGTTGTTCCGGCTCCTGGCGATCGCCGAAGCCTTCCACCTCGCCCAGATGATGGATCTCGAAATCCATCGGCCGGGTGCGATCGGCCAGCACATGATATTCGTGCTGGCCGGCCTGCAGATGGATGCGATCGGCGCGGCGTTCGAACAGGTTGATGGCCGGCGTGCAGAACAGGGTGAAGTGTTCGGCGCTCACTGCGGCGGCCAGGCTGGGCACGCTGCGCGACAGCAGAATCACCACCTCGAAACTGGCGCCGTGCAGGCGACGCAACGCAGCGCGCAAACCGGTGAGTTCGGCAAACAGGAAGCGCTCCGGGCACGCGAAGTATTCCTGCAGCAAGCGGTAGCCACTGAAGGAGCGTCCGTCGTACGGAATCAGGCTGTCTTCATCGGCATAGCCGCGCATCTGTAACGCGTCGTCGCCCTGCAGCGTTTGCAATGGCGCTCCCTGCGCATCGCTGCCGCGCACCAGCACGGCGCTGGTGTCGGCATGCAGTTGTTCGTACAGCCGCTTGGGCAGGCCATCGGCACCGGCCAGGAACAGCGGCAACCGGTCCAGCGCCAGGCCTTGGGTCTGGGCACCGCCCACCAGCTCGAAGCGCAAGCGGATGCCGGCGCGCACGTTGCGCCCGGGCGGTAACGCGACGCCTGCCGCCGCCAACGCGGCCGGCGATTCCAGGTACTTGGCTTCGGCCAGCTGCAGCGGCCACAGCGTCACCGCATGCGCGGTGCGAAATTCGCAGGCGGTGCGCTCACCGGCGCCGATCAGGCTGCGCAGTGCGCTATGGCGCGGCACGCTGACACCGGCGCTCAGGCCGCTGTCTTTCAGGTCCGGCTGCAACTGCACCACCGCCATCGATGGCAGCGGCGCCAGGTAGTGCGGGTAGACCATTTCCAGCAGGTGCTGGGTGAAGACCGGGTACTGCGCGTCCAGCTTGAGTTGCACGCGCGCAGCCAAAAACGCAAACCCTTCGAGCAGGCGCTCCACATACGGGTCGGCGCATTCGAACGCATCCAGCCCCAGCCGCCCGGCGATCTTGGGATACTCGCGCGCAAACTCGGCGCCCATGTCGCGCACGTGCTGCAATTCGCGGGTGTAGTACGGGAGCAGGCGCGGGTCCATGGGATCAGCCGTGGCCCTCCATCACTTCAAGCCGGCCGGTTTCCAGGTCCAGTGCGGTCTTCAGATACAGGTTCAACGGCAGCGGCTGCGCCCACATCTCCGATTGAATGGTGAACAGCAGCGAGCGCTTGTCCATGCGCGCGGTGTCGGCATGCACGCTTACGCGCAAGGTGTCGGCGATCAGGCGTGGCTCGAAGGCCAGGATGGCGTCGCGAATGCGCTGCTGCAGCGCGGCCGCATCGATCCCGGACACGGCTGCGCCGGCCAGATCCGGGATGCCGAAGTTGAGCACCGAGCGACGGATCTGCGGATGCGCGTCCAGCGGCCGGCTGGTTTCCAGATTGACCGCGTTCAACAGCCACGACAGATCGCGGATCACGCACTCGCGCAGACGTGTGGCCGAGATCACGCGTTGCTCGCGGCTCTCTTCGCGCTGGCTGGGTGCGGCATCGGTGAGCCGGTCCAGCAGCGAGGGCTGCAGGCGTTCGGTGGTGGTGAGCTCGGCCATGAAGATCAATACGCGTCGAACTGCAGCTCGCGCACCTCGAGCAGCGCAACCTCGCGCGACTCGGTGCCGAGCATACGTTGGCCCAGGCCGATTTCGCCTTGCGCACCTTCGGTCCATTCGGTGCGGCGCGCCAGTTGCAGCTCGCCTGCATCCAGATGTTCGCTACCGGGATATCGCACCGGCATATACCCAAATACCTGGCCGCCATTGCGCCACAGCACGCTCACCGGCGCCCACACGGTGTCGCGCAGGTCCACCGGCGCTTCGAAGCGCAGCTGATGGATGTGCTGCAACGGTGCCCAGGCATAGTCGCTGTCGAGCATCAGTTCGATACATGGCCCGAAGCGTGCATCGGCATCGGACAGCCATTCGAAGCGCTCGCCATCGAGCACGCCCGCGCTTGCCGGTGCCAGTTCGAAGGCTTGCGCACGCAACGCGTTCGCCTGCGCGCCATGGCCTTGCGCCGATAGCCGCAGCGCCTGCAGATGCAGCGCCAGCCACTCGGCCGGCTCGCCGATCACGTGCGGCAAGTGGGTGCCGGCAAACACCTGCGCCCGTGTCTGTTCGCCCTGCAGCACGGTGAGATAGGTCTGCACCAACGGCTGGGTGGTGCCATCCAGCTCGCCGCAGGCACGCAACTGGTCGGCCGCACGCGACCACTGGCCCAGCACGGACAGCAGCTGAAACAGGAACACGCGCTGCGCAGCATCGGCCGGTTGCCGACGTACCTGCTGCACCAGCTGTTGCAATGCCTGCGCCGGCTCGCCACGGGCAAGCAGGGTCTGTGCGGTGGCATCCATCGCGCGTGTCCTTGTCGAAGAAGGTGGCGGTGTCATCGTCGACACCGCCGGTGATTGCATTGCAGGCATCGGGTACAGCAGCACACCCTCGCGCGCGGTTGCCGGAGAACCGAGGGCGACGCGATGCAGCCGGCATGAACGCGTGGCGCATGCCGATCTCCCATCCGCTTCGCTATCCGGCGATCTCGCACGCGGTCTGCGTGGCGCGTTATGCCTTGGCGACGCCCTGGATGTCGTAGGTGAACTCCTTCGCCCCGCCCTGCGCCGTGCCCTTGTCGTCCTGCGGCTGGAAGCCGTACTTGAACTTGCCGAAGTGCAGCGTCACGTTTTCGGTCAGCCGATCTTCGCCACCGGAGCCGCCGGTGGACAGCGAGGTGATCAGCACGCCTTCGCTCAGCTCGATCGTGAGAAAGTCGCTTTGCTCGCCGGTGGCGTTGGTGACGTACAGCCAGGCGTTTTCCACGCGTGCACCGGTGCACACTGCATCCAGCAGCGCGTTGGAGCAGCCGTCCACGTACTTGGTGATGGAAATGTCCTGCACGTGCGCCTTGCCGCCGCTGGCCGAACCTCCGCCGGTATGCAGGTCGCCGGAATTGCTCGCGCCCCACGACCACGCCAGGATCGGGATCTCGCCCTTATGTTTCTTGTGGTTGGACGCGCCTTCGATCTTGACCTTGCCGCTGCCGAACTTGATGTGCATGTCGAACGCCATGGAACTGCTCCTTCAATGAAAGTGACAACACAGGGGTGGCGCAACGCGCAGTGGCGTCGTGCCCGTGACGCGAATGCGTCGGATCAGGCCTTGGCGGCCGAGGGCAGGCGCGAGACCAACCGCAGCGATACGGTCAGGCCTTCCAGCTGGTAGTGCGGCTTGAGGAAGAACTTGGAGCTGTAATAGCCCGGCGCGCCTTCCACTTCCTCCACCACCACTTCGGCAGCGGCCAGCGGCTTGCGCGCCTTGGTTTCTTCGCTGGAGTTGGACGGGTCGCCATCGATGTACTGGGTCACCCAACGCGTCAGCCAGCTCTGCATCTGCTCGCGGTCGGAGAACGAGCCGATCTTGTCGCGCACGATGCACTTGAGGTAATGCGCAAACCGGCAGCACGCAAACATGTACGGCAGACGCGCCCCCAGTGCGGCATTGGCGGTGGCATCCGGGTCGTCGTATTCGTCGGGCTTGTTCAAGGACTGCGCGCTGATGAAGGCGGCCATGTCCGAGTTCTTGCGATGCACCAGCGGCATCAGGCCCATCTTGTCCAGCTCGGCCGAACGGCGGTCGGTGATCGCCACTTCGGTCGGGCACTTCATGTCCACACCACCGTCGTCGGTGGGGAAGGTATGCGTGGGCAAGCCTTCCACCGCACCGCCGGATTCGATGCCGCGAATGCGCGAGCACCAGCCGTACTGCTTGAACGAGCGGTTGATGTTCACCGCCATCGCATAGGCCGCGTTTTGCCAGGTGTATTTGCCGGAATCGGCGCCGGTGGTGTCTTCTTCGAAATCGAACTCGTCCACCGGGCTGGTGGCCGCGCCGTAGGGCAGGCGCGAGAGCGTGCGCGGCATCGCCAGACCGATGTACTTGGAGTCTTCGGACTCGCGCAGCGAGCGCCATGCGGCGTAATCGGGCGTGGAAAAGATCTTGGCCAGGTCGCGCGGGTTGGACAGCTCGTTCCAGTTGTCCATGCCCATCAGTTTGGGCGCGGCTGCGGCAATGAACGGGGCATGCGCGGCCGCGGCAACCTGTGCGATGCCGTTGAGCAGCTCCACATCCGGGGGGCTCTGGTCGAAGTAGTAATCGCCGACCAGACAGCCATACGGCTCGCCGCCGAGCTGACCGTATTCCTGCTCGTAGACCTTCTTGAAGATCGGGCTCTGGTCCCAGGCGGTGCCCTTGTAGCGCTTGAGCACCTTGCCCAGTTCCTTCTTGCTGATGTTCAGCACGCGGATCTTGAGCTGCTGATCGGTCTCGGTGTTGTTGACCAGGTAATGCAGGCCGCGCCAGGCGCCTTCCAGCTGCTGCAGATCGGCGTGATGCAGGATCTGGTTGAGCTGCTGGGTGAGCGTGCGGTCGATCTCGGCGATATAGGCCTTGATGGTTTGCGAGACGTCTTCGCTGACCACATCGCTGCGGTTGAGCACCTGCTCGGCGAGCGTGCGTACCGCCGCCTCCACTTCTTCCTTGGCGCGTTCGCTCTTGGGGCGGAACTCGCGATTGAGCAGCGCGGCAAAATCGCCATGCTCGCTGGTTTCGGTACTGCTGCTGGCCAGTGCGGCTTCGGTGGCGGACATGGCGTCAGGCTCCTTCCGGCTCGGAGGCCGGCTTGGCCGCCGATACCAGCGACTGCAGCAATGCCGGGTCGCGGATGGCATTGGCAATCAACTGCTCTGCGCCGGCCTTGCCGTCCATATAGGTGTCCAGGTTGGCCAGCTGCGTGCGTGCCTCGAGCAACTTGGCCAGCGGCGCGACCTTGCGCGCAATGGCGGCCGGCGAAAAGTCGTCCATGCTTTCGAAGGTGATATCCACCGCCAGCTCGCCTTCGCCGGTGAGCGTATTGGGCACCTTGAACTGCGCGCGCGGGCGCATCGACTGCAGGCGGCTGTCGAAATTGTCGACATCGATCTCCAATGCCTTGCGCTCGTCCAGCGACGGCAGCTCGCCGGCGTTGGCGCCGGACAGGTCCGACATCACGCCCATCACGAACGGAATCTGCACCTTCTTCTGCGCGCCGTAGACCTCCACGTCGTATTCGATCTGCACGCGTGGCGCCCGGTTGCGGGCGATGAACTTCTGACTGCTGGCCATGCCTGATCTCCGATTGAGCTTGCCCGTTGCGCCAACGTGCGGAGCACGTGCGCTGTCTTGTGGCCTGGATATCGCCGGCCCGGCCGATCGCCTGGAGCCTGCGTGCGACGCCGGTGCTGCGGGCCTGCCCGCAACTGCCGCACCACGCGGACCCAAGCGACAGGCCGTGCGATGACGCCTCTTCAGCGTTGCGGCGAGTCTAGGAATGCCCCTGCACGCTCACCCGACAAATCGTCTCAATCGTGCCGATGCGTGATGCGCGGCCGACTTCGTGAAAGAAACGTGATGGGTTGGCGATGCTTTTTTCGGTTGATCAAAGGACAGGCCCCGGGGAGTGGGCCGCAGGCAGTACCGCATGAGCATCAGCTACTACAGCGCCATCGTTCCGCAAGCGGCCCCGACCATGGAGGCGCATGCGCCGCTGATGATCGATCTGCTGGCCTATATCGAGCAGCACATCGGCGAGGCCGAGCTCGGCACCGAGTCGTTGCAACAGGCGTTCGCGCTGTCGCGCGCCTCGTTGTATCGGCTGTTCCAGTCGCGTGGCGGCGTGGCCAGCTATATCCGCGAGCAGCGCCTGTGCACGGCGCACCGTTATCTGCAGGCGTATCCGGAGTGCAGCCTGACCTGGCTGCTGTACGAAATGGGGTTTGCCTCGGAGCGGCAGTTCCAGCGCGCCTTCCAGCAACGCTTCGGCATGCCGCCGATGCAGTGGCGCCGCCAATGCCGTGCCACGCCGCACGCACCGGCACCGCGCCGCGGCCACTACATGCCGATGTGGCGCTTCATGCGCGAACTGAACCACGAGGTGCTGCCCGAGCGCGCATCGCTGCGCCATGGTGTGCTCACGCCCACCGCAGGCTCGCCGCTGGTGCATGCCGAAGCGCTGCGCCGGCTCGCCCGGCCGGCGCCACGCTTTGCCGCGCAGTTGGAACCGATGGAGGGCTAAGCGCAGTGGTTGCGTAGGAGCGCACCTGGGCGCGATGCGGCATTCCCAGTAGCGCCACGTCGCGCCCGGGTACGCTCCTGCATGAAACGACGCGATGGGTCGCCTGCGTACCTGCTCATCAACGCGTTCGTACCACGTCGGCCTCAGCGAATTACCAGGACCGGAATCGTGCTGTGCGTGAGCACTTCCACCGTCTGGCTACCGAGCAGCATGCGGCGCACGCCACGTCGCCCATGCGAGGTCATGATGATCAGATCGCTTTTGCATTCTTCGGCGGTCTGCACGATGCCTTCTGCCGCGAAGCGGTCCAGCACATGCCGTGACGTGGCCTTGATATTGGCGGCTGCCGCCAGTTCCAGCGCAGGACGCAGGATCTTCTCGGCAGCGGCTTCGCGCTCGGTGCGGTATTCCGGACTCGCCTCGTACCCCACGCTCCAACCCATCGCGTCATACATGCCCATCGCCCACGGCTCGGACACGGTGACGATGTCGACCTTGGCACCGGTGGCCTTGGCCAGTTCCAGCCCTTGAAACAAGCCGCGATGCGACAACTCGGATGCATCGATGGCGATGAGAATACGTTTGTACATGGTGACCTCCTGCAAAGATGGCATTGCTGCCGTTTGTGGTGCCGGACTCACGGTGACAGGCGCTGGTGCTGGTTGCCTTGATGTGGATCAATGCTGCAAAGGCTGGCGTGGCACTTAATGTTGTTCTGCTACGCCGTGCACTGCATGCAAGGCCGATCACAGCGCATGCAGCGCGTCGTTCAATCCGCTCAATCCGTCGCCGCGGCATCCGGATCGGGCCGCATTCCTCGCACACGCGCGGGGTTGCCCACTGCCGTCGCACTCGCCGGCACGTCGCGGGTGACCACCGCACCGGCGCCGATCAATGCATCGTCGCCAATGCTCACGCCCGGCAGGATGATGGCCCCGCCACCGATCCACACGTTGCGCCCGATACGGATCGGCTTCCCGAATTCCAGGCCGCTGGCACGCCCCACGGCATCACGCGGGTGATCGGCAGCGTAGATCTGCACGCCGGGGCCGATCTGCGTGCCGTCGCCAATGCTCACCTCGCAGATATCCAGGATCACGCAGTTGAAGTTGAGGAACACGCCCGCACCCAGGCGGATGTTGTAGCCGTAGTCGCAATGAAACGGCGGGCGGATGACCGCGCCCGCCCCGACCTCGGCCAACCGCTCACGCAACAGCGCATGTCGCTGCGCGGCAGTCTGCAAGGCCGCTGCGTTGTAACGCACCATCCAATCGGCAGCGGCCGCCTGATCGGCCTGCAGCTCGTCGTCGGCAGCGTTGTACAGCTCGCCTGCCAGCATTTTGTGTTTTTCAGTGCGCATCGGGCGGTGTGTCTTCATGCAGTCGGTTCGACCGCAGCGTGTCACGAAAGCTGCGGTGAATGCATCGGGCAGCGCACAACAGCGCGGAGCAGTCTGGGTCTGTCGACCTGATTCCTGGCCCGCCCAATCTCCGTGCCAGAACGGCAATTTGCCGGTCCGCCCCTCGTAGCGCTAAAGAGGGTAGAGAGTCGTTGTCGGGAGGGTATGGACCGCGCGCAGGAGCCGCAACGATGGCGTTGGCAGCGGGATAGTTGATACTTTCTGGAACATTGCGGTTCTATGCCATGCTAGTTCAAGGATGACACCATGAAGAAGCTTCTTTACCTCTGCCTGGCCACACTGCTCGCGATCTGCTGCAGTGCACCCGCCCATGCCACCTCGAGCCTGTCCTTCGAAGGCGGCGGTTACGCAATGACGTTTGAAATCGGCCACGATGGTCGTCCCGTGATCGCCAGTATCCATTTCTATGCGCCGGGCGATAGCAAAGGCGTTCCATTGCAGAACGACTTCCAGGTCAAGACGTTCGATACCAAGCGCAGGGTATTGCGGCTGATTTACCCGGGCGGCGACCAGGATGCGCCACCATTTACGCTGGTCGTGCTGGCGAACAAGTCGACGCTCACCATACATGGCAAGCGCATCAACTCCACCTTCAGCTGGGAGATGTAGGCGTACGACGACGAAGTCGCTGCAATGCCTTCACTCCACTCCAGCGGCAAGCAGTGAGGAAATCTCGGCGCGTTTGATCAACTCCGACATCAACCTGCTCTGCCTCCCTACCGATAGCTCACCGACGTGCCATCGTCGCTTCCCCCAGATCCAGGATTGCCGGTGATGCAGGGACGAGCTACACCACCGTCAAATTCGCGTACGCCATCACCAGCCACTTGGCACCGACTTCATCGAACTGCACCTGCACGCGGGCATGCGCACCGGCGCCTTCGTAGTCGACGACCACGCCGCCACCGAAGGTAGGGTGCTCGACGTTGGCACCGAGTTTGATCGGCGCGGTCTCCACGATTCCGTGCACCGGGCCGCCACGCGCTGCGCCCAGCGAGGCGGTGCGCGAGACCTGCACCTTGGGGCGCACTTCGTTCAACAACTCGCGTGGAATCTCGCGCAGGAACCGCGACGGGACGTTGTAGTTGTCCTGGCCGTGGATGCGTCGCGATTCGGCGTAGCACAGCACCAGCTTCTGGCGCGCGCGGGTAATGCCCACATACGCCAGGCGCCGCTCTTCTTCCAGCCGGCCGCTTTCTTCCAGCGAACGCGCGCTCGGGAACAGGCCATCTTCCAGGCCGACCAGAAACACGATGGGGAATTCCAGACCCTTGGCCGAATGCAGCGTCATCAGCTGCACGCCTTCTTCGCCGGCCTGTGCCTGGCCTTCGCCGGCTTCCAGCGAGGCGTAGGCCAGAAACGCGACCAGCTCGGTCATGCCCTGGCTGTCTTCGTCATCGGGCCGAGTGAAGCGCGAGGCCACCGACACCAGTTCGTCCAGGTTCTCGGTGCGCGATTCCGAATCCAGCCCGCCGCGGCTTTCCTTGGCCCAATGCTCGCGCAGGCCCGAGCGCATCAGCACATGGTCGATGCGTTCGGCCAATTCCATTTCGCCGGTTTCGGCGTGCAGCTGGCCGACCAGGCTCAGGAAGGTGGCCAAGGCATTGCGCGCACGTGCGGCCAGACCGTTTTCCTGCGTGGCCAGCATCGCCGCTTCCCACAACGACAGCGCGTTGGCGCGTGCCAGGCGGCGCACTTCGTCCAGCGTACGGTCGCCGATGCCGCGCGTGGGCGTATTGACCGCGCGCTCGAACGCGGCGTCGTCGCTGCGATTGGTGAGCAGGCGAAGGTACGCCAGCGCATCCTTGATTTCGGCACGCTCGAAAAAGCGCATGCCGCCGTACACGCGGTACGGCAATTGCTCGGAAATCAGTGCCTCTTCCAGCGCGCGCGACTGCGCGTTACTGCGATACAGCACCGCCACTTCGCCGTAGCTGCCGCCGTCGCGCACCCACTGGCGCGCGCGCTCCACCGCGTAGCGCGCCTCGTCGACCTCGTTGTAGGCCGCGTACAGATCGATCGGGTCGCCATCGCCGGAATCGGTCCACAGCTGCTTGCCGATGCGGTCCGGATTGTGCGCGATCACCGCATTGGCCGCGCCCAGGATGTTGGCGCTGGAGCGGTAGTTCTGCTCCAGCCGCACGGTCTGGGCGCCGGGGAAATCCTTGAGGAACTTCTGCACGTTCTCGACCTTGGCACCGCGCCAGCCATAGATGGCCTGGTCGTCGTCGCCGACCACGAACACGTGCCCGGTCTCGCCGGCGAGCACGCGCACGAAGGCGTACTGGATGGCGTTGGTGTCCTGGAACTCGTCGACCAGGATCTCGCGGAAGCGCGCACGGTAATGCGCCAGCAAGGCCGGAGTGTCGCGCAGCAGTTCGTGCGCGCGCAGCAGCAGCTCTGCGAAATCCAGCAGGCCGGAGCGGTCGCAGCGTTCCTGGTAGGCCGCGTACACCTGCCGGCGTACCTCGGTCCAGTCGTCGTTGGGCTCGGGCTGGATATGCTGCGGACGGCGGCCCTCGTCCTTCTGCTCGTTGATCCACCAGCTCATCTGCTTGGGCGGATACTTGCTCTCGTCCAGTTCCAGCGCCTGCACCACGCGCTTGACCAGCCGCAGCTGGTCGTCGCTGTCCATGACCTGGAAGCCTTCGGGCAGCCGCGCGTCCTGCCAATGCAAACGCAGCAGCCGATGCGCCAGCCCGTGGAAGGTGCCGATCCACATGCCGCGGCTGCCGTTACGCAACTGCAGGTCGGTGCGGTGGCGCATTTCGCCGGCGGCCTTGTTGGTGAAGGTCACCGCAAAGATGCCGTGGTTGGGCACGCCCTGGACTTCGTTGAGCCAGGCGATGCGATGGATCAGCACGCGCGTCTTGCCGGAGCCGGCGCCGGCCAGCACCAGGTAATGCCCCGGCGGCGCGGAAACGGCCTCGCGCTGGGCGGGGTTTAAATGATCGAGCAAATGAGAGACATCCACCGGCGCATTTTACCGGTTGTGGCGTCGCTGCGGCTGAGATTGCGATGAAGCGGTTGGGATTGCTGCCCCCATCCGCCCTTCGGGCACCTTCCCCCGCAGGCGGGAGAAGGGAGAAGGCAGGCCGCTGGTTGCTCTGTCACCTACAAGAGAAGGCAGGCCGCTGGTTGCTCTGTCACCTGCAAGAGAAGGCAGGCCGCTGGTTGCTCTGTCACTTACAAGAGAAGGCAGGCCGCTGGTTGCTCTGTCACCTGCAAGAGAAGGCAGGACATTGGTTGATCTGCCGCTTGCGAGAGAAGCCAGGACGTTGATTACTCTGCCGCTTGCAGGAGAAGCCAGCACGTTGGTTGTTTTCCCGCCTGCAAGAGAGCGCAGGCAGATGCTCGCCGTGGCAGAGCCCCTCTCCCGCCTGCGGGAGAGGGGTTGGGGTGAGGGCACGAGGCGCAGCCACGACGCAGTGCATGCGGGTCACCCGAGGCTTTGCTCGCACCCTCATCGGGCGCTAAGGGTCGCCTTCGCCCATCGAAGAGGCCAATGTCGCGGCCGGAGAAGCCAGCCAAGCTGCTTTTCCTGTCCCCACACGCCTATCAGCGCTCCAGCAGCACATCGCGCGCGATCGCCGCTGCCTGCTCACGCAACTCCGGCACCGCCAGGCTCTCCCACAGCGCGCCGATGCGCAGGCTGCCGATCACCCGCAAGCGCGCGTTCGTCTGACCGTCGGCATCGATCAGGCTGCCATCGGCAGCGGTGTCAACGCCGATGCCGTGCGGGCCGGCCATCGCGATGCCTTGCCCCAGCAACTGCTGCAGCAACGGGTTTCGCATCGCCTGCACGCGCATTTCCACGCCGGTGGCATTGACCAGCGTCTGCACGTCCAGCTGCAATGCATGCCCGGCACGGGCAGCGCCCGCACTCACGCGCACGCATGCACCGACCTCAAATGCCACATCCAGCCGCGCGCGATGCAGCTGCAGTTGCCCGCGCGCCTGCATCGCCTGCAACTGCGCATGCACCGGTGCGGCAATGCGATGGCGATGCACATCCCAGTAACGCACCACATGCCGCAGGAAACGGCGCTGATCGGCTACGGACAAGGTTTGCCACAAGGCCTGGCTCAAGGGCCGGATGCGTTCCATCACCCCCTGCCACGGCAGCCCCTGCGCCAGCGCCAGGCGGGCGTGCCGGCGCAACGCGCGCATGCGCGCACGCAACGGCAGCGCCAGCAGCGATTGCGGGTCGAACGCGGCCACCGCGCCATGCGCATGCGGCAAGGGCAACAACCCGTGCCGCGACACCACATGCACCGCGCCGCGATGGGCCTGCGCAGCCAGCGTCACCACCGTGTCGGCCATGCTCAGGCCGGAGCCGACGATGCACACCGCGGCGTCCTGCGGCAACGCGGCCACCGCCTCGGTGTCCCAGGCCTCCACCCGCTGCGCAGCCGACAGGCCGGTGGCGCCACGCAGCGGCAACGGGCGCAGCGCGTTGCCAACCGCAAGCACCACTGCGGCGGCCTGCAGCGTATGCCCGTCGTCCAGGTGCAACAGCGCACCGTCTGCGTTGGGCTGCAAGGTCTGCACGCGTGCGGTACGCACGACCAGGGCAGCAGGGCTGGTCGCACGCGCGGCCTGCAGACGGTCGCGCAGATAAGGCGCGTAATGCCTGCGCCCGACGAACTGTTGCGGCAGCTGCGTATCGTCCAGCTCCGGGCAAGATGCGTGCGCACGCAGATAGTCGACAAAATCCTGCGGCGCATCCACCAGCGCACTCATGCGCGCGGCCGGCACATTGAGCAGGTGTTCGGGACGCGTGGTGGAGTACGCCACGCCCTCGCCCAGCAACGGGTGCGGCTCGATCAAGACGATCCGTCGCGGCTCTGCGGCCTGACGCAACAGTTGCAGCGCCACCAGCACACCGGATGCGCCACCGCCGACGATGGCGATCGTTGCATCGCCGGGATCACGCACTGGATTCATTGCGGCATTGTAGGCGATGGCTGCGCCGGACCCCCGATCGCCGCGTCCCGGCTGCGCAGACGCCTCGCCGGCCGGCCCTGGGCTTGCCAGGTTTCCACGCGCCCAGCATCACCAGCGCTTACGATTGGCTGCGCACGCTCGGCAAAGGCCCTGGGAGGCCCACAGCATGTCTGTTGCATTGGTCAGGCTCATCGTCTACGTCCACGATGTCGCGGCAATCAAGGCCTTCTACCAGGCCCATTTCTCACTCCCCGTCCTCGAAGAGATCGCCGATCAGTGGGTCGTCCTGGCCGCAGGGCAGATCGAGCTGGCGCTGCACCTGGTCGGCGACAGCTACCGCCAGTTGCCGGCATCGCCGGCATCCGACCCGCCACGGCCGGCGGCAGGCTCCACCACGAAGCTGGTGTTTGCCATCACCTCGGACCTGGCGGCCCATCGCGAGCAACGCCGCAGCGCAGGCGTCCCGGTGGGCGAGCTCAAACGCTACGCCGGCTTTGCTTACCAGATGTACGACGGCCGCGACCCGGAGGGCAACGTCTTCCAGGTGATGCGCCTGGACTGACGTAAGGCCGCTACATCAATGCATCGGCCAGGCGTGCGATGCCTTCGCGGCTGCGGCGCCAGGCCGGACGGCGGCGCCACTGTTCCAGGTCCAGCGCACGCGCATTGGCCAGATAATCCTGTTCGATCTCGCGTAGCCGCTGCACCACGCCCCGGTCGTAGCAGAGCATGCCGATCTCGGCATTGAGCGCGAACGAGCGGATGTCCAGATTGATCGAGCCGACCAGGGCGATGTCCTGGTCCATGCTCAGATGCTTGGCATGCAGGAAGTGCGGACGGTATAGCGCAATCTTCACCCCACAGCGCAGCAACTCCTCGAAATACGCTTCCTGCGCCCATGCCGCCAGGACCTGGTTGTTGCTCTCCGACAGGATCAGCTGCACATCCACGCCCGAGACCGCGGCGATGCGTAGCGCACTCAGCAAGGCTTCGTCGGGAACGAAGTACGGCGTCACCAGCACCACCTTGCGCCGCGCCAGATGGATCACCGCATTGATCGCATCACGCGCGTTTTCGAACGGATATGCCGGCCCGCTGGGCAACAGCTGGGTGGCGATGTTGGCCTCACATACCGGCGCATCCGGCCAGACATCCAGCCGCTGGCCGGTTTCGGTGAACCAGTCGCTGGCGAACACCGCTTCCAGATGATTGACCACCGGCCCGCGCACACGCGCCACCAGCTCGCGATTGGGCACACCGTCGATGAAGCCGGCGTCGGCCAGATTCTGCGAGCCGACAAAGCCCACCTGGTTGTCGATCACCGCGATCTTGCGGTGATTGCGCAGATCCATGCGCCCGCTGCGGCGCCAGCGCAGGCCACCGGGCAGCACCGCCAACACCTCGATGCCCTCGGCCTGCAGGCGCTTGCGATAACGCCGCAGGCCGCGCTTGGCGCCCACTGCATCGAGCAGCACGCGGCAGCGCACGCCGCGCGCGCTTGCCCGTTGCAACGCTGCCACCACCGCATCGCCCACCGCATCGTCGAACATCAGGTAATACAGCAGATGCACGCGCTGTTCGGCTGCATCGATCGCAGTGATCAGGGCCTGCAGCGACTGCGCGTAGTCGTCGAGCAATTCCACCGCATTGCCCAGGGTCGGCATGAAATCGCCCTGCCGTTCGATCAGCGGCACCACCTCGGCGCTGCTGGTATCGGCCTGCGGCGTCCAGCGCAACGCATGCAAGGGAAGCTGCTGTTCGCGGATCACCTGCGAAGCGGTGGCCTGTCGCTCCACGCGCAGCCGCGACACCCACGGTTGGCCGAGCAGCAGATACAGCGGCAGGCCGGCCACCGGCACAAACCCGATCAGCAACAACCAGCTGCGCGCCGCGCCTGGCGTGGTGCGGCTGGGAATCCATAGCAGCGCGGCCAGGCGGATCGCCCAGTCCAGTGCCAGCAGCCAGGTACCTTGCGACCAGTCGGGCATCAGCGCTCCATGTTCATGAGGAAGCCGATTCTGACCCGGCTGCGGGTAAACGCAACGGCGCAGTGCCCGCCGGCTGGATGCAATGGCGAAACGGGCCGGCATCTGCCGACCCAGGATGCACGCGCTCGGCGCACACCTGCCGCAGCGTCTGCACGAAGGCGGTCTGCGCACGCGTGGGGTGCCAGTCGCTGCGCGTGGTCATGCCGATCTGCCGACGCAAGCGCGGCCCGGCGCTGCCGATCTCGCGCAACAGGCCGGCGCGGCGCTCGAACAGGAACTGGTCGCGCGACATCAGGGTCAGCCAGTCGTCTTCCAGCAGCAGCCCGCGCACGGTGAGCTCCGCACCGCATTCGATGCGTAGCGGCGGCGGCTGCAGCTGCCGATCGCGGAACATGCGCTCCCAGCGCTCACGCACCGGCGTGCCCGCTGCGGCCATCACCCATGGGTAGTCGAGCAGCTGCGCAAAGGCGTACGCCTTGCCGGCCAACGGGTGCCCGCTGCGCGCCACGATCACCGGCTCGTCGTCGAACAGCGGCTCCTGCAGCACGTCGCGCACCGGCAACGGGTCGCGTAGCGCACCGATCAGCAGGTCCAGCCCGCCCTCGCGCAGATGCGCCAGCAACTGCGCATACGGGGCTTCGACCACGCTGATGCTGGCGGCCGGGTGCGCACGCGCAAACCGCGCCAGCGCCTGGGGCAACAGGATCGCCCGCGCCAGCGGCATCACTCCCACCACCACCCGCCCGGCATCGTGCGAGCGCAGGGCGGCCACTTCGTCGAGCGCGGCGCGCACCTCCGCCAGCGCCAGCCGCACCTGCCGCAGCAGCCGCTCCGCCACCGGCGTGGGCTGCATCGCCTTGCCGCGGCGCATGGTCAGCGGCACCTCGATCACATCGGCCAGTGCCTGCACTGCGCGGTAGACCGCCGGCTGCGACACGCCCAGTTGCACCCCCGCCAGCGAATAGCTGCCTGCCACGTCCACCGCCACCAGCGCCTGCAGCTGTCCCAGCGACACCCGCCGCTCCAGACCGGGCCGCGCCGGCAACCGCAGCGCACGTCGCGCCACCCGGATGCCACGGTCCAGATGCGCCAGCGCGCGCGCGATCCGCGGTACCACCAACTGGGTGGCCTCGGTGGCGGCCATGCCGCCAGGCTGCCGCTCGAACAGCCGCACGCCCAGTTGCTGTTCCAGGCGGGCCACCGCCTGGGTCAGGGCCGGCTGCGACAGATTCACCTGCGGCGCCGCCGCACTGATGCTGCCAAGCCGGTGCACCACGACCAGGGCATACAGATGGCGCAGGTTCGGTTCGGGCATCGGCGGCATGCTCTAACTATAAGCAAAACCAATACGCATACCTCAAATGAATGTTGAGCTGGTTGACTCTTGCCGCTCAGACTCCGCGCAGCACTAACGAGGATGGATGGATGAGCCAGGTCGTCACCCAGGTTGCGCGCACCCCGATCGCCCTCGCGGACGGCCTGGCCCAGGCCGGCGTTGCCACGGTGCACGAGGCGCAGGGCCGCAGCGGCCTGTTGCATCACCGGTTGCGCCCGATCTACGCCGGCTGCCGCGTCGCCGGCACCGCCGTCACCGTCTCGGTTCCCCCGGGCGACAACTGGATGATGCACGTCGCCATCGAGCAACTGCAGCCCGGCGACGTGCTGGTGGTGGCGCCTACCAGCGACTGCTGCGACGGATACTTCGGCGATCTGCTGGCCACCTCGGCGCAGGCGCGCGGCTGCCGCGGGCTGATCATCGATGCCGGCGTACGCGACGTGCGCGACCTCACCGCCATGCAATTCCCGGCCTGGAGCCGCGCCGTCTGCGCGCAGGGCACCATCAAGGAGACGCTGGGCTCGGTCAACGTACCGCTGGTCTGCGCCGGACAGCTTGTCCAGCCAGGCGATGTCGTGGTGGCCGACGACGATGGCGTGTGCGTGGTGCCGCGCGCCACGGCGGCAGAGGTATTGGCCGAAGCGCAGGCCCGCGAAGCGCGCGAACTGATCAAGCGCGAGCGCCTGGCGCGCGGCGAACTGGGCCTGGATATCTACGCCATGCGCGAGCGTCTGGCCGCCAAGGGCCTGCGCTATGTCTGAGCAGGTGCGCGCGATGTGGATGCGCGGCGGCACCTCCAAGGGCGGCTTTTTCCTGGCCGAGGACTTGCCCGTCGACACCGCCGCACGCGATGCATTCCTGCTGCGCGCCTACGGCTCGCCGGACCTGCGTCAGATCGACGGCATGGGCGGCGCCGACCCGCTCACCTCCAAGGTCGCGGTGGTGTCGCGCTCCACACGCGCCGATGCCGATGTGGACTACCTGTTCTTGCAAGTGGCGGTCGAGCAGGCGCAGGTCAGCGATGCGCAGAACTGCGGCAACATGCTGGCCGGGGTGGCCCCGTTCGCGCTGGAACGCGGCCTGCTGCCTACTCGCGACGGGCAGACCGACGTGCGCATCTTCATGCGCAACACCGGCACCCTGGCAACGGCCACCGTGCGCACGCCCGGTGGCCGGGTCACTTATGCGGGCGACGCGCGCATCGACGGCGTGCCGGGCACGGCCGCGCCCATTGCCTTGGCATTCGCCGGGATTGCGGGCGCTTCCTGCGGCACGCTGTTGCCGAGCGGGCACGCCGTGGACACGCTCGATGGCGTGGCGGTAACGCTGATCGACAATGGCATGCCATGCGTGGTGATGCGCGCCGGCGATCTCGGGATCAGCGGGTATGAAGATCGCGCCACACTGGATGCGCACGAGGTTCTCAAGGCGCGGCTGGAGTCCATTCGCCTGCAGGCCGGCCCCCTGATGCAGCTGGGCGATGTCGGCGCCGCGACCGTGCCGAAGATGATGCTGGTGGCCGCGCCGCGCAACGGTGGCGCGATCAGCGTGCGCTCGTTCATCCCGCACCGCTGCCATGCCTCGATCGGCGTGCTCGGCGCCGTCACCGTCGCCACGGCCTGCCTGCTGCCGGAGTCGCCCGCGCATGCACTGGCGCTGCTGCCGGGCGGCAGCATCCAGCAGTTGGAGGTCGAGCACCCCAGCGGGACGACTGGCTGCGTCATCGAACGCGACGCACACGGCGCGGTGGTACGCGCCGCAGTCGTCAGGACTGCACGCAAGTTGTTCGATGGGGTGGTGTTTGGGTGAGCGTCGTTGCCAGCATCGGGCGGGCTTAGCGACCTCAACCCCGCCTGAGCAGGCGCGTTGTGGTGCGCACCCTGCAAGCACGCGATCGTCGGTGCGCTGCCGGCGTCGCCCGCACCGCGATGCACACGCGCGCGTGCGACGCTGCGGATCGTGTCTCCGCGCAATGCCCCCCGCATCGCGGCAACGTCTTGCCTGTCCGGCGCATGTCGGGTGGTTTCGCTGCATAGGCAGCGCGGATCGGGTGCCGGTCGCGCCCGGGTGCGCTCCTACGTGGTGGGCGCATCGCGCTGCCTGGGGTGCAGGGTGAGACAGGTCACGCTGCACCCGCGGCACGCGCAGCCAGACGCGTCGTCGTCAGACCGTCGCACACCGCCCGAAATACGTTCCGGAGCTGCGCTCGTCGATGTGGATGACGATGACGATGACGATGACGATGACGCACAGGCTCAGCGACCACACTCGACTGGCGGCCGCGCATGCACAGCGTCGACCGCCACCGCGCGCTGCATGCGTTCGCCAGACTGCGTGCGCCGGTTCCGATTCGCACTTCAACGAGCATTGCCATGATCATCGACTGCCACGGCCACTACACCACCGCACCGGCTGCACACGATGCGTTTCGCAAGGCGCAGATTGCCCATTACAACGACGCAAGCCTGCCGGTGCCGGCCTATCCGCACATTTCCGACGATCAACTTCGCGAAAGCGTCGAACAGCATCAATTGCGCCTGCTGCGCGAGCGCGGTGCGGACATGACGATCTTCTCGCCACGTGCCAGCACCATGGCGCACCACATCGGCGATGAAGCGGTGAGCCAGGTGTGGACGCGGCATTGCAATGACCTGATCGGGCGGGTGGTGCAGCTGTATCCGCACACCTTTATTGGCGTGTGTCAGCTACCGCAGTCGCCGGGCGTGTCGATCGCACAGTCGATCAAGGAGCTGGAACGGTGCGTCACCGAGCTCGGGTTTGTCGGCTGCAACCTCAATCCCGACCCGTCCGGCGGCCACTGGACCGGCCTGCCTTTGACCGATCGCGCCTGGTACCCGTTCTTCGAAAAAATGGTCGAGCTGGATGTGCCGGCAATGGTGCACGTCTCGGGCAGTTGCAATGCCAATTTCCACGCCACCGGCGCGCACTACCTCAATGCCGACACCACCGCGTTCATGCAGTTTCTGGAAGGCGACCTGTTCGCTGATTTTCCGCAGCTGCGCTTCATCATCCCGCACGGTGGTGGCGCCGTTCCGTATCACTGGGGCCGCTTCCGCGGCCTGGCCGACATGTTGGGCAAACCGCCGTTATCCACGCACGTGATGCGCAATGTCTTCTTCGACACCTGCGTGTACCACCAGCCCGGCGTCGACCTGCTGTTCGAAGTCATCGACATCGACAACATCCTGTTCGGCTCGGAAATGGTCGGCGCGGTGCGCGGTATCGACCCGCAGACAGGTCACTACTTCGACGACACCAAGCGTTACATCGACGCATTGGCGATTTCCGATGCCGACAAACGCAAGGTGTTCGAAGGCAACGCGCGGCGGGTGTACCCGCGCCTGGACGCACAGCTGCGTGCGCGGGGACTGTAGCGGTGCTGCCTTCTCCCATCGGGAGAAGGTGCCCCGCAGGGGCGGATGTGGGGCGCCTCGGAGAGCGGTCACCGCCTGCGACGTCAAACGCGTCGCCAAGCGCCTTCAGAAGTAAAACACCGACTGCTTCGCCTCGAACTGCAAACTGCTAGCGGTGCGTGCAATCGGAAAAACGACGTCTCGCTCCCTTCCCCCATCGGGAGAGGGTGCCCCGCAGGGGCGGAGGTGGAGTGGCCCAGGAAGTGCGCGTACTTAAACCATTGTTGCGATCAAACCCCGCAACACTCCACAAACGCAAACACCCGCCTTTCGGCGGGTGCTTGCTGGATACAGATCGGTAATCGGTGGATTACTTGATCTTGCCTTCCTTGTACATCACGTGCTTACGCACGACCGGGTCGTATTTCATCATTTCCATCTTCCCCGGAGTGTTTTTCTTGTTCTTGTCCGTGGTGTAGAAGTGGCCGGTAGCGGCCGAGGAAATCATACGAATCTTGTCACGCTTGCCTTTTGCCATGACTGCTTACTCCTCAGACCTTTTCGCCGCGCGCACGCAGCTCTTTCAGAACGGCATCGATCCCGTTCTTGTCGATGGTGCGCAATGCATGCGCGGAGACACGGAGCTTCACCCAGCGGTTTTCGCTGGCGACCCAGAAACGGCGCTCGTGCAGGTTGGGCAGGAAGCGACGACGGGTTCTGTTGTTTGCGTGGGAGACGTTGTTACCCGTCTGCACACGCTTGCCGGACACTTGGCATACGCGGGACATTACGCACCTCGATAAATGAATTGCCACCCATAGCCTGGGGAGCGGCGGCCCCGACAGCGTCAAGCTGCCACGCAACGTTGGGAATCAAGAACTTACGCTGGAACCGGCCGGCAACCCCATCGCGCTGGGTACCGCCATCCGGAGCGATCCGGGCACAGCGAGCCGCGCATTATGCACGGCTTTCCCATGTGCCGCAAGCACTTACAGCACGCTGCCGCTAGCGCCGCCGTGGTGCCTCGCCCGACCGTAGCAATGGGTCAGCCGTCGCCGGCTTGCGCCATCACCGCGACCCGACGCAGCTCCGCCAATGCGCCGCGTGCCACCTGCCACGCCGAGCGCAGGAACAGCAGCAGCAATGCCACCGCGATCACCACATCGGGCCAGCCGCGACCGAACGCCCAGACCCCGGCACTGGCAGCCAGCACCGCGACGCCCTCGTAGACATCGTTGCGCGAGCAGGCCCAGGCCGAGGCCAGGTTGATGTCGCCGGTACGGTACGGCCACAGCAGGCGCAGGCACAGCAGGTTGGCGGCGAAGTTCAGCGCCGCCACCAGCCCCATGCTCTGGAACAACGGCAGCTGCGGGTGGGCCAGCTTCCAGCCGATCTCGGCCGCCACCGCCAGCGCGGCCAGCAGGATCAGCCCGGCCTTGAGCAAGGCCACCCGCGCCTTGGCCGCCAGGCTGGCGCCCACCACCGCCAGGCTCAACGCATAGGTCAACGCATCGCCCAGGTTATCCAGGCTGCCGGACAGCAGCGCCGCGGCGCCACTGTGCAGCGCGCCGGCCAGCATCAGCGCGAAGCTGCCGGCATTGATCGCCAGCACCCACCACAGCACGCGCCGTTGACGGGCCTGCATCGCCGCCACCTCCAGCGTCTTGCCGCAGCCGCAGCAGGACCCGCTCATGGCGTGCCTGCCTGCGGCCGTGCCGCCTCAACCGATGTGGCGGGCTGCGACCGCGCACGGTGCAACCAGCGGTACAGCACCGGCAGCACCAGCAAGGTCAGCAAGGTGGACGAGACGATGCCGCCGATCACCACCGTCGCCAGCGGGCGCTGCACTTCCGCACCGGCGCCGACGTTGAAGGCCATCGGCACGAAGCCGAGCGCAGCCACCAGTGCGGTCATCAAGACCGGCCGCAGGCGACTCAATGCGCCCTCACGCAAGGCCTGCTCCAGCGGCATGCCCTGCGCACGCAAACTGCGCACGAAGGCGATCATCACCAGGCCGTTGAGCACCGCCACGCCCGACAACGCGATGAAGCCGACACCGGCCGAGATCGATAACGCCAACCCGCGCATGGCCAACGCCACGACCCCGCCGGTCAACGCCAACGGCACGCCGCTGAACACCACCACCGCATCGCGCAACGAACCGAACGACCAGTACAACAGCGCGAAGATCAGCAACAAGGTGCCCGGCACCACCCAGGCCAGGCGCTGGCCGGCGGAGATCAGTTGCTCGAAGGTGCCGCCGTAGCCGATCCAGTAGCCGGTAGGCAGCGCCACCTCGGCCTGCACGCGTTGCTGCACCTCGGCCACGAAACTGCCCAGGTCGCGATCGCGCACATTGGCGGTGATCACGATGCGGCGCTTGCCGTCTTCGCGATTGATCTGGTTCGGGCCGAGGACGGTTTCAATCCTGGCAACCTCACGCA